>DASYBT010000074.1:0-19084 GCA_036500585.1 Rhizomicrobium sp.
GGATGGCAAAGCGGTGAACTGCAGATACTGCCGCTCCAGCGGCAGCCCGTGTCCCGGCGCACCGGGAATGATTATCAAGGTATCGCCAACGGTTGGGTCCGGCAGGGTGAGCGCACGCGTACCGCCCGGAACGATGGAGGCGAGCGCGGCATCTTGCGGCGTGTCGTCGTTGCGCGTGAGCGCCAGCGGCGTCACCGGTGTCGCCACATGCGGGCCGATCCTGACCGTGATGTCAGGGCCAGTCCCGTGCGCTGCGATCTGTTCGTTGTCCTTGAGGCCAATGTGCAGCACCGAAGTTCCGTCGCCGGAAGAGGTGTCGAAGCTCGCGGGAAAATCGCCGAGCTGGGTCTTCAGCGCCGCCGCATAGACGGCAGGGCCGCCGTCCACCACGATCCACGCCACGCCGGCGCGGATGAAGGCCGCGACCGCATTGGTGTGCTGGAAGGTGAGCGTGACGCCGTCGCGCGTGCGGCGCGCCGTCACCTGCGGTTTGTTGCTGTCCGGCGGCGGCGTTGGATCCGTTTTTGCGTCGGCGGCGGGTTTGGCATTGCCGGCTGATTTCGCTTGGGCTTGCTGCGGCGGCTCGGTCACCGCCGGGGCTGGTGCCGTTTGTGGTGAGCCGTTCAGTTGCGCAGCGGTTTGCGCGATGGCCTGCGTCTGGGCTGCGCTGGCACCGGCACCCGCGGACGCAGCAGGCGTGGCGGCGACATTTGTCGAGGGAAGCGCGGCTGTCACATTCTTCGCAACCGACGCGTCCGTTTTCGGCGCCAGGATGTCGAGGATGATTTTCGCTCCGTCGGTCGAAGCGTGATAGGCGGAATCCGGATCGGTCTCGAACTCCAAGGTCGTGGTGCTCACATCGGTGCGCCAGCCCGCATGCTTGACCCAAGGCGGTGCGACGTGTTCGAGCTGCGTGTAGTCCGGTTTGGCCAGCCCGGCGAAACGGATGCTGAGATGCCCACCCTTGCCGGCGACCGAATAGCGCACCGGTTTCGGCCAATCGAACACGATGCGGCTGAAATTCGCATAGCTGCCGGCGCGGATGATGAGCGCGGGCAAAGTGTTGGGATCGGGCGCGGTGGCTTTCGGCGGCGGCGGCGGAAGATCGGGGGGCGTGCCGCTGAAGGTGGCGGGGACAAGATCGACGGCGATGTGATTTGCCGAGATGCTCGTGTGCGGCGTCACCGTTTGCGCAAGGGCGAGGCGGAACGTCTGTCCGTCCGCATCGGCGCGGACGCTGGAGACATAAGCCTCAAGTCCGTGCGCCAGCGCATTCGCATCGATGGCGAGCTTGCGGTCGAAATGGAGGGTGAGCACGCCACCGGATACTTCGGTGGTCTCGTGCGCCGCCGGATCGACCGTAAACAGAAGCCGCGCAAATCCGTTGGCGGTGTTCGACGAAACGGAATCGGCGTGCGCGCTGCTGGTCAGCGCGAGGAATGCACCGCAGACCGCGATGACGCGTGCCATGTGGGTCCGGGTTTGCCGCTTCGGCATCGCATTCACTTGGCCTGACCCGCTTTCGGCGCGACCGGATTGGGTGCGTTGGCGGCGGCGGGCTGCGGCTGCGGCTGCGACGGTGCCGGCACGGACGCATTCGGCGGTGTGGTCGCGGCCTGCGTCGGAGCACTGGCCGACGTGTTGGCTACGGGAGCAGCCGTTTGCGGCGCCGCGACTGGCGGGTTCGCCGCCGCCACCTGCTGGACGGGCGCGGGCATGGGCGGTGTCACTTTCAGCCGGTTGGCGAGCTTCACCGTCAGCTTCTGCGCTTCATCCGCCTGCATCTTGGCAAGGATGGCGCCCAGCACATCGGGCTTCATGGCGGCGGCAACCGGCACCAGCACATCATCCGACAGCGAATTGAAGATGCGCGCGGCATCGGCCGGCTTCATCGACGAATAGCTTTTCACGATGGCATCGAGCTGCTTCTGCTCGGCGGTATCGCGCTGGCCCATCATGGTTTGCAGGTTCACCTGCAGCGCCTTCAGCTCCGCGATGCGCGCATCGACGTGCTTGGCGGCGGCATCGATCATGTTCTCACGCATCGTGAGGTCGCGTTCGCGCGCATCGAGCGCGGCGCGGCGTTTGCCGAGGCTGGTCAGCACATCGACGGCCGCGGGGCTGGCGGTTGTGGAATCCTCCGCTGCCGGATCGGATGCGGCTGCAGGCGATGCGGGATGCGGCACGGCGGCGGGTGCCGACGGCGCACTCTGCGCGCGGGCCTCTTCGGCGATGCCCCAGCCCTTGACCAGCAAGAGCGCACCGCAGGCCACGATGACAATCGGCATCAGCCGGATATGCTTGAGCATGGATGTCATCGGAGGTTCGCCGCGAACTGCGGACGCAACGCGTTCAGCCGGTTGGAGAGAGACGACGGCAGCGGCGATGCCGCCTTCGGTGTGCTCTGCTCGATGCGCGAGGCGATGCGATCGCCCGACGAGGTCAGCAGCGACAGCTCATCGGCGATGCTGCGGCCGCGGCTGATGCCGGCTTCGAGCTGCTCCGACACGCTCGCTGCGTTCGCTTTCAGCGCGCGCATCGAGGCGCCGGCGTGGCCGATGGCCGTGTTCAACTCGGAGAGGGTGTCTTTCAGCCCGTCCTGGCCGGAGCGCAACGCGGACAAGCGCCGCTCCAGCAGCACGCAATAGACGAGCGTCGCGGCCAGAAGAACGGACAGCAGGAGCTCAACGGCAAGAGAGATCGACATCATTGTCCTCACAAGGAGCGGGAGGCATCGGTGCGTTCGATGGCGTCTTCGACGCGCACCGCGACGGAAGCACCGACGCGGCCCATGCGGCCGCGTAGCAGCGGAACGCCGCCGCAACGCAGTTCGATTTTCGACTCGGGGCTGGCATTCAGCATCACGGTGTCGCCGACCTGCATGGTCATGATCTTGTTCAGCGACATGATCTGTTCGTCGAGGATGGCGTCAATCTCGACTCGCGTTGCCCACAGCTCGCTGGCCAGATGGCTTTCCCAGATGGAGTCGCGGCCGAATTTCTCGCCCATGAATTGCTGCAGCAGCAGCTTGCGGATTGGCTCGAGCGTGGCATAGGGCAACAGCAGCTCGGTGCGGCCGCCGCGGTCTTCCATGTCGATGCGCAGCTTGACCAGAATGGCCGCGTTGGCGGGCCGGGCGATGGCGGCAAAGCGCGGATTGGTCTCGAGCCGGTCGAGCGCGAAATCCACCGGCGCCAAGGGTTCGAAGGCCTGGCACATGTCGTTGAGGATCACTTCGACCATGCGCTGCACCAAGGTCCGCTCGATCGTCGTGTAGGGCCGGCCTTCGATGCGCATGGCGGCGGTGCCGCGGCGACCGCCCAGGAGCACATCCACGATCGAATAGATGAGGTTCGAATCGACGGTAAACAGGCCGTAATTGTCGAGTTGCTCGGCGCGGAACACGGCCAGGATGGCCGGAAGCGGAATCGAATTCAGATAGTCGCCGAAGCGGATGGAGGTGATGTTGTCGAGGCTCACTTCCACATTGTCGGAGGTGAAGTTTCGCAAGCTGGTCGTCATCAACCGCACCAGGCGGTCGAACACGATCTCCAGCATCGGCAGGCGTTCGTAGGAGACGAGCGCCGAATTGACGATGGCGCGCACACCCGACTTGTCCTGCATCATGTCTTCGTTGACGTCGAAGCCAAGCAGGCTGTCGATCTCGTCCTGGTTCAGGATGCGCTCCGGCGAGGCGCCGGAATCGGCGCTTGCGATGTCGATGGATTCCGTTTCGTCAGCCATGGTGTTCCTATTGAACGATCATTTCCTTGAGCAGCACGTCTTTCACGCGATAGGGCGCGGCGACGAAATTCACCCGCCGCAACAGCTCTTCCTTCACGCGCAAGACGCCGGCGCTGCCTTTGAGGTCGTCGACGCGCAACTCGCGCAGGTAGCCTTGGAACTGGTCGACGATGCGCGGTTTCAGCGCCTGCAAGCCGGCCTTCTCTGCCACGGAATCGAGCTCCAGCGAAATGCCGAGCTTGAGATACGCGGCCGTGCCGTCCGCCGTCTGGATGTTGACGATCAGGTCCGGCATGTCGAAGTAGGCGACATCGGGCGGCGTCAGCGGCAGCGGTGGCGCGGCATCGGCTGTTTTCGTGGCGCTCGCGTCCGGCTTGCTGAACAGGAAGAAGTAGGCGCCGCCCCCGCCGCCGGCGAGCAGCAGCAAGAGTGCGCCGCCGGCGATCAGCAGCATCTTCTTGCTGCCGAGAATTTTCTTAACGAAACCTTTCTTCGGCTCGGCCGCGGCGGCGCCGTCGCCGTCTTCGCGATCCTCAGCCTCGGCTTCCGTCTTCGCGATGTCCTTTTTCGCCATTCGCCCCGTTCCGGATTTGCGCAGGCAAGCCGCGCATCCGGACGTTATGCAGTTGTGGTTAAGGAGTGGTTCAAATCATCCCTCGAATTGAGGAAGGCGGAAGACTCCACCCGGCAGAGACTTCCCAGTGGCATGGCGGCGCCATCGCGAATCCCGCGGATTTGCTCACGTTTGCAAGCGGCACGCCCGGTGCAGAGCAGACGCGTACGACGGACCAGAAAGGATACCGCCGGCCATGGACCAGACAGTTCTCGTCAGCCTTTCGCAGCAGCTCGCGGCGTATCGCTCGATCGACGCGATCGCCAACAACATCGCGAACGTCTCGACGCCCGGATACAAGCGCGAAACCGCGATGTTCCAGCAATACATCGAGACCGCTCCACCTTCGGAAGGCCAGGACGGGCCGCAAAGCTACAGCTTCGTGCAGGATGCGGGACTGGCGCGCGACCTTCAGCAAGGCGCGGTCGAAAAGACAAACGCACCGTTCGATCTGGCGGTCAACGGCACCGGCTATTTCGTGCTGAAGCGCGCCGACGGCACCACGCACTACACCCGCAACGGCCACTTCACCCTGGATGCGCAGGGCCGCATCTCAACGGAAAGCGGCGATCTGCTGCAGGGCGACGGCGGCGAACTCGCCATCACCTCCGATGACGGCGACATCCACATCGCCCAGGACGGCACCGTCACCGGCGCCAAAGGACAGCTCGGCAAGGTGCAGCTCGCCAGCTTCGCCGACGAGCGCGCGCTGACCAAGGAAGGCGCCAGCCTCTACACGACGACGCAGCAGCCGCAGACGGTTGCGCGGCCCAACATCGAGCAGGGGGCGCTGGAAGACTCCAACGTCCAGCCGGTGGTGGAGATCTCGAGCATGCTCGAGGTGATGCGCGCCTATCAGGCGTCGGAAAGCCTCAACCAGTCCCAGGAAGACATGATGCGCCAGGCTATCGACAAGCTTGGCACGATCGAAAGCTAAAGGAGCAGGACCATGCGAGCCCTCAGCATCGCCGCAACCGGTATGCAGGCGCAGCAGACCAATGTGGAAGTGATCGCGAACAATCTCGCGAACATGAACACGACCGGGTTCAAGGCACAGCGCGCCGAGTTCCAGGATCTGCTGTACCAGAATGTGGAGCAGGCCGGCTCACAGACCTCGGATTCAGGAACCGTGCTGCCATCCGGCATCCAGCTCGGCGCCGGTGTCCGCACCGCCGCCGTCAGCCGCATCATGACGCAGGGCGACCTTTCCGCCACGCAGAACCCGTACGACGTGGCGATTCAGGGGCCGGGCTATTTCCACATCACCATGCCGGACGGCACCGATGCCTACACGCGCGCCGGCAACTTCGCTCTGTCGCCCGAAGGCCAGATCGTCACCGACAAGGGCTACACGGTGGCGCCCGGCGTCGCCGTGCCCACCAATGCGCTGTCGGTGACGGTGAATGCGCAAGGCCAGGTGCAGGCAACCGTGCCGGGACAGACGGCGCCGCAGACCCTGGGGCAGATCGAACTGGTTCGCTTCCCGAACGAAGGCGGGCTGCAGGCCCAAGGCGACAATCTCTTCATCGAGACGCCGTCGTCCGGCTCGCCGCAATCGGGCCTTCCCGGCTCGACCGGCTACGGCACGATCCAGCAGGGCTTTCTCGAGACGGCGAACGTCAATCCGGTGCAGGAAATGACGTCGCTGATCTCTGCCCAGCGTGCCTACGAGATGAATTCCAAAGTGGTCACCGCGGCCGACGACATGCTGCAGACCACCGCTCGGATGGGAGGAACCTGATGAAAATCTTCGCACTGGCTCTGGCGTTGGCGCTGATCGGCGGCACGCCGGCCGCAGCCGAAATCGCCAATCCGGCGACACAGGCCCGCATCGTGGTACCGGCGCACGACATCAAGCGCGGCGACGTGATCTCGGAATCCGATCTCAGCTACCAGAACGTGGCCGCGCCGCTGGTCGCCGACATCGCGTCGTCGATGAGCGATCTTTCCGGCATGGAAGCGCGCCGCTTCCTGCACGCCGGAGAGCCGCTGCGCCGCGACGATGTGCGCAAGCCGATCCTCGTCACCAAAGGCATCAACGTGACGATGACCTTCGCCGCGCCTGGCATCACCTTGACCGAAACCGGCAAGGCGATGAGCGAAGGCGGCATGGGCGACACGGTGACCGTGCTCAATCCCGTGTCGTACCGGCAGGTCTCGGCCGTCGTGACCGGCGCAGGCCAGGTCCACGTCGGCGACGCCACCCTGGCCATTCCGCAGCAACTCGCAGCGACACAACCGTAGAAAGCGTCAGACATGATCAGGAACAAGACTCGCCTCCTCGCCGCCGCCTCGGTTGCCGCACTGCTTTGCGGCTGCAGCGCAGTCGACCGGATTCAGAACATCGGGGCACAGCCGAAGCTCGATCCGATTGCCACACCGACTGCGCCGGCCACATATCAGCCGGTGACGATGCCGACCGAGCAGGGCCCGTCTGGACCGCGCCAGGCCAATTCGCTGTGGGCGCCGGGATCGCGCAGCTTCTTCCACGATCCGCGTGCCAGCCACGTCGGCGACCTACTGACCATCGACATCAGCATTGCCGATGCGGCCAAGCTGTCCGACACCACCACGCGCACGCGAACGAATTCGGACGACGCGAACCTCACGAATTTTTTTGGCCTGGAGAGCAAGATCCCGCAGTGGCTGCCGGGCGCCGATCCTGCGAGCTTGGTGAAGATGGGTTCGGACACGTCGAATGTCGGCGCCGGATCCATCAACCGGTCAGAGGCGATCAATTTGACCCTGGCCGGAATCGTGAGCCAAGTGCTGCCGAACGGAAATCTCGTCGTCAGCGGCCATCAACAGGTGCGCGTGAATAGCGAACTCCGCGATTTGCAGATCGGCGGTATCGTGCGCACCGAGGACATCACCAGCGACAACACGGTGAATCTGTCGCAGATCGCCGAAGCGCGCGTGTCGTATGGCGGCCAGGGACAGATCACCGACGTGCAGCAGCCGCGCTATGGCAGCCAGCTGTTCGATATCCTGATGCCGTTTTAGCCTTCGGCAGAAATCAGAACTCAGAAGTCAGAAGTTGGAATGAGGCGCGCCCACTTTTTGCGGGCGCACTTCTTTTCTGGCTTCTGAATTCTGGTTTCCGACTTCTGCCGCGAAGCGGCTAATCGTCGCGATAGACCCGTTCGCGGCGCTCGTGACGCTCCTGCGCTTCGAGGGACAGGGTCGCGATGGGGCGCACATCGAGGCGCTTGAGTGAAATCGGCTCGCCGGTTTCTTCGCAGAAGCCGTAGGAGCCGTCTTCGATGCGGCGCAACGCGGCATCGATCTTGGAGATCAGCTTGCGCTGGCGGTCGCGGGTCCTGAGTTCCAGCTGGCGCTCGGCCTCGGTTGAGGCGCGGTCGGCCAGGTCGGCATGCGGTGTGGTTTCAGCTTGAAGGTTCTGGATGGTTTCGCGGCTCTCGCGAAGGATCTCGTCCTTCCAGCCGTTCAATTTGCGGCGGAAATACTCGCGCTGCCGCTCATTCATAAAGGGTTCGGTTTCCTGCGGCCGGTATCCGGCCGGGAGTTCAGTACCCATGCACGCACCCCTTCGAGTGGATTCGCCCTTCCTCTGGCGCGCGGGTTTATACAGAGGCCGGAGTCCGGCGGCAAATGGAATTCCTGCCGCCCCGAGAAGGAAAAACCTTTATCCACACCGGCTTATTCCACACCGCCTTAGCTGGCGAGCCGGTCGGCCTGCTCGAGCTTTGCCAGTTCCACGCGGGCGCGGAGCTCGATCTCGTCGAGAACAGTCTGCAATTTGGGATCGGCGAAAGTGTCCTGGCGGTGGCTTACGGCGGTGGCCAGCCGCGTGAGCGTGACGCGGGGAATTCCGCCGGAGAGCAGGCCGTCGCGAACTTCGTCCAGCATGTCGAGCAGCTGTTCGCCACGGCGAAGTCCGCGCGAGCGTCCGCTGGTGGAATCGTCCACGCCTTGCAGCATGAGGATGTTGTCGACCGTGGCGATGGGCCCGGGTGCCGCGACGGATTGCGCGCGCGGCGCATCGCTGGCGGCGACGGTGAAACTCGAATCCTGGCTGCCCGCCGGTTTCAGCCGGCGCACATTCGAGGATGAGACCCGATCCGTGCGGTTGATTTCCATGTGCCCTGTCCCAATGCGGCACATGACATTCGCTCGGCACGGTTAAGATCGGGTTACGCCTGGTTTCACGCGGAGGTCGCTGAGACGAAGCACCTCCCCTTGCAAAGGGGAGGTCGACGCGCGCCAGCGCGTCGGGTGGGGATCATCGATTATGGAATGATCCCTCCCCGGATCGCTCGCGCGATCCGACCCTCCCTTTTCAAGGGAGGGTTTTGCGGCTCTCATCCTCTGTGATACGGGTGGCCGGAGAGGATGGTCATCGCGCGATAGATCTGTTCCGACAGCATGACGCGCACGAGAAGATGCGGCCAGATTTGCGGACCGAACGCGAGGCTGCGTCCCGGCTTCACCTTGCGGCCCAGATCGAGCCCGTCCGGACCGCCGATGACGAACGCCAGATCGCGCGCGCCGGCATCACGCATCACGCCCAGCATCTCGGCAAAGTCTTCGCTGGTCATGCCTTTGCCTTTGGCATCGAGGCAAATGATGTGTGCCTGCGGCGGCATGCGCGTGACGAGCCGCTCGCCTTCCTCTTCCATGCGAAGGGCGGCCTCGCGCTTCTTCGACACCTGCACTTCTTCGATCGCAATCGATGAGAACCCAAGCCGCTTGCCCATCGCCGCTGCGCGATTGCAGTACTCATCGGTGAGCGCGCCTTCGTTGGTGCCGCGCGCGACGCCGACGGCCAGGGTGAGAAGCCGCATGATAACCTCGCGCCTTAGAAGTGGCCGGTTTTTGCCCTGATCAGATGACACACAGCTTGGTGGTCTTGGTGCACTTTGTGGTGGGGTTTACCACCAAGAGCACAAAGAACACGAAGGCTCAGAAACGAGAACAACGTCCGGTGAAGTTTCAAACGGCTGCGCGCGCCGGCTCCTTCACGCTCCACATGCCTTCGAGGTCGTAATACTCGCGCACCTCGGGCCGGAAGATGTGCACGATCACATCGCCCGCATCGACCAGCGCCCAATCGCCCTGGCTCGCGCCGTTGAGCGGACGGGTGCCGTAACCCGCCTCCTTCAGCTTGCGCGCCAGATGCTCGGCAATCGAGGCGACATGCCGCGTCGAACGCCCGCTGGCGATCACCAGCGCATCGGCAATGGAGGAGCGGCCTTCGAGATCGATGGTGACGATGTCTTCCGCCTTGTCGGCGTCGAGCGACTGGATCACCCGGTGCAGCAGCGATTCTTCTTTTTGTGTCCTGGCGCTCTTGGACGCCTTGGCTGCCGTCTTTCGTATTGGCTTTTTGAGCCCACTGGTTTTGTTTGTCAGGTCTGTTCTCCTTTGATTGGTGCCTAATCCTATCATGCCGGCAGGCAGCGCACCAACACCTCGCCGGCGAGCTGGCGTGCGCGGATGGCGGTGGCGCTGGCCGGGTTGCGCGCTCCATCCAAAATGGCGATGGCCGGCGGATTCGCCAAGGGCAGCCTGCGTTCGTTGGTGACGCGCGCTGCGCCGAAGCGTTGCAGCGCCTTCGCCCGCAGCGGCGCCAAACAGGAGCCGGGGCGCATCACAACCGCGATCGGCACGGTGCGCACGATGTCCGCCCAGCGGCGCCAGCGATGAAATTGCTGCAGGTTGTCGCTTCCCATGAGCCAGACGAAGTGAACGCGCGGAAAGCGACGCTTCAATGCACGCAACGTGTCGATTGTGTAACGGGTGCCGAGCGTGCCTTCGAGATCGACGACGACGATGCGCGGGTGGTGCTCGAATTTGTCGGCGGCGTAGCAGAGGCGCTGCGGGAGCGGCGCCATGCCGGCGACGGGCTTCAGCGGATTCTGCGGCGCCACCAGCCACCACACATAGTCGAGCCCGAGGCGCTTCAGCGCCACCTCGCTGACATGCAGATGGCCCTCATGCGCCGGATTGAACGAGCCGCCGAGCAGGCCGATCTTCAACCCGTCGGCCACCGGCCCCGGCGACCTCAGCCACCGATGTTTCGGACTCGGCAGTTTCTTCGTCATGCGTGGCGACTATTGTTTCTCGCGATCATCGCACTTCCTCATCGATATAACGTGCCGGGACATTCGACCTGTCAACGCGTGCGATTCCTCCCCTGCGCAGCGGGGGAGGGGGACCATGCGAAGCATGGTGGAGGGGGCGAGTGCCGCAGGATGCGTCCGCCCCCCTCCCCGCCTTCGGCGGTACTCCCCCCGTAAAACGGGGGGAGACCATCCGATTCAAGGCGACCAGGCGCGTTCCGGCGAAACCTTGCCGCCCTTCCGGCGGCGCGAGACCACCGCCTTGGCGGCGGTGCGCAGGACCTCGTTAAGTCCTTCGCCGGTGACTCCGGACATGGTGAGCACGTCGCGGCCGCTGGCTTTTGCGAGCGCGGCGCGCTTGCGGGCGAGCGCGGATTTCTCGATGGCGTCGATCTTGTTCAGCACCACGATTTCGGGCTTTGACGCGAGCCCGTGCCCATAGGCTTCGAGCTCGCCGCGGATGGTTTTGTAGGCGCGCATGATTTCGCTTTCGGTGCCGTCGATCAGATGAATGATGACGCTGGTGCGCTCGGCGTGGCCGAGGAAGCGGTCGCCGAGCCCTGCCCCCTCGTGTGCGCCTTCGATCAGCCCCGGCAGATCGGCGATGACGAAATCCGTTTCGTCGATCCGCACCACACCGAGCTGCGGATTGAGCGTGGTGAAGGGATAGTCCGCGATCTTCGGCTTCGCCGCCGACACGCGCGACAGGAATGTCGACTTACCGGCGTTCGGCAATCCGATCAGGCCGACATCGGCGATCAGCTTGAGCCGCAGGATGATCGTCTTCTCTTCGCCAGGCTGGCCCGGATTGGCGTGGCGCGGCGCCTGGTTGGTCGAACTTTTGAAATGCGCGTTGCCGAAGCCGCCCTTGCCGCCTTTGAGCAGCATCAGGCGCGCGCCGGGTGAATCGAGATCGGCGATCAGGGTTTCGCCATCCTCTTCGAGAATTTGCGTGCCGACCGGAACCCTCAGCACGGCATCGGCGCCGGCGGCGCCGGTCATCTCCTTGCCCTTGCCGCCCTCGCCGTTCTTCGCCTTGAAATGCTGCATGAAGCGGTAGTCGATAAGCGTGTTGAGGTTCTCGACCGCTTCGGCCCACACGTCGCCGCCGCGGCCGCCATCGCCGCCCCACGGCCCGCCGAACTCGATGAACTTCTCGCGCCGGAACGCGACGCAGCCGTTTCCGCCCGCGCCGCTCGCGATATAGACCTTGGCGGAATCGAGAAACTTCATGCCGCCTCTTTCACCCCGAAGAGCTCGGGCGTGAGCAGCATGTTATTGCAGGTGACCGGGCGACCGCGAGACACGCAATCGCGCTGCTCGACGCCGTCAGGCACGAATCCCACCTTCTCCAGCACGCGGCCCGAAGCCGGATTGTCGGTGAACCAGCCGGCCATGAGCTTCGCCACCTTGAGCTTGACCAGGGCAAATCCAGCCAACTCGCGCGCGGCTTCCGTGGCGTAGCCATGGCGCCAATACGGCTTGCCGATCCAGTAGCCGAGCTCGAAGCGGCCATTGTCGCGCAGGTGCACGCCGCAGCCGCCGAGATATTCGCGATCCGATTTGCGCAGGATGGCGAAGCTGAAATCCACCCCGGCGGCGCGCTTTTTCTCCAGATCGTCGAAGAAGGCCTGCGCCATCTCTTCGGTGTAGGGATGCGGCACCCGGCCCAGGGTCTTCGCCACATCCCATTCGTTGAGCAAGGGCAGGATGGCCGGCATGTCGCTCCGGTCCAGCCTGCGTACCAGCAATCGTTCCGTTTCCAATCGGCAACTCATGACATTCCCCCTTCGGGCGCGAGGGAAGAAAAAAGGGAAGATGGCGGACCACCTTCCCTCGCAAACAATGGACCGCCAATTGGTTGGCGGTCTTTTCGCTACCGCCTAAGCGCTCTCCGCAGTAATGGCCGGAAGTACCGACACGTAGGTGCGGCGCTTGTAGCCCTGGCGGAATTGGACGTGGCCATCTGTCGTGGCGAACAAGGTGTGGTCCTTGCCCATGGCGACGTTGTCGCCGGCATAGAATTTGGTGCCGCGCTGACGGATGATGATGTTGCCGGAGAGGATCCGCTCGCCGCCGAACTTCTTGACGCCCAGTCTCTGGCCAGCCGAGTCGCGCCCGTTGCGCGAAGAGCCGCCTGCTTTCTTGTGCGCCATCGCCCTATTCCTTGCTCGCGCTGATGCCGGTGATCTTGAGCGTGGTGAAATGCGCGCGGCTGCCACGCTTCCTGTGCGTGTTCTTGCGGCGCTTCTTCTTGAACGCGATCACCTTCGGGCCGCGGCCATGCTCGACGATCTCGGCTTCGACCGAGGCGCCATCGACCAAGGGCGATCCGGATTTCGGCTGGTCGCCGCCCAGCATCAGGACGTCGAGCGCGACCTTGCCGCCGACATCGCCGGTGAGCTTGCCGACCGAGATCACGTCGTTCTCGGCAACCCGATACTGTTTTCCGCCGGTGCGGACCACCGCAAACATGGCCTTAAGTCCTTGAAAATGCTATCGCCAACGCCGGCTCATGCCTCGCGCGGAGCGGCGCAATATACGGATCGAAGGCGCAGGGTCAAGGCATGTTCATCGACGTTTGTCTTCCCCCTCCCCTTGCGGGAGGGGGCGAAGACTTCGAGCGGCGCGAGAAGGCTTCGGGGGAGGGGGCGTGGAAACCGGCATGAACCCCCTCCCCCAATCCTCACTTGCTTGCGCAAGTTCGGATTGCCCCCTCCCGCAAGGGGAGGGGGAAGAAGCACTGCGTGATCGTCTATGTTACGAATCGCAGGGGGCGAGATGACGGCGGTGGTGACCGACTCGATTGAAGACGACATCGCCAAGCCGCGGAGCAGTGCGCTGTATCAGTCGCTGCTGGTCGGGTTGTTGAGCCTCAATTTTGGCATCCTGTTCTTCGACCGCAACGCGCTCAATTTCCTGATGCCGTTCGTCAAGCCGGACCTCGGGCTGACAAACACCCAGGTGGGGCTGACGGCGTCGGCGCTGTCGTTCAGTTGGGCGCTGGCGGCGCTCGCCATCGGCGCGGCGGCGGATCGTACGGGACGGCGCAAGGCCTTCCTCATCGCCTGCACGGTCGCGTTTTCGCTGTGCTCGTTCCTCACGGGGCTGGCGCAGTCCTTCTTCATGCTGTTCGCGGCGCGATTGCTGATGGGCGTGGTGGAAGGGGGCGTCGCGCCGGTGTCGCAGACGATGATCGCCGTTGCGGTTCCGCACGCACGCCGCGGGCTTGCCATGGGCGTGATGCAGAATCTCGGTTCCAACCTGCTCGGCTCGTTCCTGGCGCCGGTGATGCTGGTGTGGTTCGCCACGAGACTCGGATGGCACGATGCGTTCTTTCTCGCCGGGCTGCCGGGGCTGATCTCCGCGCTGCTCTTGTGGCGCTTCGTGCACGAACCGGACGCGCCGCCGGCGCATGAACGCAGCAATCTCCTCACGCATCTTTCCACCATCGTCGCTAACCGCAACGTCGTGCTGTGCGTGCTGACCTCGGTGTTGCTCGTTTCCTATCTCGTCGTGTGCTGGGCGTTCATGCCGCTGTTCCTCACCAAAGTGCGCGGGTTCGACGCGCGCACAATGAGCTGGCTGATGGCGACGCTTGGCATCTCCGCCGCCATTGGCAGCTTCGTGGTGAGCGGAATCTCCGACCGCATCGGACGGAAGCCCGTGTTCATCGTGACGTCGTTTGCGGGCGTGATCCTGCCGTTGGGCGCGATGTATTTCACGGGCTCGGTGTGGCTGCTCGCTGCCATCTTCTTCTTCGGCTGGGCGCTCACCGGAGTCTTTCCGTTGTTTATGGGAACCGTGCCGTCGGAAAGCGTCGATGCCCGCCACATCACCACCGCAATGGCGCTCGTCATGGGCATGGGCGAGGTGCTGGGCGGTGTGTTCTCCCCGACCATCGCGGGATGGGCGGCCGATCTCGCCGGACTCACGGCACCGCTGTGGATCATGACCGCATTGTGCGTTGTCGCCGGCCTCGTCTCGTTCGCGCTTCGGGAAACCGCACCCGCAATTGTCAAGGCGCCGGCTGTTCGAGGCTAATCTAGCCGGGAGTTGTTTCGAAGCGCTGCATGTCGCCACCGAGTTGAACCCAGGGCTGAGCGCTGGCGCAGTAGATTTGTGACGTTGGCCCCAACCAGCTCGCATCGTCGAGCGTGCCGGCCGCTAGCATCACGATGGCCGGCGCGGCTTCCGCTTCATCCACGATCGGCGCACCGCATTCCGGACAGAATAGTCGCGCGATGGACTTGCCGCTGTCGCCGAGCTTCCTGAAGCTCTTCAATTCGCCCGTTATGGTGACCGCCGATTTGGGCACACCGATCACCGTTGCGAAGGCGCTGCCGGTGAACTTCTGGCAGTCGTGGCAGTGGCAGAGCCCGACAAAAACCGGGGTTGTATTGGCGCTGTAGCGAACTTTGCCGCACAAACAACCGCCGGAGATGGCTGCCATCGCTTACTCCTTTCAAATCCTCGTCGCAAAAAAACATGCCATGTCGCCAAATTCCGGACAACGCCACATGATGATCGTGTGTCGTAGCGTGATCGCTAAACCGCGCCGCCGTGGGAGCGGATGGCGGCGCGGGTCTTGGCCAGCACTTCGCACACGCCCTGATTCACGCGGCCGACCGTGATCACCGATTGCACGCACCCGTCATATTCGCCGGGAAAGGCCGCGCGCACCGAACGCACCGCCGCGACATCGATCATCACCGCTTCGCCGTTCGGCCTTGTGAATTTCACCAGCACCCCATGGCCGCCAAGACCCGCTCCCCTGCCTTCGACCACGCCGGTGACTTTCGCCAGATAGTTGCGTGT
Organism: Rhizomicrobium sp.; assembly: GCA_036500585.1. Classification (GTDB taxonomy): domain Bacteria; phylum Pseudomonadota; class Alphaproteobacteria; order Micropepsales; family Micropepsaceae; genus Rhizomicrobium. The sequence continues at coordinate 15,259 of DASYBT010000074.1, forward strand.
CTCGAGCGGCAGCAGTCCCGCATCCTGCAAGCGCTGATCGAGGTGGCCGGGACCATCGTTGTAGGCGGCGAACATCTCGGGATAGCCGTACTTGCCCTTGAGCCATTTCAGATAGCCCGCGCCGGCGACGATGTTGTCGTGCGGATCGTAGGGATCTTTGCCGAGCTTCAGTTGCGCACGCATGTCGGCCCAGGTTTGCGGCATCAGCTGCATGAGCCCCATCGCGCCCATGTTCGACTTGATCGGCTGATTTTCCGACAGCATGGTGCGGCCGCCGGATTCCACCTGCATCACGGCGCGAATCCACACTGCGGGAAGATTGAAGCGGTTGGCGGCCTCGGCGATATCGGCATTCCAGCGCCGCATCATCTGGCCGAAGCTCATCTTTTGCTCCTGCTGAAACATCGACGGCGGCTTCGCCGGCGAGGTCTTCGCAGTCGGCGGCGCCACGGCCGCCTTCGGACCCGGAGCCGGCGCGGCAGACGCGGAATGCGCCGCGCAGGCGCACACCAAAACCGCGCACAAGCAAATTCGAAGCAGGATGGGCGGCATCGCAACTTCAATAACGTTCAGGCACAGGAAATATCAAATGGCAGAGAACCGGTGAAGGCGCGGCGGCTCTGCGGCAATGTTTGCGCGCAGCCAATTTTGGGCTGTCTTGCAAAGTCTTCACCTGCTAGAACCCCGCCGGTTGAGACACCGTCTCAACGAGTGCTGGGAATCCACAAAACAATCCGTCGAGGAGGAGGGTTCATGAATCGCGTATTGATGGCCGGGCTCGTGTCAACCGTGGCAGCCTTTGGAATGACTTCGCTTGCAGATGCACAAGGCGTGCGCGTCGAGCGGTCCGGTAGCACGTTCCATGTCGCTGTCTGCCCGCAGACGTTCGGGCTTTATGCACGCTGTCACGCTCACATGGTGACCGACGCGAAAGGCCAGCCGCTGGTCAGTTCGCGCGACACCATCAACGGCTACACACCGGCCGATCTGCGCGACGCTTACAAGATCACGGCGACGGGAAGCCCCTCGACGATCATCGCCATTGTGGACGCGTATGGCTACCCCAACGCCGAGCAAGATCTGGCGGTGTATCGCGCGCAGTGGGGATTGCCGCCCTGCACGACCGACAACGGGTGCTTCAAGAAGTTGAATGAGAACGGGCTTGCGGGGCATTACCCCGGTCCGAATGTCGGCTGGGCGCAGGAGTCCGCAATCGATCTCGATATGGCGAGCGCCATGTGCCCGAACTGCACGCTGTATCTCATCGAGGGCAAGGACAATTCCTTCAAGCATCTCGGGATCGCTGCGCAAACGGCAGCCAGGTTGGGCGCCCATGTCATCAGCAACTCGTATGGCGGCACCGAAGGCCACTACGTCAACAGGTTCAACGCCTACTACGATCATCCGGGCGTGGCTGTGACTGCGAGCACGGGCGACGATGGCTATGGCGTACAATTCCCGGCGGACTCGCCTGACGTCATCGCGGTCGGCGGCACATCGCTCAAGACCGATACCAGCACGCGCGGCTGGACCGAGACCGTGTGGAGCGGCGCCGGCAGCGGGTGCAGCAGGTATCAATTGAAGCCGACGTATCAAGCCGACAAGGGTTGCAGGAACCGCTCGGCCGCGGATGTGTCCGCGATTGCCGATCCAGGCACCGGTATTGCCATGTATGGTCCGGTGCGGCCGGGCAGTTCCGGCTGGATGGTGTTCGGTGGAACGAGCGTTGCCGCGCCACTGGTCGGCGGCATCTTCGGCGCCAACGGCGGCACCGTGAGCTCGGCGAGCACGATCTACGCCAATTCGACGGCCTTGTTCGATGTCACCTCCGGCAGCAACGGCGATTGCGGCACGAAAAAGAGGAAGCAGTATCTGTGCACCGGCGAGGTTGGGTACGACGGTCCGACGGGCCTCGGCACGCCGAACGGCGAGACGGCGTTCGGCAATCACTGATCCGAATGCGGACGAATGCAATTAAGGGGCGCGGGAGCAATCCCGCGCCCTTTTTGCTTGCGTCAGCCGGCGCCGAGCAGCGCCGCGATCAGGAGACCGATGCCGAACGTCGCAACCGCCCACACGATGGTGCGCAGAATCGGAACGCCCGCCGCGTAAAGCGGCAGATAAAGAATGCGCCCGGCGAGATAGAGTTCGGCGCCCCAGACCGTCAGCCCGTTGTGCCGCCCCACGATCGCGCAGGCGAGCACCACGGCCGCGAAGAACACGAACGTCTCCTTGAAATTCTGCAAGGCGCGATCGAGCCGCCCGGCAAGCGCGCCCGCAAGTGCCGGCGTATTGTCGCGCGGACCCATGTTCCACATGAGGCCGCGTTCGCTGGTGATGACATGTGTGGCCGCGAACAGATGGACGAAGCCCAGGATGATGGCGAGCGCGAGCACGGTGAATTCCGTGCTCAAACCGCCGAGCGAAAAAGACATGGCATGCAAGGTGATCCCCTCCCCAGGAAAGGGGCCATCCTAGCCGAGATTTCGCCGAAGTGATGCGGCGCTATTTGGGGGGCGAAGATGGAGCGGCGGCATCGGCGATTGTCACCTTTTCGATGGTGACGGGCGTTGCCGGCGCGGCGTCCGGGAAGGGGCCTTTGCCGCCATGCAGAGGCACGGCGGCGATCTTGTCGACCACGTCCATGCCGCCGGTCACGTGGCCGAACACGGCATAGCCGGTGGTGTTTGGGGGCGCGGCCGCATCGGGATCGAGCGAGGAATTGTCGTCGAGATCGATGAAGAACTCGGCCGTCGCACTTTGCGGCACAGCCTGGCGTCCCATGGCAACGCTGCCGCGCACATTCTTGAGACCGGCGGATGTTTCGAGCGCAATCGGCGCATGCAGGGGGCGAAATCCGCCTTGCGCATCGTAGCTGCCCATCTGGATCACGAAGCCGGGCACGACGCGATAAACGGCGGTGCCGCCGAAATGCCCTTCCCTGGCATAGCGGATGAAGTTCGCCACCGTCGCCGGCGCGTGCGCGGAATCGAGCGCGATGGTGATGGTGCCGAGCGATGTCTGGATATTCGCAACCGGCCCGGATGGCGCAGCCGGCCCGGCTTGCGGCGCCGGCAATGGCTGTGCCTGCGCGAGGCTGCACGCCAGCACAAGAGCCGCACTCAATGCCAGAAGCGCACGCATGTCTGCCTCACGTTTTGGAATGCGAGAGACTATAGCGGCGCGCCTGCTGACAGCAACGCCGGGATCACTTCGGCGGCGCGGCGCCGCTGGCGCCGATCTGTTGTGCCACCTGCTGCTCGTGATGGCCGCAGGTTGGATGGCCAAATCCGGATTTGGATTTTCCGTTCGCGCCGACGTCATAGATGATGGCGTCGTTGTGCTTGTTGGTCACACCGCCGGGAACATGATCGAGACCAAGGGAATGGCGCACGCGCCACGCCACGTTGTGATCGGCACACGAGGTATCGCCGCTGACGCCAAGCGCGCCGGCAATCCCGCCGCCATTGTAGAGCGCAAGGCCGCCGCCGAACACGATGGCGCCGCCGACCGCATGTCCGATGGCGGGATCCTGCGCGGTTCCCCACGTTTCCACCGGCCCGGCATACAGCGCCGTCGGATCGGCGGGGTCGCCCGCGGCGGCGCCGTACAGATAGCCGCCCGGCTGGGAGGCGGCCCACAGGTTGGCGGTCGAGATCGCGAATTTCGGCAGGCTCAACCCGTTCGCCGTCGTCGCCTTGGCGATGGCGATGCCGCGGCTCGCCGGCCATTGATCGCCGATGTTGTTGCCGCTTCGGGCAACAGCGCAGACAGCACCATCGCGGGAGACGACAACCGCCCACTCGTTGTTGTCGAGACCGCCATT
>DASYBT010000075.1:0-1577 GCA_036500585.1 Rhizomicrobium sp.
TGCTTGGCGACCGCAGGTACAAGGACAATGCAGCAAGATTGCAGGGGGAGTTTGCGCGATACAACGCGTGTGATCTGATCACAAAGACGCTGCAGCCACTACTCTCCGGAAAACACTGAACTTGTGACGTGCGCAATGATCAGAAGCAGCGGGCGCGCCTCTCGGCGCGTTCTAAGTCCTTTCTTTAGAAAAATTTGACAGATAAGTCCTTTGCTTGGACGACCTCAGCTTCGAAATGACGTGCAAATAGCAGATTACAAATAGCTTATAAGCCGCCATCGCTGCTGCCAGGGGGAGGGGGTGGGCAGGTACCGTTACCTGTTCCGACGGGACCATTCTCGCCAGAGCCGGCCTGATACGCTAGTCGTGCCGGAACCCACATGCCAACCAAGACCGCTCCTCCTGCGCCCGCTGCTTTTGAGTCGTGGGGCCGTTATCCCAAGCACCGCGCCGACGTCGTTCCGCTCTATTGGACGAGTGATTTTCCGCTGCCCGCCCCAACCGAATCGGCCATGCTGCCGGTCGGCATGGGCCGCTCCTACGGCGATTCTTGCCTGCTCGAAGGCGGAACGCTGCTGGCAGCACGCGGGCTGGACCGGTTTATCTCCTTCGACTCCGCGACTGGCCTGCTACGCTGTGAGGCCGGCGTCACCCTGGCCGAAATCCTCGACTTCGCCGTCCCGCGTGGCTGGTTTTTGCCCGTCACCCCGGGCACAAAATTCGTGACCGTCGGCGGCGCCATCGCCAACGACATCCACGGCAAGAACCACCACGTCGCCGGCACCTTCGGCTGCCACGTGCCGCGCTTCGAGTTAGTCCGTTCCAACGGACAAAAGTACGAGTGCACCGCGACGCAAAACCAATCGCTCTACGAAGCGACGATCGGTGGCCTCGGCCTCACCGGCCTCATCACCTGGGCCGAGGTGCAGCTCCGCCCTATCGTTTCGCGCAAGATCAAACAGGACTCGATCAAGTTCACCGGCCTGAACGAATTCTTCGCGCTCTCGCGCGAATCGCAGCACCTCGAATACACCGTTGCGTGGATCGATTGTGTCGCGACCGGAAAGAACTTTGCACGCGGCATCTTCATGCGGGGCGACCACTCCGAGCAGCCGGAGGAGCGGAAGCCCTCCGGCAAGCCGATGCTCACCATGCCCGTCGATCTGCCTGCCTTCCTGATGAACAAGGCAACCATCGGCGCGTTCAACACCGCCTATTATGCGAAGCAGTTCGCCAAGCAGAAGACAGGACTGATCGACTACGAGCCCTTCTTCTACCCGCTCGACATGGTGCATCACTGGAACAGGGCCTATGGCAAGCAAGGCCTGCTGCAGTTCCAGAACGTGATGCCATGGGAACCTGGCGAGTATCAGGAGGGCTTCACGCAACTGCTCAAGGCCATCACCGCCTCCGGTCTGGGCTCCTTCCTTGCCGTCATCAAGATCTTCGGCAACGTCAAATCGCCCGGCATGATGAGTTTTCCTGCACCGGGCCCGATGATCGCGCTCGACTTTCCCGTGCGCGGCGAGCGCAGCTTCGACCTCACCGACAAACTCGCCGACATCACCGCCGCATAC
>DASYBT010000076.1:0-9230 GCA_036500585.1 Rhizomicrobium sp.
AGCGGATCAAGGACATCGTCGATGCGCTGAAAGGTGCCGACAAGCTGATCCTGGCAACCGACCCGGATCGTGAGGGTGAGGCCATTTCCTGGCATGTGCTGGAGGTGCTGAAGCAGCGCAAGGCGCTGAAGAAGGACCTGAAGATCGAACGGGTGGCGTTCAACGCCATCACCAAATCGGCCGTTCAGGAGGCCATCGCCCATCCGCGCGCGATCAACGCGGAGCTGGTGGATGCGTACCTCGCCCGCCGCGCCCTCGATTACCTCGTCGGCTTCACTTTATCTCCTGTGCTGTGGCGCAAGCTGCCCGGCGCGCGCTCGGCCGGCCGCGTGCAGTCGGTGGCGCTCCGGCTGATCGTCGAGCGCGAGGCGGAGATCGAAGCCTTCCGGCCGCAGGAATACTGGTCCATCGATGCAGACGTTTCCGTGTCCGAGGGGATCTTCGGCGCACATCTCACGCACCTCGACGGCAAGAAGCTGGACAAGCTGGGCATCGGGAGGGAGGCGGATGCGAAACGCGCCGTCGATCTCATCAAGGCGCAACGGTTTTCCATCGGCTCGGTCGAGAGCAAACCGGTCAAGCGCCACCCTGCCCCGCCGTTCATCACGTCGTCCTTGCAGATGGAGGCGTCGCGCAAGCTCGGCTTCAATGCCAAGCACACGATGCGCATCGCACAAGGGCTGTACGAAGGCGTCGACATCGGTGGCGATCAGGTCGGCCTTATCACCTATATGCGAACCGACGGTCTCACCATGGCCGGTGAAGGCATCGCCGAAGCGCGCCACGTCATCGGCGACAAGTACGGCAAGAATTATGTGCCGAACGTGCCGCGTGCCTACACCAGCAAGGCGAAGAATGCGCAGGAAGCGCACGAGGCCATCCGGCCGACCAGCTTCAACCGCACGCCGGAGAAGGTCGCGCAGCATCTCGATGAAGATAGCCGCAAGCTCTACGACCTCATCTGGAAGCGCGCCATTTCCAGCCAGATGGAAAGCGCGGAACTGGAGCGCACCACCATCGATGTCGTTTCCGCCGACAGGCAAATTACCTTGCGTGCCACCGGATCGGTGACCCTGTTCGATGGATTCCTCGCCGTCTATCAGGAAGGGCGCGACGAGCCGGAAGATTCCGAGGACGGGTCGCGCCTGCCGAAGGTGAAGGACGGCGAAAGCGCGGCGATAGACAAGGTGAAACCGGAGCAGCATTTCACCGAGCCGCCGCCGCGCTATTCCGAAGCGAGCCTCGTGCGCAAGCTGGAGGAACTTGGCATCGGCCGGCCTTCGACTTATGCCAGCATTCTCTCCACCTTGCGCGATCGCGCCTATGTGCGAATGGACCGCGGCCGCTTCGTGCCGGACGACAAGGGCCGCATCGTCACCACCTTCCTCACCAATTTCTTCCGGCGCTATGTCGAATACGGCTTCACCGCCGATCTGGAAGAGAAGCTGGACGAAGTCTCCGCCGGCGACCTCGATTGGAAACAATTGCTGCGCGATTTCTGGCGCGATTTCTCCGCCGCCATCGGCGACACCAAGGAACTGCGCGTCGCCGACGTGATCACGGCGCTGGATGAGGTGCTGGGTCCGCACATCTTCGTGCCGAATGCCGATGGCTCCGACCCGCGCGTCTGCCCGAATTGCGGGGATGGGCGGCTGTCTCTGAAGTTGGGCCGGTTCGGCTCGTTCGTCGGCTGCTCGAATTATCCGGAATGCCGCTACACGCGAAAGCTCGGCCAGAGCGCCGACGAAGCGAGCAGCGAACAGCCGCGCGAACTGGGCGCCGATCCGGAGACCGCCGAGCCGATTACGTTGCGCAGCGGGCGCTTCGGTCCTTACGTGCAGCGCGGCGACGGCGAAAGGCCGGCGCGCGGCAGCATCCCCAAGGGCATGGATCTGTCGCTGGTCGATCTCGAATATGCGCTGAAGCTGCTGTCGCTGCCGCGCGAGGTGGGCAAGCATCCTGAGGATCACCAGCCGATCACCGCCAATTTCGGCCGCTACGGACCCTACATCGCGCACGGCAAGACCTATGCGTCGCTGGAAACCCCGGAGGATGTGTTCACCGTCGGCCTCAACCGGGCGGTGACCTTGCTGGCGGAGAAGAAGGCCAATCCGCGCAGCCGCCGCGGTCCCGAACCATTGAAAGAACTGGGGCCGAGTGCGAGCGGCGAAACCATCAAATTGATGCGCGGCCGCTATGGCCCGTACGTCACCGATGGCATCACCAACGCCACCATCCCCAATGGCACCGATCCGCTTTCCGTCACGCTGGAGCGGGCGCGAGAGTTGATCGCCGATCGCGAAGCGCGCGGCGGCGGCAAGAAGAAAAAGGGCAAACCAGCAAGACCGACAAACGCCGCCACGAAAACGCCGAACGGAAAATCGAAGGCGAAACCTAGAGTCGCCAAGTCGAAAAAATCCAAATCGTCTGTTCCCGCGGAATGATTCCCATATCGATAGGAGCCCTCATTGGTGCGGTGACAGGCCCAGCTGGGTTGATCGTATCCCTTCTTACTTACCTGCGTGATCGGCCACGTTTGTGGGTCTCGATGATGCCCGATATGAAGGTACAAAACTCACCCACGTACGATTCCACTAAGCGCTACCTTGTCGTGACAGTATCAAACATCGGGCGTCGACCGGAGTATGTCGAGGTCGTCGCGCTTCTGCAGCCCGACGGTACCTCCGGCACAATTGCCGACGTATTCTTCAACCCAAATGAAGTTTACGAGGGGAAAGCTCCGGCAAAATATCTGATCGATCAATCCTCAATTTCCGGATTCTCATCGCATTGGCCAGGCGTCGCTGTACTGGTGCGCACGAGCTCCGGACGCCAATATCGTGCGAGGTACCTGCAACAAGCGCCGAAAGACTGCGACATCCTACCCTGGTATCAGAGATTTCTACTGCGACGGCGTACTAGAGTGAAACACCCTTGGGCATTCCGCAGACGCTTTCTTGCATGAGGGCGGCCCTAAACGGGTTGCTGTCAGCCAAATAAGAATCAAAATCCGAGTTCTCGTGTCATTGCTCTTATCGCAGCCAATAGAGCGTTCGTGGGCGGGGTATCATAAAGAAAAGAGCCGTCCCAAAGCTTGTCTGGCATTTTCGTAACCAGTCCATTCAGGACTTCATTGGACAAATAGGGATGATCCGGAAAAGCGTCGGACCAGCTCTTATCGATCTGATCGCACATCCATTCAGCACCGGCTTCTGTCATACCGCGCCCCCAAAGCTGTCCGTTCCTGGCGCGTTTGACGAAGAAGAATCTTCGGACCTCTCGACCACAGGCGTCGCACCAACTTTGGGACTGATAGAATCCTTCATCAAGTTCGAACGTCACGGTGCGGCCTGTTCGATATCGTACCGATTCAAACATCTCATCACGTTCGTGACGATTTACCATGCGCACTACACAAGGCGGTACTCTAGATGACTGATTGAGAGTTAGCCTAAGCGTGGACATTGTTCGATCCGAAGGGACAGCATGTGGTCCAGTGAAGGAACACCGAAACCGCAGATGAGACTGTGCAGCTTAGGCAACATTGGTTAGTAGTATCTAAATTGCCGCGACTCAGGATGGTAATCTTGGTTCAGACTCCGAGAGCCTAAGGGCGTCGGAGCGACCCCGGCACGACAACAGTTTCAGCTGCGAGAGCATTTTGACGAAAAGAAGGAAAGGCGGGAATCAAACCCTCACCAAAGAGCGAGTGTTGGAGGCGCTCGCTGCGAACCCGAGTGGCACCAAGCGCGATCTCGCCCGTGCTCTCCATGTGACCGGCAACGAGCGCATCGCGCTCAAGCGAATCCTGAAGGAGCTGGAAACTGAGGGCGCGATCGCCCGCGGCCACAAGCGCAGCTACGAAAAGCCGGGTGCGCTGCCGGAAGTGACGGTGCTGGAAATCACCGGACAGGATCCCGACGGTGAGTTGCTGGCGCGGCCGCAACGTTGGGAACACGACGAGCCGCCGCCGCAGATTATCGTCGTTCCCGGACGCGAGGATGAATCGCATGGTCCTGCGCTCGGCGTCGGCGAGCGCGTGCTGGCGCGGCTGACACAAACCCGGGAGGGCTACGACGCGCGCATCATCAAGCGGCTCGGCGCATCGGTGCACAAGGTGCTGGGCGTCTTTCGCCTGAGCGAACAGGGCGGCCGTGTGTCGCCGATCGACCGCAAGAGCAAATCGGAATTTATCATCGAGCAACGCGATCGCGCCGGCGCTCAGCCGAACGAGCTTGTGTTGTGCGAACCGCTGCCCGGCCGCGCCTCCGGTAGCCCGCGCGCGCGTGTGATTGAGCGGCTGGGTTCGATGAACGACCCGAAGGCCGTCAGTCTCATCGCCATTCACGCGCACGGCATCCCGACCGAGTTTCCGCGTGAGGTGATCGATGAAGCCGAGCGTGCCGGCGCTGTCGATGCGCGCGGCCGCACCGACCTGCGCAAGATTCCGCTTGTCACCATCGATCCGGAAGAGGCGCGCGACCACGACGATGCCGTGTGGGCCGGTCCTGATGACGATCCGAAGAACAAGGGCGGCCATATCGTCATCGTCGCCATCGCCGATGTGGCGCATTATGTGACGCCAGGCTCGGCGCTCGATCGCGAAGCGTTCAAGCGCGGCAATTCCTGCTACTTCCCGGATCGTGTCGTGCCGATGCTGCCGGAGAAGCTGTCGGCCGATCTCTGCTCGCTGATGGACAATGTGGATCGGCCATGCCTCGCCGTGCGGATGGTGTTCGACCGCGACGGCAACAAGCGCGGCCACAAATTCGTCCGCGGCATCATGCGCTCCGCGGCCTCGCTGACCTACCAACAGGCGCAGGCCGCGTTCGATGGCAAGGACAAGAGCGCACTCGCGCGCGAAGTGCTTGCGCCGTTGTGGAATGCCTATCAGGCCATGGCGAAAGCGCGCGACAAGCGCGATCCACTGGCGCTCGATCTGCCGGAGCGGCGCATCGTCATCGGCGATGACGGCAAGGTTGCCTCCATTGCATTTCGCGAGCGGCTGGAATCCATGCGCCTCATCGAAGAGATGATGATCATGGCGAATGTCGCCGCGGCGGAGTCGCTGGAGAAGGCGCGGCAGCCTATGATCTACCGCATCCACGAGCAGCCTTCGAAGGAGAAGCTATACGCGTTCTCCGATTATCTGCGTACCATCGGCATGAGCTTCGCCAAGGGCCAGGTAGTAAAGCCCGCCACGTTCAATCGCATTCTCGCGCAGGCGAAGGGGGGCCCGAATGAGGCGGTGATGAACGACGTGGTGTTGCGCACCCAGGCACAGGCCGTGTACGCGCCGGAGAATATCGGACATTTCGGATTGAACCTGCAGCGTTACGCGCACTTCACGTCGCCGATCCGACGATACGCCGATCTCATCGTGCATCGCGCGCTGATATCCGGATTGAAGCTGGGCAAAGACGGCCTCTCGGATCGCGAAGCGGGCAAGCTCGGCGAAATCGCCGATCACATCTCGATGACCGAGCGCCGCGCCATGGCAGCGGAGCGCGACTCCAACGACCGCTACGTCGCCGCCTATATGGAAGATCGCGTCGGCGCGACGTTCGAGGCGCGCGTCACCGGCGTCACCCGCTTCGGATTGTTCGTGCGGCTGCCCGAAAGCGGCGCAGAAGGCCTGATTCCGGCGCGCACGCTAGGCTTCGAATACTTCCGCCACGACGAGAAGAAGCACGCGCTGATCGGCGATCGCTCCGGCACGACCTATCGCATGGGTGACAAGCTGAAGGTGCGCCTGATGGAAGCCGCCCCACTCACCGGCGGCCTGCGCTTCGAACTCGTCGAAGCGAACGCGCCCGCAAGGCATGCGGCACCGTCAAAGCCGCACTTCACGAAGGCCACTCGCGCCAAACGCGGCCGGCGCTAAGCTCACTTCATGCTCGATCGGGATGAAGTGGTCGTCAGAAACAAACTGCGGCCCAAGGATGCGGCCACGTTGGTGCTGGTGCGCCGCTACTCGGATGGTTCTCGCGTGTTGATGGGGCGGCGGCACGGCAGCATGGCCTTCATGGCGAACAAGACGGTGTTCCCCGGCGGCCGCGTCGATGCTTGCGACCGGCGGCTGGACGTCGGAGGCGAATATCGCCCGCAGGTCACAGCAAGGCTGGCGGATTGCGGCCCTCTGGCGAGAGCGCTCGGCCTGGCCGCCATTCGCGAGACGTTCGAGGAAACCGGCGTGCTGGTCGGCGAACGCGCTGCAAAACTGCCGCGCACGAAAAGCGCATGGTCGAGATTTTTCGAACATGGCGTCGCGCCGAGGCTCGATCAGCTCGATTTCATCGCGCGTGCGATCACGCCGCCCAATCGGCCGCGCCGGTTCGATGCCCGCTTCTTCATGGCGGACGCCAGCGCCATCGCGCACACACTCGACGCCGCGCACACCGATGAATTGCTGACACCCTGCTGGCTCACCTTCGCCGAAGCCCGCGCGCTCGATATTCCCTCCATCACGCGAATCGTGCTGGACGAGGCGGAAGCACGGCTCGGCGAACCCAACGATGGGTCGCGGCCCGTTCCTTTCTACAGCGTCGTGCGCGGCAAGCCGCGCGTGGAGTATCTATGAGCATTCCGGCGCACCCGCGCCGCTCGCTTGTGGCGATCCTCATTGCGGTGATCGCCTATGGCGCAGGGATGGGCCTAACCCTGCCCCTGCTGTCGCTCATTCTCGAGCGGATGGGCGTACCGGGCAGTCTCAACGGATTGAATCTCGCCACGGCGGGCTTGGCGGCACTCGTCGTCACACCGCATGTGCCGCGCTGGATGGCGAAGATCGGTGCGGCGGAATTCCTCGCGCTGGCACTTGCCGTTGCTGCGGCCGCGATGCTGACGATCTACGCCGTTCCCAATCTGTGGTTCTGGTTTCCCGTCCGCTTTGCGCTCTCCAGCGGACTGAACTCTCTCTTCGTCGTGGCCGAATTCTGGATCAATCAGCTGGCGACCGAAAAAAACCGCGGACGCTATATCGCGATCTATACGATATGCTTCGCCGGAAGTTTCGGAATCGGCCCTGCCATCCTGCAAGCGATCGGAACACGCGGCTTCCTACCTTTCGCCGCCGGCGCGGCCATGCTGCTTCTCGCCATCTTTCCGATTCTCACGGCAAGGCGCGGCGCACCGCGCCTCGACACCTCGGCGCGCGTGTCCGTCGGTGCGGTTGTGCGCGCGGCGCCGTCGTTGTTTGCTGCAGCACTGGTATTCGGAGCCATCGATGGCGGAATGCTGGGACTCTTGCCGGTGTACGGTGTGCGCCTTGGCTACAGCGAAGCGCATGCCGCGCTGTTCGTCACGGCCATGGCGCTCGGCAGCATCCTGTTCCAATATCCGCTGGGCGCGCTGGCCGACCGGATGAACCGCCGCACGCTGCTGGCACTGTGCGCGGCGACAGGAATCATCGGTCCGCCGCTGCTGGCGCTGACAATCGGAACGCCGCTGGCCGCCTATTTTGTCCTGTTCGTCTGGGGTGGACTGATCCTCGGCGTGTACAGCATCGGCCTCACGCTTCTCGGCCAATATTTCACGGGCAATGAGCTGGCGTCGGCAAATGCGGGATTCGTGATGTGCTATGCGCTCGGAATGATCGCGGGCCCGGCAATCGAAGGCGTGGCGCTCGATGCCTGGAATCCACACGGGCTGCTGCTGACGCTTTCGGCGATCAGTGCGGCGTATGTCAGCTGGCTGGCATTTCGGCGAAAAACAGAGACCGGCGCCTCGGATCGCCCCGCTATTTCTTGAGCCCGCTCGCCTCGTCTTCAAGAACCGCATCGATGCGAAAGAAGAAAGTGGCGATTTGCCGTCCTTGTCCGTCGTCTCCAGGAGATCGCAACTCGGTGAGCCGGTTAGGAGGGACTGCATCTTGGGCGTGACTTCAAGAACATTCAGGACGAAGTACTCTTCGTCGATTGCGGCGACTTCCCAACCCGTTTGGCAGGTCTTGCCGTCGCCGCTGTCGAAAATGGACCGGGCCCAGCCCGCGCGTTACGAAATCGGCCTGGGCGGCGCACGATGCATCGTGCAGTCGCTGGCATGCCATGCTGAGGAATGCCTGCCCCCTCAGGTCGACATACTTCACAGACAAGAGGCTTTCCGCGGCGGCACGGACCTTGGCGTCGTCGTGGTCCTTGGCCGCTGCCAGCATCTGTTCCGCCATGACGTCTTCGCCACCCCGTCCGCCGGCACGCTGGCGAGCGGCGCTCTTGAGATACGCAAGACGCATTGCTCGGAAATCGACCGTCTTGTCGCGCGCGGCGGCTCTCGCGACGAGTTTCGCATAGTCGTCGTTATCGGCCGGCAGGCTGATCTTCATCGGCGTGTCGGTGGTCACCGGACCGTCATTGGCCATGACCGGCCCCGCTCCGGCGCCGACGGCCATCCCCATGACCAAAGCGTATGCAATCCTCGGCATCGAACCCCGCTGGTGCGAACCATAATCAAGGCGATACGGCAGGGCCAATGTGGGCGGATTCCGCAGCTTTTGCGGGGGAAACAGCGGCTTGACTTCCGGTGCGGCCTGAATAGGTTACCGGCCCTTCTGGAATTCGAGGATCTTTCGACATGGCGAAGCCCACAACCGCGAAAATTCGGCTGAACAGCTCGGGCAACACGGGCTTCTTTTACGTGGCGAAGAAGAACACCCGCACCATGACTGAGAAGTTCTCGATCAAGAAATACGATCCCGTGCTGCGCAAGCACGTGGAGTTCAAGGAAGGCAAGATTAAATAGCTTTCTTGCGCTGTCAGTTCAGACAGAACGCACAGAGCTTATTGCCGTCCAGATCCCTGAAATACGACATGTAGAATTTCGGCGCACGTTCGCCGGGCGGGCCTTCGTCCACGGCGCCGAGCGCCATCGCTTTCGCGTAGAAAGCATCCACTTCCGCACACGTATCGAAGTGGAACGTCGCCATCGAGCCGTTGCCGACCGTCGCCGGTTTCTTGTTGTACGGCCCCAGCACGACAAAGAAGGGCCGCCCGTTCTTCCCGTAGACACGGCCGCCGGAGGGCGGGCGTCACACGGCTCAGTGCATTCCCGGCGCGAAATACCATGAGATCGAAGGGTGGGGACACGACATTCCGCTGGGCGTGATCCCGCTCCTGATGGATCAGATTGTGCCGTTCGTCGCGGACGTCGAAAAAGGGCGCACGCGCGCATGATCGAATTGGGTCACGCCATCGTCGGATCGAACGATCTCGAGAAGGCGAAGGCGTTCTACGACG
>DASYBT010000077.1:0-64051 GCA_036500585.1 Rhizomicrobium sp.
TGTGGGGAGGTCGATCCATCGAAGCGCAGCGAAGACGGATCGGGTGGGGGGAAGCCTCACCGGATAGGCTTCCCCCCACCCGACGCGCTCGCTGTCGCTCACGCGTCGACCTCCCCACGAGGGGGAGGTGGTTCGTACTCAAATCCGCTCCGACAGTTTGATGGCGAGGCGGCAGCCGGCTTTGATGCCTTCACTCAGCAGGCGATAGCCGGGCGCGTCCGCCGCGCCATGGGCGAGCGCTTCGTCGCGATGGGCGATTTCATCGGCGCGAAAATCCTCGACCGTCTTTTTCAGTTCGGAGTCATGCGCGAGGCGATCCACTTGCGATGCATAATGCTCGTCGATCACCTCTTCCACCGCTGCCGTGCACGCCATCGCCGCCTTCTCGCCCATCAGCGCGGTTGCGGCACCGAGTGCAAATCCGGCAATGCGCCATACCGGCTCCAGTGCCGTCGGCCGCACGCGACGTTCATTCACCAGCTTGTCGAAGGCTTTCAGATGCGCCTGCTCCTGGTCCGCCATCTTGCGGACCGCGGCTCCCGTCTTTGACTTGCGGCCGAGCGCATCGAACACCGCCAGCTGGCCTTCGTAAATGCGAACCGCGCCATACTCGCCAGCGTGATCGACGCGGATCATCGCCTCGACATCGTGGTTTTGCTTCACGCCGGGGAAGGCTGGCCGCTTGCCGCGCGCCATCACGCCTTCTCCGCGCGTGCAATAAAAATGAATCCGAGAATCGCCGCGCCGAGCGAGATGATGGCGTTGTAACCAGCGAGCGACAAGCCAAACAGCCGCCACGCGGCGTGGTCGCACATCACCACCGGCGCATTCAGGTCGAGGGGGCCGCTGATGCTGGTCATGCCGCCGGTGCAGGTGCTGGGGCCCTTCCACCAGTGCCATTCCACGCCGGCGTGATACACGCCGATCGCGCCGGACGCCGCCACCAGCAGGGCGGCCAAAATTGCAACAGGCATGGCAAGAGAACGCGGCAAAACGCCGCCCAGCACCGCGCCGCCGCCGATCAGCCCGACCACGATGGCCGCGATGTGCGGGTAGCGCTGCCACCAGCACAATTCACACGGCGGCAGGCGGGCGAAAACCTGGAATCCCAACGCGCCGAGCATCAGCGCCAGGCTCACCAGCCCCAGCGCCACCGCGACAGATTCTGTCCGCATCCGGGTCATCTGGCGAACACCTGCGCGTCATCGGCGAAGGCCTTGAATTCCAGCGCATTGCCGGAGGGGTCCGTGACAAAAAGGGTCGCCTGCTCGCCAGCCTGCCCTTCGAACCGGATGCCCGGCTCGATCAGAAAAGGAACTGCGGAACTTTCCAGCTTTTCCGCCAGATTCCGCCATTCCGGCATTGTCAGAATCACTCCGAAATGGCGCACGGGAACTTGTTCGCCATCGACCTGATTAAGGGCTTGGCCGTGCGCCTCAGAGGGGCTTAAATGGGCGACGATCTGATGGCCGAAGAAGTCGAAATCGACCCATTCGTCCGAGGATCGGCCCTCCTGGCAACCCAAAAGTCCGCCGTAAAACCCCCGCGCCTCTGCAAGGTCGCGAACGGGAAACGCAAGATGAAATCGGGGCAGGGATGGCATGGCCGTTCTGTCGTGTTTGCGTGTCAGAGAAGCAGGGTTGTCGAATAAAGAAAAGCCATGAGCACCAAGGTCACATCAGCGTCAAAAACGAAACGCGGGCCGCAGCTGGCCAAACGCGAATTGCTGCGCATCGACGGCGAGTCCGTTCCGGTTACCTTGAAAACCAATCCGCGGGCGCGGCGGCTGATCGTCAAGGTGCATCCTTCCACCGGCGAGGTGACGGTGGTTGCGCCGTCGAAGCGCTCGCTCGATCACGCCATGAAATTCGCCCGCGGCGAATCCGAATGGATTGCCGAGCGTCTGGCGCAGGTGCCGGCGGCGGTGCCGCTCGGGCTCGGCGCGAAGATCCTTTATCGCGGCGAAGAGCATGTGGTGCGCCGCGGCGAGGGCCGCCGCACGCCCGCCTGGATCGATCACGAAGATGGCAACCGCATCGTTCGCGTCACGGGGCAGAGCGAGCATGCCGCCCGCCGCGTGCTCGATTTCCTCAAGCGCGAGGCGAAGAAAACCCTGGAGGCGCGCGCCTTTGAAATGGCCGGATACCTTGGTACGGCGCCGAAACACATCACGGTGCGCGATACGGCAAGCCGCTGGGGCTCGTGCTCCACGGCAAAGTCGCTGTCGTTCTCCTGGCGGTTGATCCTCGCACCGCCCTTCGTGCTCGATTATGTCGTGGCGCACGAAGTGGCGCACATGCGAGAGATGAATCACGGGCCGCGGTTTTGGCGGCTGGTGGGGGAACTGATCTACAACCCGGAACGGCCCCAAGTGTGGTTGCGCGAGAATGGCTCGCTGCTGCACCGCTACGCACCGCGCCACGCGGATTTGGCTTGAGGGTGTCCTTATCCCGGCGAGCCCCCGGGGGATACCAACGACATCGGACAGGGGCGGCGGGCGAATCAGCAAACCAGCGGCCGAGATCAATGGGTTTGGTGCGCGCGCGGGATGCCATTATACGTTCTGCACTTGCCGCACCTTATCACGAGATCGTTCAAGCCGAGGACCTGTTGCCGCGAGGCGTTCCTTATGAGGATCGTCTTACAGGAGCCGCATCGGTAATCGATGTCGCCATTGCCAGCGAACGCGGGCCCAACACCCTCCAGAACGATAACGCCGCCCTTCCGGCGGTCGCCATCTTCCCGTGCGATAATTCGCAGATCCTTCTGAGGCATTTCGCTCGCCGGTAAGTCGCTATGATGGGCGGCGATTCTCCAAAGAGCAACCGAGACATATGATTTGAGCGGTTGTCGCAGCAGTTCGTTCACCGCACGGCTTGGCCGATTTCAAATTCCAGGGCGAGAGCGGATACAGTCGACAACCAACCGACACGGATGGAAGCCCATGACTGCTGCGCGATCCACGGTCCTCGTCCTTTCGGCACTGACATCGATTTCGGCGGCTGCGTTCGCCGACAATCCGCCGGTGACGATCGCCGTCGATGCCGCTGCCAACAAGCACGCCATCGATCCGAAGATCTATGGCGTGGCATTCGCAACGCCGGCCGATCTCGCGGCCCTGAACGCACCGCTCAATCGCATGGGCGGCAACGCCACCAGCGGCTACAACTGGAAACAGAACGCCACCAACCTCGGCAACGACTGGTACTTCGAGAGTTATCCGCAGGATGGCGGCGGCACACCCGGTGCATCGGCGGATCAATTCATCTCCGATACGAAGGGCGCCGGCGCGCAGCCGATGATTACCATTCCGCTGGTTGGCTGGGTGGCGAAGCTGGGCGCGGGCCGCTCTATCCTGCCGAGCTTCTCGGTTGCCAAATACGGCAATCAATGCGGTGTCGATCCCTACGA
The DNA here is from genome assembly GCA_036500585.1 of Rhizomicrobium sp. GTDB lineage: Bacteria > Pseudomonadota > Alphaproteobacteria > Micropepsales > Micropepsaceae > Rhizomicrobium. Next base: position 3,412 of record DASYBT010000077.1, read on the forward strand.
CAGCGATGCCGGCAACGGGCTAAAGCCGGATTGCTCCACGCCGATCACCAGGAACGACGTGCACGATTCCTACGTCAAGGACTCGACCGACAACGAGCAGAAATGGGTGAAGCACCTTGCCCAGACCTGGGGCAAGTCGAACAAGGGCGGCGTGCCGTATTATATTATGGACAATGAGCCGAGCATCTGGTTCTCCACGCACCGCGACGCGCACCCCAAAGGCCCGCATGCCGACGAGTATCGCGACAAGGTGATCGCTGCGTCTGCGGCCATCAAGGCCGTCGACCCCAACGCCAAGGTCGTCGCCACGGAAGAGTGGGGATGGGAAGGCTACTTCTATTCCGGCTTCGATCAGCAATACGCGGCGGAGCACGGCTACACGAAATGGCCGGATCATCACAAGGAACAGCACGGCGAGGATTACATCCCGTGGCTGCTTGACGAATGGAAGGCCGCAGGTCACCCGGTCGATGTCGTCAGCGTGCACTTCTACCCGCAAGGCGCGGAGGACAGCAACGACGACTCGACGAACACGCAGCTTCTGCGCAACCGCTCGACGCGTCAGCTGTGGGATCCGAACTACGTTTCGGAGAGCTGGATCGGCGCGCCGGTCTATCTGATCCCGCGTATGCAGAAATGGATCAAGAAAGACTACTATCCCGGCACGCCGACCGCCATCACGGAATACAATTGGGGCGACGAAGGTCACATCAACGGCGCCACCACCCAGGCGGACATCTACGGCATCTTCGGCCTCTATGGCCTCGACATGGCGACGCGCTGGACCGTGCCGGCTGCGAACACGCCGACCTACAAGGCGATGCAGATGTATCGCAACTACGACGGCAACAAGTCCATGTTCGGCGACACCAGCGTTTCAACCGTGCCGAGCTCGAATCCGGATGATCTCTCCGCGTTCGGTGCCGTGCGAGCGAGCGACGGCGCCATGACGGTCATGGTCATCAACAAGGACCTCAGCGGCAACACGCCGGTGACGCTGAACCTTGCGCACTTCACGCAGAGCGGCTCGGCGCAGGTATGGCGGCTCACATCGAGCAACACGATCCAGCATTTGTCGAACATCGCGTGGTCCGGCGGCGCGCTGTCCGACACCGCGCCGCCGCAGAGCATCACGCTCTACGTGCTGCCGAAATAGGCAAAGAAAAAGGCCCGGGCAGGCGAATTGCCCGGGCCTCTCCACAAAGTAAGCGTCCGATCAGAACGCGCTGGCGCCGTTGGGCGTGCCCAAACCTGTCGGGCCGTCATAGCCGACTTCGCCGGTGCAGAAATACGCCGGGCTGCAGCGCCCGTTGCTGCCGGAGGTGACATCGAACAGCGCGCCGGTGTTGTTGTACGGGTCGCTGCCGTAGTTCACCGATCCACCGTTCACACCATAAACGCCGGCCACGAGGGGTGCCGCGACGCTCGTTCCGCCGAACACCATCCAGCCGGAACTGCGCGAGTTCGTCGGACCGTACACGGCAACGCCGGTGTTGGGATCCGCAACCGCCGCCACGTCCGCTTCCATGCGCTTGGAGCAGCCGGAATCATGCTGCCACGTCGGCTTCGCATAGACCGAGCTGCAGCCGCTGCCGGCGCCGGACCACACCGTTTCCGTCCAGCCGCGGCTGTTGGCTGCCGTGACAAGATGCGTACCACCGACCGCGGTGACATGCGGCGAGGAGGCCGGGAACTGCACGCCATACCCGGAATCGCCCGAGCTTACCGTGACGGCGATACCGGGATGATTGTACGCCCCCTCGTAGCTCGAGGTACCGGATTCGCTGCCGCCATAGGAATTGCTGATGGCGTGCGCGCCGTGCGAGGCGGCCGTATTCTCCGCCGTCGCGAGATTGGTGTAGGAGCTGTTGGTCGCTTCGACCAGCAGGATATGGCAGTTCGGGCACATGGCGCTCACCATGTCGAGATCGAGCGCCGTCTCCTGTTCCCATCCGGTGTTGTTGGCCGGGTAGCTGCCCTGCACGCCGTTCTGGTTCAGCTTCAGAAAGCAGCCGTTCGATGTGGTGCAGGCGGGAAGCGCGAATTGCGAGCGATACGTCGCGAGATCGGTTTCCGCGTTGCTGTAGCCATAGGCATCGACGATCGCCACCGTCGTGGCCGAGCTGCCGGAGCCGGTGACGGCATAGGCGCTGCGCAGCTGGCTTGGGCCGTAGCCGGAAGGCGTGGTGCGCGCTTGGGCCGTGGATTTCGGCTTCGACAAGATCTGGCCGCGCGCATTCGTCACCACATGGGCGTGGCAACGCGCGGCAAACCCGACGGCGGGGCCGCAGACGGCGATATGATAGGTGCCGTGCGAACGTTGGATGACCGGAGCGGATTGCGCGTCCGCGGTTGATGCAACTCCGAAGCTTGTTAGGGCGGCCATGAGCGCGCCCGCCAAAAGACGATGCATGCGTTTCTCCTCTGTTGCAGGGACTTCCGGTTGCGAAGGACATCCCCCAATCCGGAAGCAACGACGACTCCCCTCGACGCAACAGTTTTATAACAGCGAAAGCCTCTCTCTCCTACGATTATGTTGGCAATGACTTGATTCAAATGCGAATATTACGCGCGACTTCTTAACCTATGTTAGGGAGGTGTAGGCTTTCCTGCCGTCCTCGTCTTCGCACATGCAGTGCGCCCCGCTTCGCAGATGCGGTGCGCGCTATGCGACGCTTACGGTCCAGCCGGCAGAGTCAGGACTTCAGGAATCGCAAATAGAAAGCAGCAAACAGCAAAACGATTCCGGCATTTGCCATCAGCCGTTCCCAGAACCTGTTGCGGAAGAACACGACGTCCACGGCGACCATGCTGGCCACCATCAGCACGACGTACAGCACCACAATCGTGCGCGATCCCATGTTGCGTCTCCAATGCGCGCCGGTATCGGATCGATTGCCGCAAGCGGCCCTTCGGGATCAGGTCGGCAGTCCCATGTGCCACCAGAGCTGCTCGAGGTCGAACAGGTCGAGCTCGATCGCATTCTCGATACGCTGAACGAGACCGGGCTCTGAGCCGCTCTGTTTGCGGGCATGCGCGGCGCGCGCAACATCCTCGAGCGTGCCCTGGGCAGCTTCGCCTTCGCCGGTGTTAAGTCGCCAGCCTGGCTGCTTCAGCTGCTCCACGAGCTCTTCGTGCTTCTGTTTGTCCTGCTCCGCCATTGGTCCTCCACGGTCACGTTAGCCTAGCAGGGCCGACGATCGGTGTCTTGAGGTACCGATAACGGTTGCGATGTGCGCGTGCACTCTGACCTATGCCGCGGCATCTGTCGCCGGGCCCGAATAGAATTCACAAGCGATTGCCGTAACCAAGAGGTGCGGCTGGCGTCGATAAGAATTGTCATTTGCCCGCTCGGCGGCGTTCGTCGCCGCCCTTCTCTCGGGTTCGAAGCGAGATTCGGGGATGCCCGAGTCGACTATTCCGCATTGTCGCATCAGACCACGTCGCCGGGCTCCCATGCGCCACCTCTTGGGAAGCCAGACCAGGAGCAACGAGGAGGCCGCCAGGACAGCCCGCATTGCAGCTTTATCCATTCCGCCAAGCATTGTTGGTCAACTCCGATCAAGCGCATGGTACCTTAATCAGCCGTCAGCCGCCGCATCATGCAGGCGACGGGAATTAGGTAACTCGCGCCTATGCGGAGACTTTATTTGAACAACTGACGGATGTACCCTGCCCGAGGAATCTCCGGGGCGGAGCAATGTCGATCAGAATCCCTGCGAAAGTTCAGAGCCGCATAATCCAGCAACTGAAGAGATATCAGTCGACGGTCATCGATGCGCGAAAGCGCGACATAAACGAGGCCGATACCGCTCATCTGGCCATGGATATTCTGGCAGATGTTTTTGGCTATCGGAAAATTGAGGAAATCACATGTGAGAAGGCGATCAAGGGAACCTTCGCCGATCTCGCGGTGAAAGTCGGCAATGCATTTCGCTTTCTGGTGGAGGTGAAGGCGATCAATATCGAATTGAAGGAGGTCCACGTTACGCAGGTTGTAAACTATGCCGCGAACCTACCTGCCGACTGGGTGGTGCTGACCAATGCAGCGCGCTGGCAGGCTTACAAGGTCAATTTCAACAAGCCGATAGCGGGTACGCTTGTATTGGATGTCGATCTAACCGCGTGTACCCCGAAAGACAACGAAGTGTTTGATCTGTTTGGCGGGCTTAGTCGCGAGGTCTTTACGCCAGACTCGATGTCGGAAATGTTCAAGGCGAAGCAAGCGATGAGCCGCTATTCGATAGGACAATTGCTTTTATCCGATCCAGTTGTCGCTATGATCCGGCGTGAACTTCGCAAAATGGCACCAGGCATCAATCCCAATGTCGACGACATCCGGGATGTTATTGAGCAGCAGGTGATCAAGCGCGAGTTGATCGAGGCGGATGAAGCAAAGGCTGCTGCTAAGGCCGTGCGGAAACTCAACAGGGTTCCCAGAACGGCTAAAGTTGAGACAGCTCCGGAAGGGCCGCGCCCAGCGATCGTCAACGCGGCCTCCGCAATCGCCGTTGCCTCGAAATAGAACTGAAATGACAAACTCTCGTGACGACATCCGCGAAATCGCACTCGCGTTCGAGGGCGTGCGCGAGGTGGATCACTGGAACCGCCCTGCCTTCCGCACCACGCGCCGCATCTTCGCGGTGATCCGGCCCGATGGCCTTTGGCTCCATCTGCCGGAGGAGCGCAAGGCGTTCCTCCTTGCCGTCGATTCGACGGCCTTTGTCGAATACCGATGGGGGCGGCGCGCAGATGTCATCGTGCAGCCGGACCAGCTTTCTCGCCGCGAACTCGAAGCCCTCCTGCGTGAAGCCTACGATCACGCAAAGCCCGCAGCGAAGGCACCGCGGCGCGTGCGTACCTCGAAGCCCGCGGTCAAGCTGAAGGAAACTGTCACGCGCCTGAAGCAGAAGAATCCGCTGCGGCGCAAATCCAAAGCGTCAGCGAGCGAAAGCAAAGAGGGCGGCCGGAGCCGCCCTCGAAGCAAGCTGCGGGAGAGACTTACAGCGGCAGCACACCGACGATCGAAAAGCTCATCGGATCGACGATGACGATCTGGTCCGGCGTCTCGAAATAGTCATAGCCCTGCCATTCCGGTGCAATCCCCACGATCTCGGGCGGCACGGCCTCGATCCGCACCGTCCGCGGAATGCGCGCACCAACGCCGACACGGAAGGTCACATGCGTCAGCCGCGGGCCCGGACGGCCGCGGAAGACTTCCTTGATCCGCGTCTTCTGCACGTCGGTGATACGGGTTGTGTGGCTGCGCATACGATTCGCGCCCATCATGCCGCCATCGCGGTCGCGGTCGCCGGCCATGTTGTTCATGTCGCGATTGTTCGAGCGATCGTTGGTGCGCTCGTTCATCCGCATGTCGCCGCCGCCATTCATGTCGGTCTTCTGCAGGCCGCGGGGAGAACCTGTCGCCTCGCCGCGCGTGCCCTCCGCTCCGGGCAGTTTTTCGTCCTGGGCGCGCTCCGTCCTGGTGGCATGATCTCCAGGTGCTCCGCCGATGTCACCGGCGGACTGGGCAAATGCGATGCCGCCCATGCACAACACTGCCGCGGCGGTTGCGGCCATCAATTTCGTTCTCATTCGATGTCTCCTTGGAGGCCCCACCGCCGCCGACCATCGGAGGCTCGCCCCTGCAGAACGGGATCGAGCCGCGCCCGGTTCCGGCGCCGCCATGGGCAAACAAGAATGCCGCTGTCCGCTCGACACCGCCGCCTGGCACAAAAGGCGCTCGACATGCGCAGGAACCACATCCCGCAGGGGACCGCTGGCTTCCGCGATAGTTGAGCCAGGCACGCCTTCAATAGTGTTGGCTGCGAGCGAACAGGCTAAGGTAATCCGCTCGCATTTCTCAGCGGCAGCGGCTCATGACATTGCGCAACACGATCGAGGTGGTCACGCGACTCGCGGAAAAGCGTGTCATCACGAATTACGCGATTGCCGGAGCGGTTGCCGCCCTGAACTACATCGAGCCGATGCTGACGGACGACCTCGACATCCTCATCTCCCTGGAAGGATTCGAGAAGCACGCGTCGGGGCTGCTTTTGCTCGGACCGATCGAGAAAGCCTTGGCTCAGATGGGTTACACCGAACGGACGGACGTCGGTTACAGAATCGAAGGCTGGCCGGTGCAATTCCTGCCCGTCGCGTCCCCCCTGGATGAGGAGGGGTTGCTGGAGGCCGTCGAGGTAAACGTCGCCGAGCCGGGACACCCGCCGCTGCAGGCGCGCGTTCTCAGGGCGGAGCACATCGTTGCCACGGCATTGAACGTTGGCCGTCCGAAAGACATAGTGAGAATTCAGGCATTTCTGGAGCAGAATGCAGTCGACCTGAGGCAGTTGAAAACTGTGCTGGACAGGCACAATCTTGGCGAAGCGTGGCACGCGTTATGCCTCAAGACCGGCGTCATCAATCCCTTTGAGAAGAGCTGACCGTCGATGCCCGGCCTGTACCCAGACAACTCGGAAATCTTCGCCCGCAAGGCGGAGGGGCGGCGCCAGCTTGCGGCGCTCAGCTTTGCGGAAAAGCTCGCCATGCTGGACCGCCTGCGAGAGCGCGTGCAGCCGATCGTCCGGGCTCGTGAAGAGCGCAAGAAGGACATCGCGGCTCGGGTTGCGAAGGACGAAGCCATCCGCTAAAAGCCTGCGCTTTCCGGGCAGACATGGACGGCTCGGCCGGACGTAAGTGCCGGAAACTCAAGGATTTCGCAATGCGGCAGGCACAGGAACTTCGCGTCGAAGCGCGGAGCGGCAAGGGCAAGGGCGCGGCTTTCCGCACCCGTCAGAAGGGGCTGATCCCCGGCATCGTCTATGGCGGCGGTGCGGAACCCCAAGCCGTGGCTGTGGGCTCCCGCGAGCTCGAGCGCCACGTCGTCAGCGGCACCTTCCTGACCACGCCTTTCATGCTGGAGCTGGATGGTGCGAAGACACACGTCATCCCGCGCGACGTTCAGCTGGATCCGGTCAGCGACCGTCCCGTGCACGTCGATTTCATGCGGCTCACCAAGGGCGGCAAGATTGTGCTCGCCATTCCCGTGCGTTTCCGCGGCCAGGAATCCTCGCCGGGGATTAAGCGCGGCGGCGTGCTCAACATCGTGCGCCACGACATCGAGCTGCAATGCCCGGTCGAGAACATTCCGGAATCCATTGAGGTGGATCTGGCCGGGCTCGAAATTCACGACTCGGTCCACATCTCGTCGATCACGCTGCCGGAAGGCGTGAAGCCGCTGGTGCGCGAGCGCGACTTCACCATCGCTTCCATCGTGGCGCCGACCAGCGTGATCGAAGAGGCGCGCGCCGCGGCAGCGGCTGCGGCGGCGGCTGCAGCAGCGCCGGTGGCGGAAGCGGGAGCAGCGCCTGCGGAAGGTGCGGCCCCTGCCGCCGGAGCGGCGCCTGCGGCCGGAGCGAAGGCGCCGGAGAAGAAATAAGTAGCTGTCGTCCTTCGGGGCACCGCTTTGCGGTGCACCTCAGGATGACGCCTGCACGCGTTCGCGTCATGGTGAGGTGCGAGTGTGAGCGAGCCCCGAACCATGAACGATCCGCTACTCATCGCCGGCCTCGGAAATCCCGGCGCGGATTACGCGCGCAATCGCCACAATGCCGGTTTCATGGCCGTGGATGTCATCCATGAAAGTTACGATTTCGGCCCGTGGCGCGGGCGCTTCTCAGGCCTCATCAGCGAAGGCAAGCTCGGCGGCCGCAAGACATTCCTGCTGAAGCCGATGACTTTCATGAATGACAGCGGGCAATCAGTGGGCGCGGCGTCGCGCTATCTGAAGCTGCCGCTGTCGGCCGTCGTGGTGATGCATGACGAGATCGATCTCGCCGCGGCGAAGCTCAGGGTGAAGACAGGCGGCGGCGATGCCGGCCACAACGGCCTGCGTTCGATTAGCGCGACCTTGGGCCCAGATTATCGGCGCGTGCGCATCGGCGTCGGACACCCCGGCCACAAGGGCAAAGTTCACGGCCATGTGCTCAACAATTTCTCCCGCGTCGATGAGGATTGGCTGGTGCCGCTGCTCTCGGCCATCGCCGAAGCCGCGCCGATGCTTGCGAAGGACGACGATGTCGGCTTCATGAACAAGGTGGCGCTGATCCTGAACCCACCGGCCAAGAACCCGAAGCCGGCCGAGCCTTCATCGAAGAAAAATGTTTCACGCGGAGACGCGGAGGACGCGGAATGATGAAGTTCGACCTATCGAACCACCTCCCCCTTGTGGGGAGGTCGGCGAACGAAGTGAGCCGGGTGGGGGGGACGTCCGCACATTGCTCACCCCCCACCCGCTTTGCCATCGCTACGCTCTGGCAAAGCGACCTCCCCACAAGGGGGAGGTAATGGGATTTCGTTGCGGCATTGTCGGATTGCCCAATGTCGGCAAATCGACGTTGTTCAATGCGCTGACGCAGACCGCAGCGGCGCAGGCGGCGAACTATCCGTTCTGCACCATCGAGCCGAACGTGGGTGACGTCGCAGTGCCCGATGCGCGGCTCGACAAGCTCGCGGCCATCGCCCACTCGGCGCAGATCATCCCCACGCGCATCACCTTCGTGGATATCGCCGGCCTGGTGCGCGGCGCATCGAAAGGCGAAGGGCTCGGCAACCAGTTCCTCGCCAACATCCGCGAGGTCGATGCCATCGCCCATGTCTTGCGCTGCTTCGAGGATAGCGACATCACCCATGTCGAGGGCCGCATCGATCCGGTGGGCGACGCCGAAACGGTCGAGACCGAACTGATGATCGCCGATCTGGAAAGCCTCGAGCGTCGCGTCACGCCGCTGGAGAAGCGCGCCAAGACCGGCGACAAGGAAGCCAAGCAGCAATTCGATTTGATGATGAAGGCCATCGTGCTGCTGCGCGACGGCAAGCCCGCGCGCTCAGCCGATCTCACGCCGGAAGAGCGCGAGCCCTACCGCCAGCTGAACCTGCTGACCTCAAAGCCCGTGCTCTATGTGTGCAATGTGGACGAAGGATCGGCGCACGCCGGCAACAAATTTTCCAATGCCGTGGAAGAAATGGCGAAGCGCGAAGGCGCGGGTGCGGTCGTCATCTCCGCGCGCATCGAGGAGGAAGTGGCGCAGCTACCCGAGAGCGAACGCGCCGAATTTCTCGCCAGCATGGGATTGGAGGAGCCGGGCCTCAATCGCCTCATCCGCGCCGGCTATAACCTGCTCGGCCTCATCACCTTCTTCACGGCCGGGCCGAAGGAAGCGCGCGCCTGGACGGTGACGAAGGGTTCCCGCGCGCCGCAAGGAGCGGGCGCCATCCACACCGATTTCGAGCACGGATTCATCCGCGCCGAAACCATCGCCTATGACGATTACGTCGCGAACAACGGCGAAGCCGGCGCGCGCGATGCCGGCAAGTTCCGTCTGGAGGGCAAGGATTACGTCGTGCAGGATGGCGACGTGATGCACTTCCGGTTCAACGCGTGAGTGATAGCGGGGGCAGCAACAGCAATTCCCCTCCCCCTATGAGGGGAGGGGTTAGGGGTGGGGGGCGAAAACAAAAGAATGTCCGTCGAGCGTGCGAGAGCTTTACGCAAGAGCCAGACCGAATCCGAGAAGCGTATTTGGCGAGGCCTTCGGCGGCTTCGCCACGAAGGCATGCATTTCCGCCGACAGGCGCAAATCGGAAAGTACTACGCGGATTTCGTCTGTCATCGTGCCAAGCTCGTCATCGAGTTGGATGGCGAACATCACGCCGAGCCTGCCCAAGCGGACTACGACAAGCAACGGACCGCCTTTCTGGAATCTGTTGGCTATCGGGTTGTGCGATTCTGGAATGTCGAGGCGAATGAGGAAGCGATAGCGCAACATGTTCGTTTGCTTCTTAACCCCCCACCCCCAACCCCTCCCCTCGTTGGGGGAGGGGAGTCATAGTGCGCTTGATGGCCGATCCTATCTTCTTCGAAGATTTTCACGTCGGGCAGAAATTCGCCTTCGGCCACTACGAGGTGACGAAGGAGGAGATCGTCGCATTCGCGAAGGAATTCGATCCGCAGCCGCATCATCTGGATGAAGAAGCCGGCAGCCGTTCGGCCCTTGGCGGTCTCGCAGCATCGGGCTGGCATGTCTGTGCGATCGCGATGCGCATGGCCGTCGATCATCTGTTCAACAAGGCGGAGGCGCGCGGCGGCGCCGGGGTGGAAGATTGCCGCTGGCTGAAGCCGGTGAAGCCCGGCGACATCCTGCGCATGGAAGTCGAAATTCTCGCGGCCACGCCGCATCCGCGCCGGCCGCTGGGGTTCGTCAAGATGCGCTGGGATGTGTTCAACCAGCGTGAACAGGTGGCGAGCATCCTCAACACGCCGGTGTTCGCCGCGCGCGAGAGCCGCGCATGAGCCCGCGGTACTTCGAGGACATGGAGATCGGCGCGCGGGCAGAGCTTGGCACCTATACCTTCACCGAAGATGCCATCATGGATTTCGCGCGCAAGTACGACCCGCAGCCATTTCACATCGATCGCGAGGCGGCGGCGAAATCGGTGTTCGGCGGCCTCATCGCCAGCGGCTGGCAGACCGTGGCGGTGTTCATGAAGCTCGCCGTGGCTGCGCGCGACCGAGGGCCGTTTGAGCAGACGAGCGCGGCCGTCGGCATTTCGCCGGGCTTCGAGGATCTGCAATGGCTGAAGCCCGTGCGGCCGGGCATGACGCTTCGCTATTCCACGGAAGTGATCGACAAGGTGGAGCTGAAGTCGCGGCCCGAATGGGGCCTCGTGAAAACGCGCGTCGAGGCCCGCGATGAAGGCGGCATTCTCATGATGCGCTTCACCGGCAAGGGATTCGTGCAACGCCGGCCGAAGTAGTTCACGCGGAGGCGCGGTGGACGACAACTACCCTCCCTTGAAAGGGAGGTCGGATCGCGAAGCGATCCGGGGAGGGATCATGCCATGACCTGATCCCCACCCGATCCGCTTCGCGCATCGACCTCCCCTTTGCAAGGGGAGGTGATTTCTTCGCCTCCGCGGCTCCGCGTGCTAAATTCGGCCAGAGCAGAACCAGGAGGAACACATGCCGCGCGGAACGATGATCAAGATGACGATGAGCGATGGCGCCGAGATCGGCGTCTATCATGTCGAGCCAAAAGGCACACGGCGCGGCGGGCTGGTGGTGATCCAGGAGATCTTCGGCGTCACCGATCACATCAAGCAAGTGAGCGACGGTTTCGCCGACGAAGGCTACGAAGTGCTGGCGCCGTCACTGTTCGACCGCGAAGAGCCGGGCTTCGAGGTCGGCTACTCGCAGGAAGACATCCAGCGCGCCGTCAAGGTGGCGCGGTCCGATCATCCGTTCGAGCTGTCGTGGAAGGATACCTGCACCTGCGTGTCGGCGCTCGCGAGCAAGGGGCCGGTGTTCACCGTCGGCTATTGCTACGGCGGATCGGTGGTATGGGCGGCGGCGTGCAAATGCGATGGGCTGGCCGCGGCGTCCTCCTATTACGGCAGCCAGGTGCCGGCGATGGCCGATTGGCAGCCGCTCTGCCCCACCATCTGCCATTTCGGCGAGCACGATCACGGCATTCCCCTCAATGGCGTGCGCAAGGTTGAATCCGCGCATCCCGAAGTGCCGGTTTACATCTACGACGCCGGCCACGGCTTCAATAGTGACCGCGCCGATCACCACAACGACGCCGCCGCGAAACTCGCGCGCCAACGCACCTTGGAGCTATTCCGGAAGAACGGGGGATAGCCCTGACTTCACACTCAAAGTCGGAATATGCAACGCGAATGGACGACATCCAGCTAGCGCTGGATGGCGATCTGAAGAGCCTCGGATTCAAAAAATTCGGACGAACTTACAATCGGTCGCATGAGAACGGAATCGTGCAGGTGATAAACCTGCAAATGGGGATGCCGCAGCCGGCGATTGCCGGACTGCCACCAGAAGCCGCCTATTTGCGGCCGGATTTGTACGGTCAGTTCACTGTGAACATCGGTGTATTCGTTGCGGAGATTGCGCCACCCGCCCTTGCCCGGAAGAGCAGCCGCTATGTGCAGGAACCCCGTTGTTCGCTGCGGGCGCGGCTCGGTAATCTGATGGAATCGGAGCGACGCGACATCTTGTGGCGCCTTGACACGCCGACATCCGCAATAGTCGAGGATGTGAAAGAAGCATTGTTCAGATACGGCATTCCCTTCCTGACACGGTTTGCGACGCGATCGGCAATTATCACCGGATGGATTGCGTTCAACGAGCGCGAACTTAGGCTTAGTCAACGGCCAAGGCTTGATGTCGCGATCATGCTGGACGCGGCGGGCGACAAGGGCGGCGCCGTCGATTTGCTAAGGCAACACCTCTCACTGCCGTCGCTAAATCCACATCATTCAGCATATGTGAGAGAGCTGGCTCAAGAACTTGGACTGGGTGAGCTGGAGTAACAATGACGGAATTCGATGCGTGCGAATGCTTCGCCCCCCTCCCTTCGCGGGAGGGGCGAATTGCGGCGCGTAGCAGCGACAATTCGGGGGAGGGGGCGCTGGAGCTTCACCACACCCCTCCCCCAATTCTCACTTGCTCCGCAAGTTCGAATTGCCCCCTCCCGCAAGGGGAGGGGGAAGCGACGATCAGCGCAAGCTCGCCTCGATGTTGCCGCCGTCGACGGTGATCACCGCGGCGGTGGTTTTCTCGGCGTGCGCCAGATAGACGAACGCCTCGGCCACTTCGCTCGCGTACACTTCGCGGCCCAGCAGATTGCCGCCCATGTACTGTTCGGCCGAAACGCCGCGCGCCTTCGCCCGCGCTTCCACCATCTGATCGGTCAGTAGCCCAGAGCGGATGCGGTCGGCGTTTACCGCATTCGAGCGGATGCCGAACTTGCCATAATCCAGCGCGTACTGCTTCATCAGGAACAGGGTCGCGGCCTTGGGCAATCCATACGGCCCGAAATCCTTGCCCGGATTGATCGCCTGCTTGGACGTGTTGAACAGCAGGCACCCGCCGGTTCCCTGCGCCAGCATGATGCGCACCGCGTGCTTCGCCACGCTCTGGTGCGCGAAGAAATTGAGCTCGAAACTCTTGCGCAACGTCTCGTCTTCCACCTCGCCGATGCGGCCCTGCCACGCCGCACCCGCGTTCGACACCACGATGTCGACGCCGCCGAACGCCTTGGCAACTTGCGAAAAGGCGCGCGCCACGTCGTCCGGCTTGGTCACATCGCAGGCGATGGCGAGCGCGGACTTGCCGATCTTCTTCGCCACTTCGATGGCCGCGGCGCGGTCGCGATCGAGCACCGCCACTTCGGCGCCTTCCGCGGCAAACGCGCGCGCGGTCGCCGCGCCGATGCCCGAGCCGCCGCCGGTGACGACACACACCTGCCGCGCCAGCACCTTCTCGGCCGACTTGCCGAGCTTCGCCTGCTCCAGCGACCAGTATTCGACGTCGAACTGATCGGCTTCGGGAATGGGCTCGTAACGGCCGATGGCTTCGGCATCGGCAATGACTTCGACCGTGTTCTCCGCGATGTCGGCGGCGATGGCGGCATCCTTCGCCGTGGCGCCGAGGCCGAACAGTCCCTTGCCGGGCACGAGGATGACGCGCGGCAGCGGATCGAGCTCCTTCTTCTTTGGATTGGCGTGCTCGTTGTTGCGCGCGAAATAGTCGTGATAGTGCGCGACATAATCGGCGACGACCTTTTCCACCTCGCCTTTCCATGACTCCAGCTTGCCCGCGTCCGGCGCCGGCACAATCAGCGGCCAGTTCTTGGTGCGGATGGTGTGATCCGGTGTGACCACGCCCTGTTGTGAGTAGCGCGACAGCTCGGCGCCATTCACATAATCGAGAATGGCCGGTGACGTGCGGAAGCAGAGAATCTGCCGCTTTGCCGTGCCAGCCTGCTCGTTCTTCTCGATGACGCAAACGCCGCGTAGGATCGGCGCGATCTCCGCGGTGCGCGCCAGCTTCTCGGGCAGTTGCGCGCGCACAAAGGATTTGCGGCCGCTCGCCAGCCGCTCTTCCGCCATGGTCACGAATTCGATCATGCGTTCGTAGGATGTGCGCGCATCCTCGGCGAAGGCGAAGATGCCGTGCTTCAACAGGATGGCGCCTTCGACATCCGGATTGCGGTCGAACACATCGGCCACGCTCTTGGCCAGCGCAAAACCGGGGATGGTGTAGGGAACGTACGCCACTTGGCTGCCGAACACGTCGCGCGCCAGCGCCTCGCCGTCCGGTTGGTCGGTCAGCGCCAGCAATGCGGTGGAATGGGTGTGGTCGATGAATTTGTGCGGCAGGAAGGCGTGCAGCAAGGTTTCCACGCTGGGGTTCGGCGCGCTCGCGTCCAGCAGATTGATGCGCTGGAAGTTCACCATGTCTTCGTCGGACAGTTTGTCGAGCGCGCGCAGGCGGCGTAGCGGCGCAAGCCGCACGGCCGGCAGACCGGCGGGCTCGATGTTGCCCATGTCCCAGCCGGAGCCCTTGATGCAGATGACATCGGTCTCGTCGCCCAGCTGGTCGGGCAGCCGCGTTTTCACGGACGTGTTGCCGCCGCCGTGCAGCACCAGCTTGGAATCGCCGCCCAACAGGCGCGTGGTATAGACACGCAACGCCAGGTCTTCGCCCACGCCCTTTGCGGCGTAGCGCGAGATGGTTTCCTTGGCTTCGGCATCGGACCAGCGGGATTTCATGGCCATTCCTTCATGGTTTCGCAGCGCTCTACAGCGGATGGGCTGCCGCGCGCAATGCGGCGATTCCATTGAGCGAAAGACGCTTGGCCGCTAGATTATGCGCCCTCGAAGGGCAGACGAATGGCGGATGTCGCGTTCAAATATGTGGGCCTTGCGCCGGGCGATCCGGCGCCGTGGTTCAAGCAACGCACGGCCAGCAATCCGAGCTTCGTGTTCGATTCCGCGGCCGGGCGCTACATCGTGCTGTGCTTCTTCGGCTCCGCCGCCGATCCGGCCGGCCGCAACGCGCTGAGAGGCGTGCAGGCGCATCGCCTGCTGTTCGACGATGAGCACGCCAGCTTCTTCGGCATCAGCCTCGATCCAACGGACGAGAAGGAGAAGGGCATCGCCGATGCGGCACCCGGCATCCGCTTCTTCTGGGATTTCGACGGCAAGGCCGGCAAGCTGTACGGCGCGCTGCCGCTCGATCCGGCGGACGTCAAAGGCCAGGTGCCGATGCGCCGGTTCTGGATGGTGCTCGATCCCAGCTTGCGTGTGTTGCGCGTGTTCCCGCTCACCGCCGATGGCGCCGAGCAGCTGGCG
The DNA here is from genome assembly GCA_036500585.1 of Rhizomicrobium sp. Classification (GTDB taxonomy): domain Bacteria; phylum Pseudomonadota; class Alphaproteobacteria; order Micropepsales; family Micropepsaceae; genus Rhizomicrobium. Next base: position 18,625 of record DASYBT010000077.1, read on the forward strand.
CTGTTCGAATATCTGAAGACTCTCCCGGCGCCGTCGCGCCACGCCGGCTTCGCCATTCCCGCGCCGGTGCTGGTGCTGCCGAATGTGTTCGAGCCGGATTTGTGCCGCGCGTTGATCGATCTCTACGAAACCAAAGGCGGCGAACCCTCCGGCTTCATGCGCGAAGAGAATGGCAAGACGGTGCTGGTGGTCGATCCCAAGCACAAGCGCCGCCGCGACATCCTGATCGAGGACGAAGGCCTCATCGGCAAGCTGCAGGCGCGCGTCGAGCGGCGCATCGTGCCGGAGGTGAAGAAGGTGCACCAGTTCACGGTCACGCGGATGGAGCGCTACATCGTCTCCTGCTATGCGGCCGAGGAGCAGGGCCATTTCCGGCCGCATCGCGACAACACGACCAAAGGCACGGCACACCGCCGCTTCGCCGTTTCGGTGAATTTGAACGCGGATTTCGAAGGCGGCGAGTTGTCCTTCCCCGAATACGGCGCGCAAAGGTTCAAGATGCCGGCGGGCTGCGCCGTGGTGTTCTCGTGCTCGCTGCTGCACATGGTGTCGCCGGTGACGAGGGGCAAGCGCTACGCCTTCCTGCCCTTCCTCTACGACGATGCGGCGGCGCGCATGCGCATCGAGAACAACAAATTCCTCGACGGCAATGTGCCGGCCTATGTCGATCCGGAAATCGTACCCGCCACGGCCGCGGCTGCCAAAGCTTGAACGCGCCGGCCACATGTATTACCTTGTGGAACTGAGGTAATACCAAGTCTTTCCAATGACCACGATGACAAGCAAAGGCCAGGTGACGGTGCCCAAGAAGCTGCGCGATGCGCTGGGCCTCAAGCCGGGAAGCGAAGTGGTGTTCGAATACGAAGGCAACGGCCGCGCCGTCATCCGCCGCGCCGGCAAGCGGGCGCCGCCAAAGAGCGTCTTCGCCAAACTGCGCGGGAGTCTGAAGGGCGGACTGACGACCGACCAGATTCTCGACATGACGCGCGGCAAGGATCGGTGATCCTCGTCGATTCCAGTGTCGTGCTGGACCTTCTCACCGACGATCCGAACTGGGCCAGCTGGTCGGAAGAGATACTGGAGAATCTTTCGCTCTCCGACTCGCTCGTCATCAACGATGTGATCTACGCCGAAATCTCCGTCGGGTATCGCACCATTGAGAAACTCGAAGGCGACCTTGCCTTATGGAATCTTCGGCTCACACCCATTCCGCGCCTGGCTTTGTTCGAAGCCGGCAAAACCTATCGAAAATATCGGTCGCGCGCGGGGACGAAAACTGGCGTGCTGCCGGACTTCTTCATTGGCGCGCATGCCGCGGTTGAAGGATGGCCGCTGCTGACGCGCGATGTGGCGCGAATCCGCACGAACTTCCCGTCAGTGACTCTCATCGCTCCTGAGAGATGACGATCAGGGTTGCGCTTTCCCTCCTCGTACTGAAACACCTCCGTCAGCGGCACGCCGAACACGCGGGCGATGCGGAAGGCGGGACATGGCGGCATCTGGGTCTAGGCTCTGGTGCGTTGCATGAGTGACGTTCGCAACAGGGGCGGCGCGCCCAACGGCAATCGCAACGCCGTCAAGACCGGCTGTCACACCGCCGAGATGTGCGCCTTCCGCCGCGAGATCGCGATGTTCCTGCGCCGCGCGCGCATGAATCTGGCGCTGCTGAGATTCGCATGGCAGCTTGCGCCGGAAACTCTACAGCCCAAGCGTGCGGGCGATCTCGCGCTGGAACCAGGCGACGCCCTGCTCATGCTTGGGCGACAGCCGCCCCGTACGATAGACCCCGGCGTCGAGGTTCCGCTGCACGGCCTCGCAGATGGCAAGGTCCTCATTGGTGGTTACGATCGATTGCGCGATCTGCCGCTCGATGTCCGCCTCGTCTGCATCCTCCCGGAACACGAAGAGGTAATCGAGCCGCGTGTGCGTGAGGTCGATCGGCCAGATGCGTTCCATCAGGATTCCATCGGCATAGACATTCACGCCGAGGCACGGCCACGTCCACGCCCACAGGCCCGCAACCGGCGCGTCGTTCTTCGGCGTGGCGCGGTAGAATTGCGCCGGCGGCTCGATCTCGGCGCCGTAGTCGGCCGCCAAGGTGGCGCTCAGCGACGGATGCAGCACCGGGATGTGGTACCCTTCGAGGTAGTTCTCGACATAGGTCTTCCAATTGCAGCGCATGTCGTGGCTGGAGGCCCGCGCGTTGCGGAACCGCTCCGGCCCAAGATGCTTCATCCGCGCTTCCAGCGGCGCGATGGCATCCATCAGCGGCGCGGCATCGGCATCCATGTTGACGAACACGAAGCCGCGCCAGGTTTCCACCTTGAGCGCGAAGAGCCCGTAGTCGCGCGGATCGAATCCTTCCGCCGGCCCGAAATCGCGCGCCGAGGCCAGCCGTCCGTCGAAGGCATAGCGCCAGGCGTGGTAGCGGCACACGAACTGGCCGGCGCAATGTCCCTCGCCGTCGTCCACCAGCGGGCCGGCCCGATGGCGGCAGACATTGTGGAAGGCGTGGATCGTGTCTTCGTCGGCGCGCACCGCCACGATGGGGCAGCCCGCGAATGTCGCGGCCACATAGTCGCCGGGCCGCGCCAGCTGGCCTTCGTGGCAGAAAAGTTGCCACGTCTTGGCGAAGATCTCGCGCCGCTCCTGTTCGTAGAGAGCCGGGTCGCTATAGAGCCGCGCAGGCAAGGTGTCGGGGGCAGGTTTCAGCATGTGCCCGTCATAGCGCAAAGCCGCTCGCTTGCGAAGCGGCCGGGCGGCCCGTACCTTTCCGCCAACGCTATTGACGAAAATGGATCGAGACATGTCTCAAGGGTTCGAAGGCACCGACCGCTACATCGCGACCGACGATCTGCGCGTCGCGGTGAATGCGTCCATTACCCTGGAGCGCCCGCTGCTCATCAAGGGTGAGCCCGGCACGGGCAAGACGCAGCTCGCCTATGAGGTGGCCGATGCTCTTTCTGCGCCGCTCATCACCTGGCACGTGAAATCCACCACCAAGGCGCAGCAGGGCTTGTACGAATACGATGCGGTGACGCGGCTGCGCGATAGCCAGCTCGGCGATCCGCGCGTGAAAGACGTCAAGAACTACATCAAGAAGGGTAAGCTGTGGGACGCCTTCGAGATGAACCCGCGGCCGGTGCTGTTGATCGACGAGATCGACAAGGCAGACATCGAATTCCCCAACGACCTGCTGCTCGAGCTCGATCGCATGGAATTCTTCGTCTACGAGACAGGCGAGACGATCAAGGCAGCCCAACGTCCCATCGTCATGATCACCTCGAACAACGAGAAGGAATTGCCGGACGCATTCCTGCGCCGCTGCTTCTTCCACTACATCAAGTTCCCGGATCGCGAGACGATGCAGAAGATCGTCGATGTCCACTTCCCCAACATCAAGCAGAAGCTGGTGGCCGAGGCGCTGACTTCGTTCTATCAGATCCGCGACGTGCCGGGCCTGAAGAAGAAGCCGTCGACATCCGAACTGCTCGACTGGCTGAAGCTGCTGCTCAACGAGGACGTGCCGCCGGAAGCCTTGCGCGAGAAGGACCCGCACAAGCTGATCCCGCCGCTGCACGGCGCGCTGCTCAAGAACGAGCAGGACGTGCACTTGTTCGAACGCCAGGCCTTCCTCGCGCGCCGGGAGGCAAGGGGCTGAACGGATACCTCTGCGTCACCGGATGCGGCGCGATATGATCAGGCGCCCGCGGCAAACCATCAATTGTGGGGCGAGACGAGCGCCCCTGACTTTTTTCTAATTTGACGAAGCTGCGGCGTCCGCAGACCATCCACGCATCGTTACGGGGCACGCCCCCTCTCTCGTCGGGTTAACGAGGGACGGAGCGAGGACGAGAAGGGGCAGGTGTGTGCTGATCGGGGCCGCACAAGGACCGCTTGCGCGGCTGGTCGATCCTCTACCGCTCGACCGGTTCCTCGATGATGTGCTGGGCAAGCAGCCGATCGTGCTGCAAGCCGCACGATGCGCCGCCAGCCGCGATCTGCTGGGTGACGATCCGGAAGGCGCAATTCTCAACGGGTATGCGGAGCTCGCGCCGAACATCACCTCGCATGCCTTGGCGCCGACCGGGCCCGTGCCTGCGGTCGAAGCCGTGCCCGACGCAGCCGCCTTCCGCGCCAGGATCGCGGAATTCCATGAGCGGCATTACACCGTGCGCATTCCCGGCATCCGCAATCTGGCGCCGCAGATGAGCGCGCTGATCCGCGCGCTGGAGGTTGTGTTGCACGTGCCGGTGGACGTGGAAGCGTTCTGGAGCCGCGCCGACGGCGCCGCGCCGGTTCACTTTGATGACTACGATCTGATTATGGTCCAGCTGAAGGGCCGCAAGCGCTGGATCATCTCGACAGAACCGTCGGCCTTGCCCAACGCGTGGAAGACCATTCCAAATCGGCCCATGAGCATCGAGAACGGCATGACGGTGGAGGTCGGTCCCGGCGATCTCATCTACATTCCGCGCGGGACCTTGCACACGGTGGAGGGCATCGCCGATTCGCTGCACGCCTCCATCGGCTTCGTCCCCCTGACCTTGCGCGAGGCGGTGATCGCCTGCCTCGATCACCTCTCGGAATTCACCTTGCCGCTTCGCCAGAGCATCGCGCCGCGTCTTGGCCAGCAGATCGCCGCTTCGGATTTTGGCGACCTGCCGGAGCGTGTGCGCCAGGCGGCCGGCTTTCTTCTCAAGAACTGCCAGGCCGACGGCTTCATCGCCGGCGCCCTGCAACGGCGGTCTTCGCGTCTGATCGGAGACCTCCACAAGCTCGAAGCCGGCGAGGGGCACGCGGCGATCACGGCCGATACGCGGTTGCGGCATCATCCGCTGGCGGTGTCGCATCTCTCCGGCAACGAGACGAAAATCGACTTCGCCTATCCCGGCGGCCACCACTATATCCATCGCGGCGCGGACGAATCGTTACAGTTCATCGCGCGCACGGAGGAATTCGCCGTCAGCCAGATCCCCGGCGAGATTACCGACGACGTTCGCATTGCGCTCGTCGAGCAGCTTGTCGAATGTGGGTTTCTGCAGGTCGCCGATTGATGCTCAATCCCACGCCACGCCTTGGCGGCGCTGGGCCACGTGCCACAGAATGCCGGAAGGATCCACCACATAGGCGATGCGCAATCCCCAGGGCTGCATCGCCGGAGGTTTCGGCGCCGGCACACCGAAGTGCGCCGGCAGGTCGAGCTGTTCGATATGCCGCCACCAGCCATCGAGATCGTCGACCATCAGCTGCATCATCAGATGTCCGGCGAACGCCTCGTCGAAGTAGCCCTGGAGGATGAATCCGGTGCGGCCGATTTCGAAGATCGCCACATCGCCGTCCAGTACCTTCGAAAAGCCGAGCGCTTCGTAGAACGCTTTGCTCTTGTCGAAGTCCTTGGCCGGGAGAAATGGCCGCGCCGCCTCACTGCCTGCTGGAATGGCCATAATGCTGCCCTTCTGCGCCGCCTCAAGGGGCGATTTCCTGTCTCAGGTTAACATAGGAACGGCCTTCGGTGCGGGCACGTTATCTGAGAGGGATTGAGCGGGGTGAGCGAAGGAGGCCTTACTATGAAAAGAGCAATCCTGCTTGCTGGCGCATTTGCCCTGCTAGGCGGCGGCGCACTGGCGCAGACAGCCGGCTATCCCACAGCGCCGCAGAATCAGCCGATGGGTAGCCACGCCCAACCGATGGGCAATCAAAGCATACCCGGCACCACAAGCCCCGGGTCCATGTCGCAATCGACAAACGGCGCCAACCTGCAGTCGCTGACCCAGGTATCCGATGTCAGCACGCTGAACAACGCCTCGGTGCAGGACCAGAGCGGCACCCCCATCGGCACCGTGCACAAGGTGGTGACAGGCTCGAGCGGCAAGGCCGCGTCCATCCAGGTTGATGCCCAGACTTCGATGGGTACAAAGACGGTTTCGATCAAGGCGTCGCGCCTGAAATACGATCCGAGCCGCAACATCCTGCAGACGACGCTCACCAAGTCGGAGATCGACGCTCTGCCCAAGGCCAGCGGCACGTAGCCGACCGAGCGGCACGTAGCCGACAAGTCCGTGGCGCGCTCCGGCGGTCCATGACATCATGGCCCGCATGGGGCGCGTTTCATACTTGATATTGCCGTTGGTTCTGTTCGTTGCGCCGGCGCTGGCGCAATCCGCCAGCGATACCTTCATCGACCGCAATGACGGTGCGAAGGTCCATGTGTCCGGCTTCGTCTGTCCGCAGCACATCGGTCCGTTCGAACGTGATGCCGCGGGCGAGGCCGATCCAGAGCAGCAGGCTGACTTCTGCGCCTATTCCGCACTCGACGGCGTGTACGGCACCATCACGCTTCAGCCACTCAACGGCGGCTATGATCCGAAGGCCGCCTTCGCCGACGATTTCCGCGAGCAGCAGGCAACCGGTAGCAAGCGCATCGGCGACAAGGCAGTGGCAATCCCCGGCACGCCGCTCTCAGTCTTCACTCGCACCTATCGCACGGCACGCGCGGAGTCGCTGGACTATCGCATCCTGTTCTCCGGCGCGGTGGTGAAGAACTGGATCGTCGAAACCACCATTGAATATGCCGATCCGCGCGACGCCAAGGAAGAAGCCCTGTTCCTGCAGACGGTGTATGCAGCAGCGGAGAAGCAGATCGGCCAGCACTAGCTTTGCGCAGAAATTGCCGGGCGTTGGGGATCGCGATAGGGTCGGCCGTTCGAAGGGGGCATTCATGCGGATTCTGCTGCACGCCGCGACCTGTTGCGCGGCCATCGTCGTCGTCTCGCCATCGCTGGCGCAGGAGCCGCCGGCCAGTCCGCTGGCGCCGCTGTCCGACATTTTGCAGAAGGTGACCAACACGCCGGAAGGCTGGACACGCAACATGGACGGTTCGTACCGGCAATCCGCCGTGGGCCTGCTGTGCCCTGCCTCGTTCATCTCGTTTCGGCTGGACAATGTCAGCGGCCAATCGGGCGACGATCCCAACATCATCGGCATCTGCCGCTATCGCGATGACGACGGCCGCACCGGCGCGATCCGCATCCGCCGCTATGTCGAAGGCTGGGGTTCCGATCTCTCGACCGCGGAGAACGACAAGTCGCTGATGTCGCCGGATGCGCCGCCGATGCTGATGCGCGCCAGCGTCGATCGCCGAACCGGGGCGTCGCGGCTGACGGTGACGACCGTGCGCGACGGCTTCCTCATCGATTGCAGCGTGGCGCAGATGCAGCACGAGCGGCCGCCGGGTGATTTCCCCCTCTACTGCACGACGATTCCGTAGCCGCAGCTGTCATCCCCGGCGAGCGTGCGTGCCGGCCACGCACGCGAGGGAAGGGAACGCAGGTAGGCAGAATCCCGAAATCAGAAGTCGGAAATCAGAAAGGTTCTGGATTCCGATTTCCGCCCTCTAATTTCCCGAAGACCTGGGTCCCCTTCCCCTCTCAGCACTGACGTGCTGCTCGGCCGGGGATGACAGCGGTGTTTGTCACCACTATCGTGCCCCCATGTTCTTCCAGTTCTTCGATGAGCTGCGTGCCGCCAAGGTGCCCGTCACCTTGAAGGAATATCTCGCGCTGATGGATGCGTTGGACCACGACGTCATCGGCATGAAGGTGGACGAGTTCTATTACCTGTCGCGCACGGCGCTGGTGAAGGACGAGCGCAATCTCGACAAGTTCGATCGCGTGTTCGGCCATGTCTTCAAGGGGCTGGAGAATCTCGATCCCTCGCTGCTGGCGCAGATTCCGGAAGAGTGGCTGCGCGCGCTGACGGAGAAGTATCTTTCGGAAGAAGAGAAGAAACAGATCGAGGCCTTGGGCGGCTGGCAAAAGCTGATGGAGACGTTGAAGCAGCGCCTCGAGGAACAGAAGAAGCGGCACGAAGGCGGCAACAAGATGATCGGCACCGCCGGCACTTCGCCGTTCGGCGCCTATGGCTACAATCCGGAAGGCGTGCGCATCGGGCAGGACAAGTCGCGTCACGGCCGCGCCGTTAAGGTGTGGGACAAGCGCGAATACAAGAACCTGGACGATTCCGTCGAGCTCGGCACCCGCAACATCAAGGTGGCGCTGCGCCGTCTGCGCAAATGGGCGCGCGAGGGTGCGGAGACCGAGCTCGATCTGCCCGACACCATCAAGCAGACGGCGAACAAGGGCTACCTCGACTTGAAGCTCATCCCCGAGCGACACAACACGGTGAAGGTGCTGATCTTCTTCGACATCGGCGGCTCGATGGATGCGCACATCCGGCTGTGCGAGGAGCTGTTCAGCGCTGCGAAAACAGAATTCAAGCACATGGAATTCTTCTACTTCCACAATTGCCTGTACGAGGCGGTGTGGAAGGACAATCGCCGCCGCAACGCCGAGAAGTTCGCCACCTGGGACGTGCTGCACAAATTCCCGCACGACTACAAGGTTGTGTTCGTCGGCGACGCGACGATGAGCCCTTACGAGATCACCTATCCGGGCGGCTCGGTCGAGCACTGGAACGAGGAAGCCGGTGCCATATGGCTCGACCGCGTGGTGCAGATCTACGAGCACGTAGTTTGGCTCAATCCCGTGGCGCGGAAGCATTGGGACTACACGCCGAGCGTGTCGCTCATCAACCAGATCATCGGCGACCGCATGTATCCGCTGACCCTCGCCGGCCTCGACAGCGCCATGCGGGAATTGAATCGCTGAGCATTCGTGAGTGGGGCATTCATCGTGTACTATTGCCGCAGATGAAAATATCGCCAGTAATTGTCGCCGCAGTTGCTCTGTTGGCATTCCCGCTAACGGCGGCCGCAGAATGCGGACGGCCGCATTCGGCAGATGGACCCGTTACAGCCTGCACCTCTCCTCGGGTATTTGTATTTGGCAAGGTAGGGCACCCGCTAACCCTCACAATCCGCGAACTCAGAGGCCGACCCGTCGTTTCGGTCTCGGTCTCGCAGGAGACCGACCGCGGCATGACCAGCGCACGATTCACGGGCGTGCTACTGTGGGCGATCCTCAATTCTGCGGGATGGACGAATGATCCGGAGAAGAATGCCTATCTCCGCCATACCATCTTCGTCAGCGGCAGAGACGGTTACGCGGCGGCATTGAGCGAAGGCGAGATCGATCCGAATCTCGAAAACAAGCAAGTCATCCTCGCCATCGAGAAGGACGGCCAGACGCTCGGCACACCGCAGCTGGTTGTGCCGGGCGATACACATGCCGCGCGTTCGGTACGCGACGTCGTCTCGATCGAGGTGCGCTGATCGTGTCGCCGAAGTCTGATTCTCTGACCGTTGCGGCAATTGCCATCGCGGCGATGTGCATCGTCACCATGGACCACGAGGCGATAGGCCACGGCACCGCGTGCCTGAGCCAGGGCGGCCACATCAATCTGGTCACGTCGGTCTATTTCCGCTGCTCGGTGCAGAACGGGACGGTGGCGGCCGGCGGACCGATCGGCGATCTCACCGGCGCCGCCATCGCGTGGCTGCTGCTTCAGGTCACGCCCGCGACGAGGCCGCGGCTGCGCCTGCTGCTTCTGCTGATCACCGCGTTCGGTGTGTTCTGGGAAGCGGGCTACGCGCTCGAGGCCATGGTCACGGCCTATGGCGATTCCTATTTCGCCTTCCGCGGCCTGTTCGGCGCACCGGAAACCTGGTGGCGCATCGGCGGATTCGTGCTCGGCATCGCGCTATACCTGCTTGGCATTCGCATCACCCTGCGTTCGGCGCGCGGTCTGGCGCCGGATGTTCTGCGCACCGCCTGGATCGCGGCGACAATTGCCACAGCCCTCGCCGCCCTCGCCTACGCGCCGGCGCCATTCGTCGCGATGCGGCAGGCGGTGCTGGAGATCGGCGCCGGCTCGATCCCGCTTCTGTTCATCGGGCGCCGGCTTGCACCCGCGCAATCCGCAACCGAGTGGCAGATCGCCCGCAGCGTGGGCTGGATTGCCGCTGCGGCGATTCTCTATATCGTCTTTATCGCCACCCTGGGGCGCGGGATCACGTGAGCGCAGCAGAACAACAGCCGAGCGCGCGAAGGCCGGACGCCATCGTCCGCAACACGCAACCATCGGATGTCGATGCAGCATCGCGCATGCTGGCGCGTGCCTTCTTCGACGATCCGGTCATGTCGTTCTTCTTGCCGGATGCAGCAGCGCGCCCGGCCAAGCTCGCTCGTGTGTTCCGGCTACTGCATAAGCTGGCGCTGCCGCACAAGTCCTGCTTCACCACCGATGGTTATGAATGCGCGACCCTGTGGCGGCCGCCGAACCGGTGGCATGTGCATTGGTGGCAATACATCACCAACGGGCCGGAGCTGCTCGGCACCTTCGGCACGGGCGCGCTCAGCGTGATGAACACCATGGACCGCATCGAGAAGCTCCACCCGAAGGAGCCGCACTGGTATCTGCAGGTGATCGGCACCGATCCGCCGAAGCAGGGCAAGGGCTATGCGGGGCTCGCGATGCGCCACACCTTGGCCGTCGCCGATGCCGTGCACATGCCGTGTTACCTCGAATCCAGCAAGGATACGAACATTCCGGTCTACCGCACGTTTGGGTTCGAGGTGACGTCAGAGATCAAGATTCCGAACGGCCCAACCTTGTGGCCGATGTGGCGGAACGCGCGATGAGCGACCGTTTGCCCGACGAAGCGAAGCTGTTCGAGATCATCAAGTCGCGCTCGTTCAAGCGCGGGCACTTCAAGCTCGCCTCGGGCCGCGAAAGCGAGCTCTACTTCAACCTGAAGCCCACAATGATGTCGCCGGCCGGCGCGCTGACCTCGGCGCGCGCGCTGCTCGCCCGCATCTGGCCGGAGAATCCGGACTATGTCGGCGGGCTGGAGATGGGGGCGGTGCCGGTGATCGCCGCGCTCGGCGCCCTCAGCGAGGCGGAAGGTAGCCCGGTCAAATCCTTCTTCGTGCGCAAGCAGCCCAAGGGCCACGGCACGATGGACCTGATCGAAGGCCTCGCGGCCGATGAGACGCTACAAGGCAAGCGCGTGCTCGTCATCGATGACGTAGCAACTAGCGGTGGCTCGATCCTCAAGGCCGCCGACGCGGTTGAAGCCCTTGGCGCCAAGGTGGATGTCGCATTGGTGCTCATCGACCGCGAGGAAGGCGCCACCGAAGCGCTGGCTCCCCGCGGCATTCGCCTTCTCTCCGTCTTCAAGGGCCGCGAATTCCTCACGTAATTCACGCGGAGCCGCGGAGGCGTTGGCGCGCAAACTTGGTGCTCTTTGTGCTCTTGGTGGTGAATCGACCACGAAGGGCACAAAGGACACGAAGGGACTCGACCGGCGTCTCCGCGTGTAAATTCTTTTTCAGGGCCTATGATCACTCAGGCCAGTCGGGGGAAAGCACATGCTGAAAGTTCATCATCTCAACAATTCGCGGTCGCAACGCATCCTGTGGCTGCTCGAGGAACTGGGTGCTCCATACGAGATCGTGCACTACCAGCGCATGAGCCCGGTGCCGCTGGCGCCGCCGGAATTGAAGGCGGTTCATCCGCTCGGCAAGTCGCCGGTGATCACCGATGGTGACGTGACCATCGCGGAATCCGGCGCCATCATCGAATACGTCCTCGACAAATACGGCGACGGTCGCCTGCGCTCGCGGCCCGGCAGCCACGACCACATCCTCTACATCGAGTGGATGCACTATGCCGAAGGCTCGGCCATGCTGCCGCTGCTGATGCACATGTATCTGGGCTTCCTTGGCGAAGGTGCGGCACCCTTGCGCCCCCGCGTCGACAGCGAGATCGCCAACAACCTTTCTTACATCGACAACGCCGTGAGGGGCCGTGAATTCCTCGTCGGCCATGAACTCACCGGCGCCGACATCCAGGTCGCATTCGTGCTGGAAGCCGCGAACGCCAGTGGATTGCTGAGGGATTATCCCGCGCTCGCCGCCTATCTCGCGCACCTGCAGGAACGGCCCGCCGCCTACCAGCGCGCCATCGAGAAAGGCGGCCCCTACGACCTCGGCGCCAACCGCCGCCGCGCGTCCTAAGCGAATCTCAGTGCCGCAGCAGCGCGGGATCGCTTGCGTGATGTGGGAAGTTCATGCAGCCGATGCCGTAATTGGCGTGCGGCGTGCCGGGATCGCAGGGCTGCACCGCCGGCCCGCTGTCGGGCCTCTGCCCCGTCACCGTGACATCGAACGGCGAAGGCTTTTGTGGACCGAGCACCAGCGACGGCTCGCCCTCCTTGCCCTGCCATTTGTTCTCCAGGCAGTGGGCTTTTTCCTTGGCGTTCAACCGCTCGTATTCCGCGCCGGTGCAATTGTAGAGATAGCGGCCAAGCGCATCGAGATCGCCTTGCGGCTCAGGCCGCGCGGCCGGCGGCGCTGCTTCCGGAATGGTGGGCAAGGTGATGGCGCGGGGTGAACGGGGCTGGAAGAATTCCGGCACCGGAAGCTCGGATCGCGAGCGGCGCGTCCGCTCTTCCTCCTCGGGTGTCGGCAGGATGTGCACCACGATTTCGCGCAAGCTGCCCACCCGCTCGGCCGCCGGCCTCAGCGCATTCAGCACCACAAGCAACAGCAGGATGTGGATGAGGATGACGACGCCGCTCGCGGCCGCGCGGCGCAAACGCAACTCCTGGAACATCGCACTCCCGAAGGCCCGACCGGCCGCGGTTCCACAGAAGCAGAAATCTAGGAAGCGGCCAACTGAGCGGTTTGTAACCCTTCGTGGCGGAATTCCAAGAGATCGCCGGGCTGGCAGGCGAGCTCGGCGCAAATCTTCTCCAATGTGGAAAAGCGCACGCCCTTCACCTTGCCCGAGCGCAAAAGCGACAGGTTGGCCTCGGTGATGCCGATGCGCTCCGCCAGTTCCTTGCCGTGCATCCGGCGTCTGGCCAGCATGCGGTCGAGATGGACGACGATCGCCATCACACGAATTCCGCATTCTCGACCGCCACGCTGCGGGCTTCCGCCATCACGCGGGCGATCACCAGAAGCACCCCGGCCGTGAAGAGGAAGCTCACATCGTACGAGCTGAGCGTCAGTGAGACTGCGCGATGCCCCGGGGGATGGGCGAGGCTGAGCACAAACGAGATCGGCGCCTCCATCACGAACGCCGCCGCGACCTGCACGAACATGAGAGCCGAGATGCGCGACAGCCGGGCGAGCGACTCCGCCGTAAACACAGCACCGTTGGCGTAAGCGAGGAACAGAAGCCGTAGCTCGAGGAGCATCCAGGCGAACAGCGCCGTCGGAACGAGATCGAGTGCCAGCGCATCGGCGCGCAGGGCCAGCGGGATGGTGCTGAGGATCTGCATCCCCAAGTGATGCGCCTGGAAAGCGCCGAACGCATTCAGCGCGTCGGGAATGAGAAACGTACCGATGTCCAGCGCAACGTAGACAACGGCTCCGGCGAGCGCGAGCCACGCCATGATCCGGCTGGCACGCGCCAGTTTTGGTGAAATATCCGGTCGCATTTGTGTTCTCCTTCGCTAGTGTTCTGGTGTCATCGGCGGATCGCCGCCGTTCGGTACGCCGACCTTGTCGGGATGATCGAAATATTCGGGCTTGTGCTCGGCGTCGAAGCCGTTCACCGCGGCGTTCGCCAGGCACAGGGCTGTCCCGATGGGGCTGATTCCATTGGGGCTCGCGCAGGGCAACAGCGGCGGCGCGTTCTTGCGCTGAACATTGCGCGCCCAGCGCCAGGTATTCTCCGTTGGCGCATACTTGTTGTTCGGCCACGGAATGGCATCTGGATCGTGGCGAGCGATGCCGCCGGCCGCGCGCGCGCAGTCATCGCGTTCCTCCGGCGTCAGCTTGTCGAGCGACTCCGGTGCACAGCGAAACAATTGCCCGTGCAGGTCGGTCAGATCGTTCGCTGTGCGCGCGGCCGGCGCGGTGAAGGGCTGCACGACAAACGGGGCAATGGTCGGCACGGCAGCCTGTACACGTCGCTTCTGTGGTAGTCGGTTGTCGTGCCGCGGTGTCGCCGCTGGCGGCGGCGCGGCGATGTGCACGAACACGATGACCGGACCGGCTGCCTTCGGCTCCGCGATCGGCCAGCGCTCGCGCTGCAGCAGAAAGACCAGCACAGCGGCATGCAGCGACAGCACGAGTACGGCGGCGGCCGGCTTGCGCGCAGTCCTCAACTCCATCGGCACCGGCCCTGTTGTCGGAAAGAAGATTATTGCAGAGCAATAATTCTGCAAGACCTCCCGTTTGCCGAAGATGCGATCGCCCTGCGCCGGTTTTCGCCGGGAAGAAATTGCCGGATGGCCGCGGAGCGGGGGCCGCACGTCATTCAAGCCACTGGAAACGCTGAAGAAATCCCATGAGCGGCGCGGCACGGAACTGGCAAGTGAGGGACCGGATCAAAGCCAGCAGAATGCTCATGACCCTCCTCTCCTCGAAATTTCGCAAGTCGATTGCCGCCTTGGCCGCCCTCCTGGTAGCGCTGATGCCGGTTCAGGCTCTCGCCTTCTCCCGCGTCAAGGACCTCGTCGATATCGAGGGCGTCCGCGACAACATGCTGGTGGGCTACGGCCTGGTGGTCGGCCTGAACGGCTCGGGCGATTCCCTGCGCAATGCTCCCTTCACGCAGCAAAGCCTCACCACGATGCTCGAGCGCCTCGGCGTCAACACCCGCGGCGAGCAGATGCAGACGAAGAACGTCGCCGCCGTCATGGTGACGGCGAATCTCCCGGCCTTCGCCGCCCAGGGCACGCGTATCGACGTGTCGGTGTCGGCGCTCGGCGACGCCAAAAGCCTGCAGGGCGGAACGCTTCTCGTCACGCCGCTGTTCGGCGCCGACGGTCAGATCTACGCGCTGGCGCAAGGGCCGGTGGTGATCGGCGGATTCGCAGCCGCCGGCAACAGCGCCAGCGTCACGCGCGGCGTGCCGACGGCCGGCCGCATCAGCAACGGTGCGCTGGTCGAGCGCGAAACCGGGTTCAAGCTCGCGAGCGAACAGACGCTGCGCTTGTCGCTGCACAATCCCGATCTCACGACTGCGATGCGCATTGCCGACAGCATCAACCATTACCTCGGCACCAATGTCGCAACCGCCAACGACCCAGCAAGCGTGCAAGTCAACATTCCCGCTGGCTACGCGAACGGCATCGTCGGTTTGTTGAACGATGTCGGGCAGTTGCGCGTAGAGCCGGACCAGCCTGCCAAGGTGGTGATCGACGAGCAATCCGGCGTCATCGTCATGGGATCGGACGTGCGCGTTTCCACCGTTGCAATCGCGCAAGGCAATCTCACCATTCGCGTCACGGAAACGCCGGAAGTGAGCCAGCCGGCGCCGTTCTCGAAAGTCGGCCAGACGGTCTCGACCTCGCGCACCGCGATCCAGGTGGACGATAGCCACGGCAACAAGCTGGCCGTGCTGAAGGATGGCGTCAGCCTGCATCAGCTGGTCGATGGGTTGAACGCGCTCGGCATCGGCCCGCGCGACATCATCTCCATCCTGCAGGCGATCAAGGCGGCCGGCGCGCTGCAGGCCGACATCGAGGTGATCGGATGATGATGCCGGTCGTCGATCCGCAAACCGCGTTGGGGGCCGGCAAGTCCTTTGCGGCGCCGCACGCCACCGCCAATGTTGCCGCGGCCAAAAAAGCGGCGAAGCAGTTCGAGGGCGTGTTCATCTCCGAATTCCTCGGCTCGATGTGGGATGGCGTATCGACCGATGGACCGTTCGGCGGCGGCCAGGGCGAAGCGATGTTCCGCTCGCTGATGCTGGACGAATACGGCAAGCAGATCGCGACGCGTGGCGGCCTTGGGTTGGCCGATGCCGTGTCGCGGCAGCTGATCCACGAGCAGGAGCAGCATCATGTCGGCTGAAGCGACCGGCAAGCTGGAGCGGCTGCTCGCGATGAGCGAGCGGCTCGCCGCCGCCATCACAGCGGATATTGCGGCGCTCGAAAGCGGCCGTCCGCGCGACATGAAGACTATCGAACCCGAGACCCAGAAATTGTCCGCACTGTACGAACGCGAACTCTCCGGCTTCTCGCCGAAGGAAGCGGCCGCGGTGCCGACGGAGTTGCGCGCCAAATGCGCGGCCGCTGCGAAGCAACTCAACGATTGCCTGCAGCGCCAGCAGCGGTTGCTCAAGCGCATGAAGACCATCAGCGAGGGCATGATCCGCGCCGTGGCCCAGGAGGTGCAGCGTCAGCAATCCGCCTTTCGGCCTTATTCGCCGAAGCCGGTGCCGGCCTCACGCTCCGCCGGAGCGATGGTCTATAACAACGTCGTCTAGAGCGGTCCTCTGCTCACCAACATGCTGATGCTGATGTTCCGATTTGATGGTGGCTGTCATTGCGGCAGCCTCGCTTATTCCTTCGAGGCAAGCCGAACCCTGGATCAGCTGGGTTTGCGTGCCTGCCAATGCCGCTTCTGCCGCGCGCATGGTGCGCGCAACACATCCGATCCCGCCGGCGCGATGGAGATCGTGGTGCACAATCCCGCTCACCTTGTGCGCTACCGCTTCGGATTGCGCACGGCGGATTTCCTGATCTGCGCCAATTGCGGCTGCTATATCGGCGCGCATCTGCCGGATGCCAGCGGCGGCTGGATGACGGTGAACGTCAACACGTTCCTCGAACCGCCGCCGTTCGATGCGGCGCTCGTGCCGCATGATTTCGATGCCGAGGACATTGCGGCCAGAATCGCGCGACGCAAAGCCCGCTGGACGAAGGTCATGTCATTTCGCGTATGAAGGCATCGCGCGGCGCCCTTTCGCCGTGATCCAGAACGCCAGCAGGGCCAGAGCCACGGCAGCGTAAATGGTGCCCGCCGGCACCCACATGATGAGCCCTGCCAGCTGCTGATCCTCCATCGGCGTCAAGCCGAACGCGGGCGCATCCATTGTTTGCGTGACGTAGAGCAGGCGCGGCGCCAGCGCGATCAGTGCGCCCAGGATGCCGGTGTGCACCATGGTGGCCGCGACGTGCAGCGAGGCCGAGCCATAATTGCGTCGCGGATGGCCCAGCAACGCCCACCAGAAGAACAGCGCCGTCACGAGGAAGCTCAGGTGCTGAAGGCGGTGCATGTTCTCGTTGGTGACCGTGGCGTCGAACAAGGCCGGCATGTGCCACACCCAGATTGCGATGCCGTGCAGGATCGTGGCGTTCAGCGGACGCGTGAGCCAGCGCCACGGCCACGCAATCCACCCATCATGGCCGCGGCGGCTCAACCATTCGCGCCAGGATTTCGGCAGCGCGAACAGGAACGCGCCGATCGGCCGCGACAGCGCCAGCAAGGGCGCGGCAACCGCCATGAGAATTTCATGCTCGATCATGTGCGCGGCAAACAGGTGTTCGCCGAACTCGTGCAGGGGCGAGACCAGCGCGACGACGAGCATCATCCATCCGGTTGCGAAGCTCGCGGCCTGCCATCGGCGCACGCCACGGCCGATACCGGCGCGCCGCCACAGGCGCGCGACACCTGCGCTGTAGAGGACAGCGGAAACCGCCAGCGGCGCGACGACGAACGGATCGAACTCCCAGTCCAGCTCGATCATTGCTCGCAGCCGGTGAATACGAGGGCGGCGGCCAGCTGCAGGACGATCGCAAATCCGAACAGCGCGGCGGCGAGCATCCCGAAACGGGCGAGAAAAATTCGCGTGTGCCGCGCCGGCATGGCAGGGGCGACATTGATCGCCTGCAGCACCCGCGCCGCCCGCCAGGAAACCAGCGCGCCGGCGGCAGCGATCACAAGGCCGATGATGGCGACGATGCCGCTCGCCATCATCTGCCGTGCGCACGATGGGAAGGCGTAGTCGAATCCGACCAATGTGCTGAAAGCCCAACCGACGCCGCCGAAGAAGAAACCGGCCGCAGGCAGGAAATCGCCGCGCGTCGTCTTCATCTAGAGCCTCGGCAGCCAGTAGAGGACGAAATAGATCGGCAGCCAGCTCAGCACGACGAAATCCCAGTAGAAGGCATTGTCGGAAACGTCGCTGAAGCGGCGGGGGTTGGCGCTGTGGCGGGTGAACATCAGCACGTTGAGCACAACAGTGTCGCCGACATCGGTGAGCAGATGCGTCGTATGCAGCCCGAGCAAAAACCACACGATGGACCCGTAGGCATCGGTATCCCACCGCAATCGCATGCCCCAGAATTCGAACGCGCGGACGATCAGCGGCGCAATCCCCAGCAGGGACATCAACGTCAGTCCGGCGCGCACCTTTCTCATGTCGTAGGCGCGCGCCCACGTCGCCATGAAGTGGTTGGGGATCGCGCTGATGACGAGAAGGATTGTGACGATGGTGCCGGGCCAGAGGTCCGGCGGCGGCGAATTCAGCGGCCAGTGCGTCGAGAAGACCCGGAGATAGATATAGGCGCCGATGGCGAGCGCGAAGCCCATGCCTTCGAGCGACATGAACGCCAGCGTCCCCCACCAGGTGAGCGTTCGCGAGCCGAAGGAACTCTCCGGCAAAGGCGAAACATCGAGGACGGTGCGTGTCTTCACGACTCATCCTCCTTGGTGCCCTTGGGCCAGAACCAGCCGATCAGGCTGACGGCGACGGGAAGGGCGCCGTACACGATCGCCCATGGCGTGTAGATCGACCACAGAAGCGTGAAGCCGGTGGTGAGCGCCGCGATCAGCGGCCAGATGGAAGGCCCCGGCGAAGATTCGCGGATGTCGGGTTCCGCTTCTGTCAAGGTGGTGAGGAGGACTTCGCGTTTGTCGGCGCGCATGCCGGCAATCACCGGAAACGTGTCATCGCCCGACCATAGCGGTGCGCGGCTGCTGACCACGGGAATGCGCGTGAAGTTTTGCGGCAGTGGCGGCGACGTGGTGGCCCATTCCAGGGTCTCGGCATTCCACGGATTGTCGCCGGCGAGGACGCCGCTGCGCAGGCTCTTTGCCACGTTGATCAGCAGCAGCACGAAACTGGTGGCGAAGATGAAGGCACCGATGGTGGAGATCAGGTTCAGTCCACCCCATGGCATCTCCGGCGTGTAGGTGTAGACGCGCCGCGGCATGCCTTCGAGGCCGAGGATGTGCATGGGAAAGAAGGCGATCTGGAATCCGATGAAGGCGAACCAGAAATTCCAGCGGCCCAGCGTCTCGCTCAGCATGCGGCCGGTGAATTTGGGAAACCAGTAATAGACCGCACCGATCAGCGGAAACACGGCGCCGCCGATCAGCACATAGTGGAAGTGCGCCACGACGAAGTAGGTATCGTGCACCTGCGTGTCGAGCGGCACGGAGGCGACCATCACGCCGGTCAATCCGCCGATCACAAAGGTGAAAATGAAACCGCAGATGAAGAGAAACGGAGTGGCGAACCGCGGCCGTCCGTCCCAGATCGTCGCGATCCAGCAGAAGATCTGCGCGCCGGTGGGAACGGCAATCGCCATGCTGGAGGCGGTGAAGAAGCTTTCGCCAAGCCTCGGCAGTCCGGTCACGAACATGTGGTGCACCCACAGCCCGAACGAGAAGAACGCGGTGGCGGCGAGCGACAGGACAACCGCCATGTAGCCGAATACCGGCCTGCGGGTGAATGCCGGCAGCATGGTGGAGATCATCGCCGTGCCGGGAAGAAAGATGATGTACACCTCGGGATGGCCGAAGAACCAGAACAGGTGCTGCCACAGAAGCGCATCGCCGCCGAGCGACACATCGAAGAAGTGCGTGTTCACCAGGCGGTCGAGGATCAGCATGGTGCTCGACACCATCACAGCCGGCATGGCGAACAGCACCATGAAGGCGAGCACCAGGCCGCCCCAGACGAAGATCGGAATCCGGTCGAGCGTCATGCCCGGGCAGCGCATCTTGAACACCGTGGCGACGATCTCCACTGCCACCGCCAGCGCCGCCAGTTCCGTGTAGGTGATCATCTGCGCCCACACGTCGGGGCGATGGCCGACGCCGTAGCCCCGCGACAGCGGTACATAGGCGAACCAGCCCACATCGGGACCGCTGTTCGAGAACAGCGACGCCCACAGCATGATGCAGCCGAACAGGTACACCCAATAGCCGAAGGCATTGAGGCGCGGGAACGCGACGTTGCGCGTGCCGATCATCAGCGGCACGAAGTAGACGGCGAAAGCCTCCATCACCGGCACGGCGAACAGGAACATCATGGTCGAGCCGTGCGTGGTGAACAGCTGGTCGTAGCGGTCGGCATTCACGACATGCATGTTGGGCTGGGCGAGCTGAAGCCGCATGATCAGCGCGGCGACGCCGGCCAGGCCCATGAAGGTGAAGGCGGTGACGATGTAGCGAAGGCCGATCACCTTGTGATCGACACTCGACAGCCAGCCGATGATGCCGCTGGGCGTTCGCCAGATATGCGTGATGCGTTCCTCGAGGCTCCGCTCAGCGAGGTCGGTGTCGCGAAGGATTTCGGGCGCGGCGCTCATTTGAGACTCTCGAGATATTGCGAGACGGCGGTCAAATCATCGCCGGCCAGTGCGACGGAGGGCATCTGCGTGTAGGGCTTGATGCCGTGCGGGTTGGCGATCCAGCCCTGCAGATTGGCCATCGTGTTGGGGACGGTTCCCGCCGCGATGGATAAACGGCTGCCGAAATGGGTGAGGTCTGGCCCAACGACGCCGCCGGCATCGGTGCCCCGGATCGTGTGGCAGGATGCGCAGGCATTGCTGACGAAGACCATGTATCCGTGGCGCAGCATGGCATTCGTCGGCGGCACAGAATCGCCGATCTGCCGACCGCGCCATTTGTCGAACTCAAACGGCTCCTGCGCGACGACATACATCCCCATATGCGCGTGCTCGATGCCGCAGAACTCGGCGCATTGTCCGCGATAGATGCCCGGTTTCTCGACCGTGAAGGTGAGCTCCGTGAAGCGGCCGGGGATCACGTCCTGCTTGCCCGCCAGATTGGGCATCCAGAAGCTGTGGATCACGTCCGGCGATTCGAACTGCAGCAGGATCGGCCGGCCGACGGGCACGTGAATTTCGTTCGCCGTCTCGAAGCGATGGTCGATTCGCTTGTCGAGGTAAGTGACCTGCCACCACCACTGATGGGCCTCGACCTTGACGGTCAGCGGATCTTCCGGCGCCGCGGCGATGCTCTTGTTGGTGAAGAAGCTGGCCAAGGTGAAAACGACAAGGATGATGACGCTGGCCGCCACGCAGCCGCCGATGACGAAGCCCATGCGGCGCTGGTCGCGGGTCTCGGGCGCGGTGTTCCGCCGCGCGCGAACGAGCGACATGGCCAGGATGGCCATCACGACAATCCAGATCGATGCGCAGACGGTGAGAAAAAACCAGAACAGGCGTGCGATGGAGATCGCATTATCTCCCTCGGGGTTGAGTACCGATTGAAATCCGCTGCAGCCGGCAAGGCTCACCACCGCCACAGCCACCCCCAAGGCCGCCCAACGCCTCATTTGATGCGAATCCCTCCTTCAGCCGCACAATGAACGTGGGGCAGCGACCGGAGGTTCCGTGGGATACCGCGCCGGTTCCAGAAGGGAGCTATTCGACTGTTAAACCGCCTCAGCGCTTGCGAATTGCGCGAGCGCCGCGGCAATCTCCGGCATCAGCGCTGCCCAGTCGCCGAACTTCTCCGGGCAGAAGGCCCGCGTCTTCCGATACCAGGGGTATTCGTCGGTGCCGAGCTGAGGCCAGGCGCGTGCGGCGGTCAGGAACCAGGTCGCCGTGCCGACGCTGGCGGTGATGGCCGAGGCAGCCGTTGGTGCGGCAATCATCAGATCGACGGCGACCGAAAGTGCGGCGGCGCCATCGATGTCGTTCTTCAGATCGAGATCCTCGAAGCGATGCACCGTCACGCCGTACTGCTCGCAGGCGCGGTCGAGTTCTTCAATGCAATTGCCGTATTGCAAATTGACGAACGTCACGCCGGGCGTCTTCAGCACCGGTCCCCAGAAATCCAGCGCGCTATAATATTTCGCGCGCTTGGCGCCCAGCATCATGGAGCGCCAGCAGATACCGACGAACGGGCCGGGGCCTAGAGCCTCCAGCCGCTTGCGGTATTGGGCAACGCGAGCCGGATCGGGAACGAGAAAGGCCTGGTGCGGGAAATCTTCGATCCGCTGGCGATGGAACCGTAGCGCCGAGCCCATCAGGCTGAAGTAATCAGGCTCGCCGTCCTTTACGGCCCACGGAATGAAGCGCAGCTCCTTGTTGCCGTCGGCATCGATCAGCTTGCGATCCTCATAGCGGCCAACTTCCGCATCGGGAAACGAGCGCTGGAACAAGGTGACGAGCCGCGGTTCGACGGCGATCTGCAGCTTGCCGGATGGCCCAACAGCCTTCGCCAGATCGGGCAGCACGTTGGCGAACATGAATTCGTCGCCCAAGCCCTGTTCGCCCAGCACAAGAATGCGCTTGCCCTCGAGCGGTTCGCCTTCCCAGTACGGCGCTTTGAGCATGTGATGCACATAGGCGCGGAACCGCGGCGAATTGCGGATCTCGTATTCCGCGAAACCTTCCTGCAGCTCGCCGCGATCGATGAGGCAGATGCTGCGCGAATGCTTGCCTTCGATGATCTCGCCGGGATCGGTGGCCAGCGAAAGCGCCTGGTCGTAGGCATGAAGCGCTTCGTCCAGCCGGCCGAGATGCATGTGGGCGAACGCGAGGTTGTGCCAGAGCCGCGCAAAGGACGGATCGAGGCGGATTGCTTCCTCGTAGAACACCAGACTTTCGTTGGGACGGCCTTGTTCGGCCAGCACCGTCGCGAGTGAATTCCACAGGATCGGCTCGCCCGGCATGCGATAGATGGCGGAGCGCAGGGTCTCGACCGCGGTGTCGGGCTCTCCCAGATCGCACTGGATGCTGCCGAGATTGTTGTAGCCGAGCGGCGAATCCGGGCAGGCGTCTATGAACAGGCGGAACATCTTTGCCGCACCATCGTGCAGCTTCATGTTCCAGGCGGTGAGCCCGAGATTGAGCAACAGATCGGGATCGTTGGGATCGAGCGAAAACGCGCGCTCATAGGTCACCAGCGCCTTGTGCTGGTGGCCCATCTTCTCCAGCGCCATGGCCAGCACATGGAAGGCCTGCGCGTTGCCCGCGTCCACATCCGTTGCTTCCAGCGCGAGCTGTCCGGCGCGGACAATGTCGCCGCGGCGCCAGGTCTTGATGGCGCGTCGCACCAGTCCGTTGGATTTGCGGCGCGCCAGAGCGGCATCGACTTCGCCTTCCAGCGTCTCGAGCTTCGCCAGCGCCTGCGCGTGCGCCCCTCTGCCTGCTGCTTGGTCGAGTGACGGTTGAACGGCCAATCGCGCCATGAAAACCCCTTCCGCTGAGGCTCGCATCAAACGCGAACATGCTTAAGGGCCGGTGAACGCGTGCATGCCGGATGCAAGGTATTTATTAAGGATTCGCGAGATAGTTTGGCCCGGCGGATGCAAGGCGAGAGAAGGTCTTTCGCGCAAGCATTCCGAAGGATTTCAAGGATGCCGCTGAAACTTTCGCTCAAGCCGCAAGAGAAGTTCGTGCTTAACGGCGCGGTCCTCGCCAATGGCGACAAGCGGACGAGCCTGGTCCTGCAGAACAAGGCCTGCGTGCTGAGGGAAAAGGACATCATGCAGCCGGAAGATGCCTCGACGCCGGCGCGCCGCATCTATTTCCCGATCATGATGATGTACCTCGATCCCGACCAGAATGAGCAATATTACGATGAGTTTGCCCTGCGCATGACCGAGTTCATGGGCGCCATCAAGAATCGCACGGCGCTGGCCGCTTGCGTGGAAATCAGCCGCGATGTGATGCGCGGTGCCTACTACAAGGCGCTGATGACCTGCAAGAAGCTGTTTGAATTCGAAGGAGAGCGTTTGCACTATGTCTCACAAGGCCTATCAGAACACGCAGCGAATTACTGAGGATCCGCGCACGACCGAGTACCGGCTCTTCGGCCAGGTTACCGGTGCGCTGATGAACGTGCAGCAGGACGGCGTCAAAGCCGGCGCCCTCGTCGAGGCGATCGACTGGAACCGCCAGCTGTGGCGCACGCTTGCCGCCGATTGCATGGACGATCGCAACCAGCTGCCGCGCGAAGTGCGCGCAAAGATCATCTCGTTGTCCATGTGGGTGCGGAAGTACTCGAAATCGGTAACCCGCGAAGGCGCTTCCATCGATCCGCTGATCGAGATCAACCGCACCATCATGCAGGGCTTGCGAGGGGCGGCGTAAGAGACTCCTCTCTGTGCATTCGCAGCGAGCGCCGGTGGCAACACCGGCGCTTTTGCTTTGCAGAGCTTGCCGGGCGGCAAGTTTTGCCACACGGCAGCTTCGGCGCGCCGCCGAAATGTTCGGAAAAACTACGCAATATCAAAGCGATAGCCGTCGATCTTCGCCGTCCGCAATGGCACGCCGATTGCGCTTCCGTTGGCGGGGCATTGTGCCCCAGACGAGCAGAATGCCGTCAGAATTCCAGAAGGGACGGAGAGAAAAATGCTTACCGTAAACACCAACACCGGCGCGATGATCGCGCTGCAATACCTCAATCAGACCAATGCTCAACTTCAGACCACCCAAAACGCCATCAACTCGGGTATGAAGGTTGCGTCGGCGAAAGACGACGGCGCGACATTTGCCATTGCGCAGGATATGCGCGGCGATGTGGCGGGCTACTCTGCCGTTACCGACAGCCTCAACCGCGGAATGTCTGCGGTGGATGTTGCCATGTCGGCGGGCCAGTCCATTTCGGACCTTCTGATCGAAATGAAGCAGAAGGCCCTGGCCGCATCGGATCAGTCGCTGGATACGGCAAGCCGGGAAGCACTCAACGAGGATTTCACCGCCCTCCGCGATCAGATCTCGAGCATCATCGACAACGCCGTGTTCAACGGTTTCAACCTGATCAACGGTTCGACACAACAGATCACCGCGCTCGCCTCTTCCGACGGGTCGCGCAAGATCACGGTGTCGGCCGAGAACATGAGCCTGTCCGGCTCGATCGTGACGATCGCGTCAACAGCCTCGATTTCCACGCAGACCAAGGCTTCGACCCTCATTTCGACGATCGAATCCTCGTTGACCAACGTGAACAGCGCGTTGGCCCGGCTCTCGAGTGGAGACAAGAAGTTCTCGGTGCAGAGCGACTTCGTCCAGAAACTGTCCGATACGCTGACCTCGGGTATCGGCAATCTGGTCGACGCCGATATGGCAACCGAAAGCGCGAAGCTCCAGGCGCTGCAGGTCAAGCAGCAGCTGGGTGTGCAGGCCCTGTCGATCGCCAATCAGGCGCCGCAGGTCATCCTGTCGCTCTTCCACTAAGGGACCGAAGCTTTTTCGGCAGGGCGGCGCGGGGCAAATCCCGGCCGCCCTTTTTCTTTCCCGGCAAACTTTGCCGCATCGGGCGGCAGAAATTTCCGCATCCGGGCAAATCGTGCCGGGCATGATGCGCCGCTAGGCCAAATACGCCGGGTCAAATTTGCTGCAAATGCCAGCGAACGATAGCTAACGAATTCTTTCGCCCAAACGGCACATCCGTTGCCAGCAGTCTCCCGCGGGGCAAAACGCTCCGTTGAGCAAAATGCTCGTGTCACACGCCAGAACGGAGGCTAGCAATGCTTAGCGTCAACACCAATTCGGGCGCCATGGTCGCCCTGCAGTACCTCAATCAAACCAACGCACAACTCATGCAGACCCAGAACGCCATCAACAGCGGTCTGAAAGTCGCGTCTGCCAAGGACGACGGCGCCACCTTCGCCATCGCCCAGAATATGCGCGGCGATGTCGCCGGCTACAGCTCCGTCACCGACAGCCTTAACCGGGCCAGTTCCTCGGTCGACGTTGCCCTGTCTGCCGGTCAGTCGATCTCCGACCTGCTGATCCAGATGAAGTCGAAGGCTTTGGCCGCATCCGATCAGTCTCTGGATACCGCAAGCCGTCAGGCCATGAACGAGGACTTCGCCGCCCTGCGCGACCAGATCGCGTCGGTCGTGTCGAACGCCCAGTTCAACGGCTTCAACCTGGTCGACGGATCCACGACACAGATCACGGCACTGGCGTCCACCGACGGCAGCAAGCGGATCACCGTGGCTGCCGAAAAAATGGTCCTGTCCGGCTCGATCGTGACTGTGTCGGCGACCGGCTCCATCTCGACGCAGAGCAAGGCGTCGACGATGATCTCGACCATCGAAACCTCTCTCACCAACGTCAACGCGGCTCTTGCCAAGCTGTCGAGCGGTGCGAAGAAGTTCTCGATACAGGCCGACTTCGTGCAGACGCTGTCCAACACGCTGACGACCGGCATCGGAAACCTTGTCGACGCAGACATGGCAACCGAAAGCGCCAAACTACAGGCCTTGCAGGTCAAGCAGCAGTTGGGCGTGCAGGCGTTGGCGATTGCCAATCAGGCGCCGTCCATCACGCTCTCGCTCTTCCGGTAAGCAACTCGCGGCGGGGCCGGTTCGGCCGGCTCCGCCGCCTCTTCTTTCCTGAAGACGTGAGCCTCAGGGCGTCCTGGGGTGATCAACGGTGGGGTTCCCGAAAAAAACAAACGGGAGATAGCAGGCGGAGGCTTGCGCCATGGTCGACATCGTTTCAGACGCGGGGGGCGTAAGAACGATCAGACGCGTGTCGGAAAGCTTCCGCCTGCATCTACCTTCCTACTCCCGCCAAAATCGGCAGCATCGCGAACGCGATAGCCAAAACGGGGAAATGGTCCGCGTCCGCCTGGAAGTGCAGGAGGACCGCGAAACCGGCGAGATCGTTTATCGGCTGGTCGATCTCAGAACCGGCGCCCTCATACGCGAGTGGCGCGGCGAGCACATGGACGAGTTGCGCCAGTTTCTGCAGGAAAATCAGATTCAGCTGCTCGACAAGAAAATCTGATGTACGTCAGGCTTTCAGAGCGCGCCGCAGCGCCTCGACCACGCGATCCACATCGCCATCCTTCATCGACGCAAACAGTGGCAGGCTGAGTGCCTTCGCGTAATATTCATCCGCGCCCGGCAGGTGCAGTTCGCCATATCGTTTGCGGTAGTAAGGCTGGCGGTGCACGGGGACGTAGTGCACCTGCGTGCCGATCCCTTGTGCCGACAGCGCCCGCGTCAGGGTCGCGCGTGAAATTCCGGCAGCATCGAAATGAATCCTGGCGACGTACAGATGCCAGGCTGGCAGGCAGGCGCGGGTGCGTGCGAGCGGCCGCACCAGCGGCGCCAGGTCCTGCAGCAACAGGTCGTATCGCGCCGCCAGTGCACGGCGGCGCGCGACAAAACGGCCGAGCTTGTTCAGCTGCGATGTTCCCAGCGCGCACTGGATATCGTTGGCCCGCCAGTTGAACTCAGGCTGGTGCAGTTCGTAATACCAGGGATTGGCCGCGCCATCTTCGTCGAACGCATCACTGTTCTCGAACTCCGACGGGTCGCGCGTCATGCCGTGATTGCGGGCAAGCACGAGGAGCTTGGCCATGTCGCCATCGTTCGTCGTCACCGCGCCGCCTTCGCCCATGGCGATGGTCTTGACCGGATGGAACGAGAAGACGCTGAGATCGCAAAAGGCGTTGCTGCCGATCGGCTGAATCGCGCCATCGCGCGAGACGTAAGCCGTGCCGACAGCGTGGCACGCATCGTCCACGATCCTGGCGCCGTGTTTGCGCGCGATCGTCGCGATCGCTTCGAGATCGCCGCACTGGCCGTTGAGATGCACATTGAACACGGCGTCGATCCTGCCGCCGCGAGCAACGGCTTCGGACAATGTTTCCGCCGTCATCAGCCCGGTCGCTGAATCGACATCGGCAAACACGATCTCGGCACCGTTCAGGTGCGGCGCGCTGGCCGTGGCGAGAAACGTGATCGTAGGTACAACGACCTTCGTGCCCGGCCCAAGGTTCAGGGCGCGCGCCGCCATGTGCAGCGCCGCCGTGCCGTTGGCGCAGACGGCTGCATGCTTCGCCTGCACGATTTTCGCCAGCGCGGTCTCGAAGCGGCCGACATAAGGACCTGTGGTGAGATAGTCGCTGCGCAGCGCATCGGTGACGGCCGCGATGTCATCATCTTCGATGACCTGGCGGCCATAGGGCAGAAAGGAATTCACCGGAACGGACGCGATGGCCCGCTTGCCGGCCGCACTCACGCGAAAGCCTGCGCCAGCAGCATCTGCAGGCCACGGGCATCAAGCTGCTCGGGATTGGCATCGCTGGAATAGGCAAAGCCTTCGCTGACCGGCCTGGCGCCGCGATGCAGATAGGCCTCGCGCGCGGCTGCGGCGAAGCTTGCGAGAATGACGTAGCGATCATCCAACTCCACCGTCCAGCGCGAATCGTCGGCCGGAATCATTGTCTCGTGCAGCTTCTCGCCGGGGCGGACGCCGACGATCTTGCGATTCAGGCGCGGCGCCATCAGCGCGGCGAGGTCGGTGATCGTGGTGGAAGGAATTTTCGGCACGAAAATCTCGCCGCCGCGGCTCATCTCCATGCTGGAGAGCACGAAATTCACACCTTGCGTCAAGGTGATCCAGAAGCGCGTCATGCGCGCATCCGTGATCGGCAAAGTCTCGGCGCCGTCGTCCACCAGCTTCTTGAAGAACGGCACCACGCTGCCGCGCGAGCCGAACACATTGCCGTAGCGCACCACCGCGAAACGGGTGCCATCGGCGCCGGCAAGATTGTTGGCAGCGACGAAAATCTTGTCGGAGGCAAGCTTCGATGCGCCGTACAGATTCACCGGGTTGGCCGCCTTGTCGGTCGAGAGCGCGATCACCTTGCGGATGTTGCGGCGCAGGGCGGCATAGACGACGTTCTCTGCCCCGAACACATTGGTGCGGATGCATTCGAACGGATTGTATTCGGCGGTGGGAACCTGCTTCAGCGCCGCGGCATGGACCACATAGTCGATGTCGCGCATGGCGAGATCGAGCCGGTCGCGGTCGCGCACGTCGCCGATGAAGTAGCGCATGAAGGGATGCTGCTCCATCGGGAAGATCTGCTGCATCTCGTATTGCTTCATCTCATCGCGGCTGAAGATGACGAGGCGGCGCGGTTTGTAATTCTCGATCACGCATTTGACGAAGTGCTTTCCGAACGAGCCGGTGCCGCCGGTGACGAGCACGGCCTTGTCGTTCAGGTCGAGCCAGGGCTGGGTGAAATCGCGAAAGGCCGGCGCAATCGGCGTGACGGTCGCCTGGTCATTGTCGGCCTGGAGGTAAACCTTCGCTGCGCGCTGCACCATGAAAAACGCCCTCTTTCCGCGTAATCATGGTTACAGAAAATGGTGGATGAGCCTTTAATTTGTGGACGAAACACTGAAGCGGAAGCGGCGCGGGCCATCGCAATAGGCCGACGGCTTGCGCGTGTCGTCGAGTTCTAGCGCCGAGAGCGCGAGTTGGCAGAACACTCTGCCGCCTACCTGCCGATGCGTCAGCAGCCCCAGAAGCGGCGCGATCGTGCGGTCCACGTCAACCCGGACGCGGGTTTTCGCATCGCCGAGTTCGGCCCAGCCTTCCGTCATGCCGAGACCATGCGAGGAGGACACGAGAAACGACACCGGCGCGCCGTGGTCCACCGTCTGCCCGGCAAATGCAAAGGTTTCGCTATCCTTTCCGCCATTGTGCGTCGTTAACGAAAGAGTCATCGGATCGAAAGCATCCGGCAGCAAGGTGAAGTGGCCAAGCCGCAGGCTGCCGCGGCCCCAGTTCTGCCAGTGGAAGACGATGTCGAAATCGACGCGCGCCTCGCGGGCGCCGAACGTCAGCGACTTTTGGATCGGACCGTTCGAGGTCTCTATACGCGCGGAGAGCCGCACATCGCCGTTCGGGAGCATCGCGCGGCGCGCTTCGCACCATTCGAGGTCGGTGATTTTCGCCTCGCCGGGCGCCTCGAAAACGCAATCGCCCGTGTACCAGTCCGCCTGCACCGAGATGTCGTCGAAATAGCCGTGCGGCAACCCGCCGAGTACCGGCTTGCCGTGCGAGGCGAAGTGCAGCCACTCGATCGCCAGCCCGCGCCGGCGATCTAGCCGCGCGCGCAACGATGGTGTCTCGATGTCGATGTGGCGTGGCTCCAGCAATTCGCCATTGCGCCGGGGCTGCTGCGATCTGGATTGTATCGACGCATGGCGAGCTTCCGCCGCACGCAACCGCTCGCAATACACCGTCCACCGCTTCTCGGTGATGTGGGTGCGGAAATCGGAAGACCACAGGTAACAGAGCTCTTTCCACTCTGCATCGCACGAGTTGGAAGCGACGAGACCGCGATAAATGCGTTCGCACGCGGCGTTGATCGCAATGTCATCGCGGCCGGTAACCGCCCATCGCGCCAGATTGTATTTGCGCTGCTTCTTCACCGGGATCGGGCACGCGGCGGTTTCCAGCTGCAGAGGTTCGGCTGCGGCGGTGAGCGCAAGGATTTCGCTCGGCCGCACGAGACGCACGTTCGGCTCATCGGCAAACGCTGCGAAGGCTTGCGCCGTCCTCTGCCATTCGCCGCCACGCATCGCTTCTTCCGTGCGATAGCGGCCGGGCCGGAAATCGAAAATCTCGGCATCGCTGGCGTAAAGGCAGAACGCGCGTTCGGCGGCGCCGGCCTGGCTGCGCACGTAATCGACATAGGGTTCAAGATCGACATCGCGATGCGCCAAGCGCTGCAGCTTCTGGAATGCGACCGTGTTCGTCCAGATCAGTCCGATGCTGCGACCATCGGCGCCGCGCGCGGCTTGCGGGCGGTAGCGCGTTTCCAGTGGCCATTCGGGATGATGCGCGGCGCAATTGTCCCAATCCATCAGGATGGCGCGGTAACCCGCATCGAGGTACAGGCCAACCAGACCCGCCGAATAGGTTTGCTCGTTGATCAATGCGAGCGTTGGCACCGTATCCAGCAGGCGGCGATAAACCTCGTTGCCGATCTGCAGATTCTTTTCGGTGACGCGCGCCGGCACCAGCGGCCCGATCATCTGCGCATAGCCGGAGCCGATCAGCTCGATCCGTCCGCTGGCGAGCAATGCGCGCGCGCGGCCGATCCATTTGGGATCGAGGCGGGCAATCTCCTCCAAGGTGTAACCGGTGATCTCGATGCCGATGGGACCGTGCTGCGCCACCAAGTCGAGCAGCGGCCAATAGCAGCGCGCGATCACTTCGCTCCGCTGCTCTTCCTCGATCGAGGAGAACGCAAGGTTGAGATGGAACAGCGCGAACAGGTTGAGCGTGCCTGTCGTGCTTAGCGCCTCGGTTACGCGGAACGGCGCGTTCATGCGGTTTCGATCCGGATGCGGGAGATGGCATCGTTGGCGGCTGCAAGTGCAGCCGCGCGCGATCCGCCCGTGGTCACCACCATGGCGCCGGAAGGCCGCTTGTCGCCAGCCGGCGGGATGACATCGCCGATTTTTGCCGTGACGATGAATTCTGACACGCCCTCGACCTTGCGGGCATCGTCGGCGCCGCTGATGCGCACAACCTTGCCCGGCGCCGGGAACGAATAGCGCTGGCACACCGCACGTTGCTGTTTTGGCTCCAGCTCTTCTGCTGCCACCGGCTCGCCCAGCGCGACGCGGAGCGCAGCGCTGAGAAAATCGACTCCGGTCGAAAGCGGAATCTCATGCGTGCAGAAGAATCCGCCGGAGAGCCGCGCCGCCAGCTCGATGACATAGGCCTCGCCATCGTGCACCACGATGTCGCCTTTCACGGTGCCATCCGTGATGCCAAGCGCATCCGCCGCACGCGCCACGACATCGCGCACTTTCGCCTGCACATCGTCAGGCAGTCGGCTCGGCAGATCGCCGCCATTCTCGATGAAGAACGGCGCGTAGCGCTCGAGGAATTCGTAATTGCGGTCGGAAAATCCCGGCGTGAAGCAACGCCCCGCGATTACAATCGATTCGGTGGAGACCTGCGGACCGTCGAGATACTGCTCGACCATCACGCGCTGGGTCGGCGAGTGCTGGCGGGCCAGCGCGAACGCCTGATCGAGATCCTTGACCTGCGCCACGCGCTGCACACCGCGGCTGCCGCGGCTGTCCACCGGTTTGATCACGAGATTCGGCCCGCGCTCGATGGCGAAGCGTTGCAGCGCCTGCGTCGTGGCGACTGGCGAAAACCAGGGGATGGGCACGCCCGCCCCAAATAGCCGCTCCTTCATCGCCAGCTTGTCGCTGGCGAGCCGCGCCGACTCGACCGAAATCCCGGCGAGGCCGAGCCGCGCGGTCACCGTGGCAACCGTCAGCGGCGCATCCGCCGCTACGCAGATCACGCCGTCGAGCTTGCGCACCTTGCGGTGAAAGCGTTCCGCCGCGGCGGCTGTCTGATCCGGCGAATACACATCGGCGATGATGCAGGAATCGGCAAACGCAAAGCCCGGCGCCTCGGGATCGCGGTCGGAGACGACAACATACAGCCCCATCTCCTTCGCCCGCTGCGCCGCGGCTGCCGCTTCCACGCCGCCCGACACAATGAGGATCGTCTTGCTCATTGGAAATACATGCCGCCGTTGACGTTCAAGGTGTGTCCGGTGATGTACGCGGCATCGTCCGAGCACAGGAACACAACGGCTGCCGCGATCTCGCGAGGGTAGGCAATCCGGCCAAGCGGAATCTGCGCCGCCTTCTGCTTGCCGGCTTTCGAGCGCAGTTCCTTTTGCGCCATGTCGGTGCCGACGAGGCCGGGCGACACCGCGTTCGCGGTAATGCCTTTGGCGGAATAAAGCCGCGCCAGCGACTGGGTGAAGTTGATGAGCCCGGCCTTGGCGGCAGCGTAATGCACCTGGCGCATGCCGCCCCACTGGCCGCCGATTGAAACGATATTGACGATGCGGCCCCAGCCTTTGCCGATCATGCCGGGCAGGGCCTCCTGCGCGACGATGAAAGGTCCGCGCAAATTCGTTTCCAGCACGCGGTTCCATTGCGCATCGGTGATCTCTTCCATCGGCCGCTCATCGGCGATGGCAGCATTGTTCACCACGATGGCGACGGGTTGCTTGAAATGTTTCTGGGCCGCCGCAATGGCGCGCTTGACGGATTTGCGATCGCGAACGTCGATGGCGACGGCCTTCGCACCACCGAAATCTTTCTCCAGTGCTGCGGCGCCGTCGCGGTTTTCCCTGTAGCCGCAGGCGACGCAATAGCCTTGCTCGAGCAGCGCCACCGCAATCGCTTTGCCGATGCCGCGGCTGGCGCCGGTGACGAGCGCGAGCTTGCTTTCCCGCATCAGTGATGTTTCCGCGCCAGCACGCGTTTCGCGGCAATGGCGATGAACGGCGCCGAAATCCCGAAATGATCGGCGAGTTCGTCCGGCTCTCCGGAGGCGCCGAAAGTGTCCTGCAGGCCGATGAATTCGATCGGACATGGACAGGTTCCTGCCAGTGCTTCCGCCACCGCCCCGCCGAGTCCGCCATGGATGTTGTGGTCTTCCGCCGTGACGATGGCGCCGGTTTCGCGCGCGCAACGCGCCAGCAATTCTGCATCGATGGGCTTGATCGTCGCCATGTTGACCACGCGGGCCGAAACGCCGTCGCGCTCGAGAATCGCCGCAGCGTCGAGCGCACGCGCAACCTCCACGCCGCAGGCGACAATGGTGAGGTCGCCGCCGTCGCGGACAATCTGCCCCTTGCCGATCTCGAAACGGTGATCATCGCCGAAGAGGCGCCGCGCCGGGCTGCGGCCCGTGCGCATGTAAACCGGCCCGTTGAATTCCAGGATCGCACGCGTGGCCAGCGCCATCTCGATGGGATCGGCCGGCGAGAGCACCGTCATGCCGGGAATGGCGCGGAACGCGGCGAGGTCTTCCAGCGCCTGCGCCGAACCGCCATCCGGACCGACATCGATTCCGGGGTGGCTCGCGACGATCTTCGCATTGCGCCGTGCGTAAGCGAGCGACAGCCGGGCCTGTTCGACGGCGCGCAAGCAGAAGACGGCAAAGGTCGTTACCACCGGCAACAGGCCGACGGCCGCAAGCCCGCCGGCGGCCGCCATCATGTTCTGCTCGGCGATGCCGAATTGCAGGAAGCGTTCGGGGTGCGCCTTGCGGAAATGGTGGACGCCGGTGCCGCCCGCGATGTCTGCATCGAGCACGACCAGTTGCGGCATCTCGTTGCCCAGAGCGGCGAGCGCTTTGCCAAACGCTTCGCGCAAGGAATCGCCGCTCGTGCCAATCAATGCCGGGGCTTCAGACATCGAGCATCTCCGCAATCTCGTGAACGTCGGCTCCCAGCGCGACCAATGCCTCTTCAGCCTGCGGCCGCGTCAGCTTCACGCTGCCGTGCCACACGGGAATGTTCTCCATGTATGGGACGCCGTTGCCTTTGATGGTGTGCGCGATGATGACGGATGGCTGCGCCGCAACTTGCGCCATCGCGCGCAAGGCGGCGAGGATGCCTTCGATGTCGTGGCCGTCGATTTCCTGCACCAACCAGCCGAAGGCGCGCCATTTGTCGGCCAGCGGCTCCAGGCCCATGATGTTGGAATTGCGGTCGTCGCTCTGCAGCTTGTTGTAGTCGATGATGGCGCAGAGATTGGAAAGCTTGTGGTGCGCCGCGCACATCGCCGCTTCCCAAACTTCGCCTTCCTGCAATTCGCCGTCGCCCAGCAGCGCATAGACCCGTGCGGTGCTTTGCTTGATCCTCAGTCCCATCGCCATGCCGAGCGCGACCGAGAAGCCCTGGCCGAGCGAGCCCGTGCTTGTCTCCACCCATGGCAAATCGAGAACGTGCGGATGCCCCTGAAACGGGCTGTTCAGCTTGCGCAGGCGCAACGCTGCGCGCGCATCGCAAAAGCCGTGGTGCGCGGCGATGGCATAAAGCGCCGGGGCTGCATGACCTTTCGATAGCACGAAGCGGTCGCGGTTCGGATCGTCCATTTTTTCGGGCCAGATGTTCAGCTCGGCGCCGAACAGGCAGGCGAGAATGTCCGCACAAGACAGTGCGCCGCCCGGATGCCCGGAGCCGGCGTGATAGATGGACGCAATCGCGTGCTTGCGCACGAACGCGGCAGCGTCGGCGAGCTCTGCAACAAGGTCCGGCTCGCGCGCCGCGGCAAGGGCTGACGTCATGAAAAAATCCGGAAAGACACCGCTAACCATTTTTCGCCGGACATCGTTAAGAATCCGCTACCGCCGTACCCGCATGCGCTGGAATTGCGCGGCGTTAACAGTCCTTTAGCAACCCTCCTTTAGAAAGCATTAAGCACAACAGGAGCGGTTCATGGACCGGACGGTGAGGTTCATTGCGGAAGCCTCCAGCAATCACGGCCGCGACCTCGCCCGGGCGCTCGCCTTTGTGGATGCCGCCGCCGACGCGGGCTGCGACGCGGTCAAGTTCCAGCTGTTCAAGATCGAGCGGCTGTTCGCCCCGGAGATTCTGGCGACCAGCGCCACGCATCGGGCGCGCAAGGATTGGGAACTGCCGGCGGCGCATCTGGCCCCCCTCGCCCAGCGCTGCCGCGAGCGGGCCATCCAGTTCTCCTGCACGCCGTTCTATCTCGAAGCGGTGGCAGAGCTGGCGCCATACGTCGATTTCTACAAGATCGCGTCGTACGAGCTTCTCTATGCCCCGCTGTTGGAAGCCTGTGCCGCCACCGGCAAGCCAGTCGTGCTCTCCACCGGGATGGCGACGATGGAGGAAATCAAGACGGCGGCCGCCCGGCTGAAATTTGCCGGCGCCGAAGAGGTGACTTTGCTGCACTGCGTGTCCGCCTATCCCACACCGGCCAATGAGGCGAACCTCTCGGCCATTGCCGCCATTCGCGACGCAACCGGATGCGAGGTGGGCTGGTCGGATCACACCCGCCGGCCCGCGGTCATCGAGCGCGCTGTGCATCGCTGGGGCGCCGGCATGGTCGAATTCCATCTCGATCTCGACGGCGACGGCGCCGAATACGCGGCCGGCCATTGCTGGCTGCCGCAGGAGATTGCTCCGGTGATCGCGCGCCTTCGCGAGGCCATGACCGCTGATGGCACGGGTTTCAAGGAACCGCAGCCTTCCGAATTGTCCGACCGCGAGTGGCGCGCCGATCCCGTCGACGGGATGCGGCCGCTGCGGCATATCCGCGCCGATTTTCGCGCCGAGGCGGCATGAGCATGAACGGGAACCCGCGAGTTGTCGCCATTGTTCAGGCCAGGATGGGCTCGACCCGCCTGCCCGGGAAGGTTCTGAAACCGATCGCCGGCAAACCGCTGCTGTGGCATGTGGTGCATCGCCTGTCGCGCAGCAAACGCATCGACCAGATCGCCATCGCCACCACCACCAATCCGCGCGACGAAGCCATTGTGGAATTCGGCCGCGAGAATGATGTCACCGTCATCCGCGGCCCGGAAGAGGATGTGCTGGCGCGTTTTGCGTTCGCCGCGGAAGCCACGCAGGCGGATGTGATCATCCGCATCTCCTCCGATGCCCCGTTCCTCGATGCCGGATTCATCGACCATCTGACCGGCGCGCTCATCGACCAAGACGGCGACTATGTTATGCTGGAGAATGGTGCCACCACCGCGCATGAAGGCGTCGATCCGTTCAGCCGCCGGGCGCTCGACCGGCTGATGGCCGAAGCGCACGACGATCCCGTCGCGCGCGAGCACGTTACCGGTTATTTCAAGCTGCATCCGGAATTCGCAAAGATCGTCCGCGCGCCGGCCTACCCATCGCTGGCAAGGCCGGGCGGCCGCCTCACCATCGATACGCCAGACGATCTGGCCTTCATCGAGGCCATTCACGAGCGCGTGGCGGCGCGCGCCGGCGAGGCGTCGCTGTCGGACCTGCTGCTGCTGCTCGAGCGCGAGCCGCAGCTGCGCCGGATTAACGCCCATGTGAAACAGAAGGCGCTTGCGCCGGACGGGGGCCTTGCGCTGATCCGCTGCGACGGCGGCGGCCGCTTCGGCCTCGGCCATGTGAAGCGGATGGTGGCGCTGGCGCGTGCGCTGCGCGACCGCGAAGGAATCGGTTCGGTGTTCGCCGTCAATGGCACCGAGGATGCGCTGGCGCCGATCGGCCGTGCCGGTTTCGAGGCGCAGCTGCTCGAGGATGCGCCGGATGCCGAAGCCATCCACGAGATGATCCTCGGCCACGCGCCGGATTTTCTCATCTGCGACATGCGCGAAGGCGTGGGCCGGCGGGAGCTGTTCGAGATCACGGCCAGCGTGCCGGTCACGGTCGTGATCGACGATGGTTCGGATCGCCGCCTGGCAGCCGATGTCGCCTATTATCCGCCGGTGCCGCAGGCGCTGGCGCTGGACTGGTCGGGCTCCATGTGCGCGCCGCGTGTCGGCTGGGAATGGAGCCTGCTCGGAACGGATGTGCAGGCCTCGCCACCCCGTGTGCAATCGCCGCGTCCGACTTTGCTCGTCACCATGGGCGGCAGCGACCCGGCGGGACTGACGACGAAAGCGGCGCGCGCGCTTGCGAAACTGAAGCCGCAATTCCGTGCCCGCTTCGTCATCGGACCGTCGGTCGCCGATGCGGCCGGTGTGGCGCGAAAGGTGGAAGCTCCGGCGCCGAATTTCGAGATCGTCACTGGCGCCTATGATCTCGCATCCGAAATCGCCGCTTGCGATGTTGCGCTGTGCGCGTTTGGTGTCACGGCGTACGAACTGGCGGCCTACGGCGTGCCGGCGATCTATCTCTGCCTGACGGAAGACCATGCGCTGTCCGCGTCTGCATTCGAGCAGGCGGGCATGGGCCTGTCACTCGGCGTGCACGACCGCATCGCGGAGTCCGACATTGCCGGTGCGGTGCTGGCGCTGCTGTCGGACGACAAGCGGCGGCAGGACATGCGCGCGGCAGGCCTCACCACCATCGACGGAAATGGCGCTGCCCGCATCGCTGCCGATCTGAAGCAACTCCTGAATGCGCGGCGGGGCGTTATGGGCGAGCGGGCAGCGCTCTGATTTCGGCTGAGGTTTTCGCGAACACGTCCGCCCAGTCGCCGGCACGCGCCGGCATCATCAGCCGGCATGACGGCGCGAACGGCTCGCGATCCTGGCCGAAGCTCGTCCAGCTGGTGTCGTAGAGCACCTTCAACGTCGGCACGCCGGCGCCGGCTGCCAGCCACGACACCGCCGTCGGCGCGCTGACGACAACATCGAGCGCCGCCAGCATGGCGCAGGTGCGATCCAGTTCGTTCTTCTGATCGAGACGGTCCGGCACAAGGATCGTTCTGCCGCTCGCGGATTCGAGCGCCCCGATTTCGGCAGCGGCCGCGTCGTATTGAGCACAGACGATGGTGCCTGGCAGATCGCGCAGGGAGTTGCCCCAGATCTCCAGCGGTGCGTACTGCACATTGCGCGCGCCGCCGATCTTGCCGCTGCGCCAGCAGATGCCGATGAGCGGCGCCGGGCCGGCTGAGGTAAGTGTTTCGCGCCATCTCGCAGCATCCTCGGCATCCCGAACCAAATAGGCGTGGGGATCGGGAAAGCTTTGCAGGCCGCTGCGCAAGAACTGCGGAACGGAGCCGGCCTCAATCGCCGCGTTGGCACCACCGGCCGATCGCAACCAGCCGAATCGCGACACCACCTTGCCGTCCTGCGTGGTCCGGTCGGTGGGCTTCACCGTGACACCGGGAAACGATCGCGCGAACAGCGGCACGAGCCGCGCATCGCATTCCAAAACGAGCGAGCCGCCTTCTTCGCCCGCCCGCCGCGCCAGATCGGGAATCACGCTCGCGAACATCAGCTCGTCGCCGACGCCTTGCTCGGCCGTCACCAGCAACCGGGCACGCTTCAGCGAGGCGCCGTTCCAGCGCGGCAGTTTGTGATCGCAAGTGGGAGCCTTGCCGGGAATCTTCAGCCGCGCCGCGTAGTCGCGCCAGCCTTGCGCCAGATTGCCTTCCTGCAGATGCAGGATGGCCCGGTTCAGCTTTGCCTGCGCATTGTGCGGATCGCGCTTTATGGCGCGGTCATAGAGCGCCAGTGCATCCTCGCATTCGCCGCGTTCGGCGAGCAGGTCGGCGAGGTTCACCAGGGCAGCCGGATAGTCCGGCCTGAGATCCAGCGCCTTGGCGTAGTGTTCTGCCGCCTTGGCCTTATCGCCGGCCTCGCGACACACCGAGCCAAGCGTCAGCCACAGCTCAGGCGAATCCGGATTGCGCGCCAGGGCCGGTTCGAGCACGGCGGCGGCAGCAGCGAACTGGCCGTTGCCGCGCAGCAGATTTGCGAGGTTCACCAGCGCTTCCATCCGTTGCGGATCAATCGCCAGAACGCGGCGATAGAAATCCTCAGCCGGCCGCGGCAACCCCAACGAACGCGCGGTGTTGCCGAGTGCGAACAGGACTTTCGAATCGTCCGGCGAGTGTTGCAGCGCGCGCTCGAAGCAGCCGATCGCCTCGGCGTGGCGTCCGGCGCGCGAAAGGCGCAGGCCATCTTCATAATCGCGCATGGCGGGCAACGGCATGGACTTCCGTCGCACGGCGGCCGTTAAGCTTGCGTTAAGCACGTTGTCCTTTGCCCGGCGTTAACGTGGGCCGCCCGATACTGACGGCACCATGGTCACCACCGTCACCCTGCCGTCGCTGGATACGTCGGTCCTGCTCAACTATTACGCGGCGAAATTGCCCGTCGCGCCGCAGAGCGTTGCCTCCACCGCATCGGCAACAAACAGCGCGACGGCAAACGACAACCCCCCGTGGGAAAGCCTCACCACGCCTTCCCAGCAGGCCCAGGACGCGCAGGTCCTGTCGACGACGAAGTTCATCGACACCAGCAACGTCCCGCAGAATGTGGGCTCGGCCGATGCGAAGATCGAGCAGGACAATCAGAAGCTCTTCTCGCTGTATCAGGCGGTGAATACGCTATCCAATCTTGCCAGCATCGCGCAGCGCGACGGCGAAACATCCGGCCAGCTCGTCGGCCTGAACACGCGTTTCCAGCAAGGACTGCAGCAGGTCGAATCGTTCCTGAAAACGGAGACGTTCAACAATTTCACCTTGCAGACGGGGCAGCCGAGCGCATCGGCATCCAGCACCGTGTCGCTCGCCTTCCCGCCGATGACCTACGCCGGCGGAACCGTGGTGAACGATACCAACCTGTCGAGTGCGCTGCCCAATGTCAGCGCCAGCCAGAGCTTCGACGTTTCCGTCACCAAGAGCGGCGCGACGACGGATGTCCCGATCGATCTTTCGCAGGTGCAAGGCCCGCTGACGCTCGACAACATCGTGAGTTACGTCAACCAGCAGCTTTCCGCCGCCGGATTCAGCTCCCGCTTCCAGCGCGTGATCACGCAAGGCTCGATCGACGATCCCACCAACGCGAAGTACGGCATCGCCATCACGCCCGCACCCAGCGAAAAGATTTCGCTGTCCTCCGCTGCCGCCACGCCGGCGCTTTATCTGGCGGGCACCACGGGATCGACGACCGGCACGGCCGACAATCCCACGCCGGACAATCAGGGCCGCCTTGTCAAACTCACCAATCTCGGTTCTTCGCCACAGGGCGTGTTCAATGCCACCGCCGCCCCCGAGACCGGAACCACGACGGCGCAATCGACCGTGGTGGATGCACAGGGGAACGTCTATGTGGTCGGCAATGCGACCGGCAATTTCGGCAATCAGCTGAACCAGGGCACGCAGGACGTTTATCTCAGCAAGTACGATTCCGCCGGCAATCTGCAATGGACAAGTCTGTTGGGCAGCAACGGCATGGCCTCAGGCCTGTCGCTGGCGCTGAACCCGAACGGCGGCGTTGTCGTCGCCGGTTCGACCACCGCCGATCTTGTGCAAAGCGCGGTCGCCGACGGCAACAACGACAGCTTCGTCGCCAGCTACGATTCGAACGGCAATCAGAACTGGGTTTCGCAGATCCCGACCTTGAACAACAACCAGGCCGCAGCGGTCAGCGTGGATTCTTCCGGCAATGTTTACATCGGCGGCCAGGTCACCGGCGTTGTCGGCAAAGGTCAGACAAGCAGCGGCAAGGCCGACGCTTACGTCGCCAAGCTCGATAGCAAAGGCAAGATCAGCTACGAGCAGCAATTCGGCACATCCGGCAACGACTCCGTCGCCGCAACCGCAATCGGCTCCGGTGGCAGCCTTTATGTCGCGAGTGTGCAGAACGGGCACGCCATCGTCAGCAAATATGCGAACGGCGACGCGACCTCCGCACCGGCCTGGAGCGAGGACCTCGGCGATCTGCAGAACGGCGGCGCCATCGGCGGTCTCGTGGTGTCGGGCACGAATGTCTACCTTTCCGGCACCACGACAAACGCAAGTCTCACTGCCGGCGGCCAGGCGAGCATTGCAACTGCGAGTTCCGGCGGCATGGACGCCTTCGTCGTCTCGCTGAGCGACAACGGCGCCAGCGCAAGCGCAAACACCGTCAGCTATGTTGGCACATCCGGCACCGACAAGGGCGGCGCCCTGACCGTAGGCTCCGACGGCACAGTGTATCTCGCCGGCTCGACGACAGGTACCTTCGCCGGCCAGGTGCGCACCAGCGCCAACACCAGCAACATGTTCGTCGCCGCGCTCGGCGCGAACGGCTCGGTCGCCTGGACTCGCCAATATGGCGGCATGGACGGCCAGTCCACCGGCAGCGGCATTGCCTTCGACACGCAAGGATCGAGCGTGCTCGATGCACTGGGCCTGCCGCGCGGCACCGTCACCATCAATCAGTCGCTCGATCTGACATCGCAAAGCACGTTGCGCGCCGGAGATACTTTCCAGATTGCCATCCAGGGCACCGGCGCGCGCACGCCCACCATCACCATCGACAAAGGCGAGACGCTCGACAGTCTGGTGAACAAGATCAACGCAGCGATGCTGAACAGCGGCACCGCGAGCATCACCTACAAGAATGGTGGCGAGGCGCTGCAAATCAAAATGAATGCCGGCGTCACGGCCACACTGGTTGCCGGCCCGGCGGATTTCGATGCGCTGGCGCGGCTGGGAATTCCCGCCGGCACGCTATCGGGGCCTGCAACATCTTCGGGCAGTTCGTCGACTTCCACGTCCACATCGGCGGGGACGGCGCAGGTGTACGGTCTCGGCATCACCGGAACGATGGATATCTCGACCCAAACGGGCGCCGGCGCGGCGCGCGCCGAGCTGCTCAATGTCCTGTCGGCCGTGCGCAATGCCTACCGGACCAGCAACACCCCGGCTTCGTCCACCAGCACCGCGGCGGCGCAGTCGAGCGGTCCGGCACCGGCCTATCTCACCTCGCAGCTCGCCAACTACACCCTGGCGCTGAACGTGCTGGGCACCGGAACCAGCACCAGCGCCTGATTTGCGAGATCGCGCGCCCGCGGGACTCACTACTGGCAGGATCGTCTTGACTACTGGAAGGACGGTGGCCCCGGACGGCTCAAGCCCTGCGGCAGCGGAGGGCGGGCCATCCAGGATTGGCATATGTCTTGCTGAAGAGATAGTGTAGACTTGCCATCGAGACATCTCGCTCTTTGACATCGTGGGCGCTATCCAGGCTGGCGTGGCTGCTGCCAGAACATGCTTTGCGGACAACACTCCCTTTGCGGAAGGGCATTCGAGGTGGCACATCGTGACTTCAACTGCTCCCGCGAATTTTGACCACAAGATGTAGTGGTCGCAGACCTGGTGAGAAAAATTCGAAAACAACCTCGCCGACGGTTCGGCCGCTTCCCACCTCTCGATTCGGAGGTTCAATTTGGGCAGGCGCGGGAATTGCCGGTGGCAAAGTGCAAACAACCACAACAGCTGGAGCGCCCCACGCCATATATGGTGCGGCATCGAGTTGCATGGCGCACAATAAAAACGAATATCCGCTGTAGAATTCAGGGGCACCCTGGATCGCCGCCGCCAAAAGTTCCATTCGAGGGAACTCTGCGTTAAGTTGGGCATTGGCGCTGCGATAGGGGGGAAACTCATGCGCGCTCTGACAGTTGCTTTCGCCTGCCTGGCGCTTTCGGGCTGCGGCACCTTCGACTTCGGCAGCACTCCGCCGCCGCCGCCGCAGGCCTATGTGGTGTTCTTCCCGGGCGCGAGCCTCGACATCCCGCCCGATGCGCAAGCGATCGTGCGCAGCGCCGCAGCCGAGGCGCGCGGCAACCCCGGCCAGATGGTTGAAGTGGCCGGCCCTTCCACCAGGATCGCGCCGCACTACAACCCCGGCCTCGCCGAGCCGCGGATCGCCGCCGTCGAGCGCGCGCTCATCGCCAACGGTGTGCCGCAGGATCGGCTCGTCCGGACCGAGATCACCACCGACCGCATGAAGACCGACATCACCGGCGCCCAGCGGGTGGAGATCCATCTGGTGCAGAAGGCCGCGCAGTAGCCAAGGGCAGTTGCTTTTTTGGGCCACGCAACATATCTTACCTTTGTCTTACCGAGGTTTGGAGTTCGTGGCCAAGGCGACCACCGTCGTTTCCACCAAAGGG
The DNA here is from genome assembly GCA_036500585.1 of Rhizomicrobium sp. Taxonomy (GTDB): domain Bacteria; phylum Pseudomonadota; class Alphaproteobacteria; order Micropepsales; family Micropepsaceae; genus Rhizomicrobium. The sequence goes on from DASYBT010000077.1 coordinate 61,755, forward strand.
CAGGTGATTCTGCCGAAAGCGATCCGCGACCAGCGGCACTGGAAGCCCGGCACAAAGCTGACCGTCGAAGACACTGTGGACGGCGTCCTCCTGAAGCCGGAGTCGCTCTTTCCCCCAACACGCCCGGAGGACGTATTCGGCTGCCTGAAATACAAAGGGCAACCAAAGACGATCGAGGAAATGAACGCGGCAATCGCCGCCGAGGTCAGGCGGCGTCGTGCTCGCGGTCGATACTGACGTCGTTGTCCGGTATCTGACCGGCGATCAACCGGAGCAATCCGCAAGGGCCCGGGCGATCATAGACAATCAACATACCTACCTCACGACGACAGTGATCCTGGAAACCGAGTGGGTGCTTCGCACCGTCTACCGCTTCTCTCCGAATCAGGTGGGAGATTCGCTTACCGCGCTGGCTGGCCTTCCGCACGTGCAGATCGAGACCCCGGAGACTGTGGCGCGTGCGCTCGGATGGCTGAAGGCAGGGCTGGATTTCGCAGACGCGCTTCACCTCTCGAGCGCGAATAACAACTGTGAGGCTTTCCTGACGTTTGATCAGCACTTCATAAGAACAGCGCGGATGGCTGGTCTCGTGATGGTCCGAGAGCTTTAGCAGATCGATGCACCGCTCGAATTTCGGCGGCGTTGACACCATATTAACCGTGGAAGCCGTGGAATCCCGAGGAAACTGTCACGTGCATTCAGGGGCCGGATGCGCTAAACGCGGCGCCCTCTGGGCCGCCCGCGTTAATATATTTCCCAACGCGCCTAACGGGTTGAAATGACGAGCCAATCTCCTTCCGACCAAGCGTTCCGCGCCTCCAATGATGTGATGGAGGCGACCACGTTTCTCACCGCCGCCAATGCCGGTTTCATCGAGGGCCTCTACGCCCAGTGGCTGGCGAACCCGGACGCGGTCGAGCCTTCGTGGCGCGCCTGGTTTGCCGAGCTTGGCCAGCAGGGACTGACGCCGGCGCAGCTCGGCCGCGGGCCTGAATGGCGGCGCGACGCCACGCTCGACTTGCGCGACGGGGAGCTGGTTGGCGCGCTGACCGGACTGTGGCCGCCGCGCAAGGGCGAAGCATCCGCCGCCGATGCGCGCCATGCCGCCAAGGATTCGGTGCGCGCCATTCACATGGTGCGCGCCTATCGCGTGATCGGCCATCTCGCTGCCGATCTCGATCCGCTGCATCTGGCTCCGCGCCCGCAGCTCGCGCAGCTCGATCCGAATTTCTACGGCTTCCATGCCGAAGACCTCGACCGGCCCATCTTCCTCGATGGCGTGCTGGGACTCGAGACCGCAACGCCGCGCCAGATGGTGAGCATTCTTCAGCGCACCTATTGCGGCCGCATCGGCTACGAGTTCATGCACATCAACGATCCCGAGCAGAAGGATTGGCTGCAGCGGCGCATCGAAGGGCCGGACAAGGAGATTTCGTTCACGCCGGAAGGCAAGCGCGCCATCCTCAACAAGCTGATCGAATCCGAAGGCTTCGAGAAATTCTCAGGCCTGCGCTTTCTCGGCACCAAGCGGTTCGGCCTCGACGGCGGCGAAGCCATGGTCCCGGCGCTCGAGCAGATCATCAAGCGCGGCGGCCAGCTGGGCGTGAAGGAAATCGTCCTCGGCATGAGCCATCGCGGGCGGCTGAACGTGCTCGCGAACGTAATGGGCAAGCCGTATCGTCAGATTTTCCACGAATTCCAGGGCGGCAGCGCGCAGCCTACCGATGTCGAGGGCTCCGGCGATGTGAAGTATCACCTCGGCGCATCCAGCGATCGCGAATTCGATGGCGTGAAGGTGCATCTGTCGCTCACCGCAAATCCCTCGCATCTCGAAGCCGAAGACGGCGTGGTGCTCGGCAAGGCGCGGGCCAAGCAGAATCAATTCGGCGATACCGTGACGCGCGGCAGTGTTCTGCCGCTGCTGCTGCACGGCGATGCGGCGTTCGCCGGCCAGGGCGTGGTGGCGGAATGTTTTGCCATGAGCGGCACAAAGGGATTCAGGACCGGCGGCACGGTGCACTTCATCGTCAACAATCAGATCGGCTTCACCACGGCGCCGATCTACTCGCGCTCCTCGCCCTATCCGTCCGACGTGGCGCTGATGGTGCAGGCGCCGATCTTCCATGTGAACGGCGACGATCCGGAAGCCGTGGTGCATTGCGCGCGCATCGCGAGCGAGTTCCGCCAGCTGTTCCACAAGGATGTGGTGGTGGACATGTTCTGCTACCGGCGCTTCGGCCACAACGAGACCGACGAGCCGGCGTTCACTCAGCCGCTGATGTATCGCGCCATCAAGG
>DASYBT010000078.1:0-21109 GCA_036500585.1 Rhizomicrobium sp.
ACTGAACTCAAGAGATGTGGCCGCGCGCCAACCCGGCTACGTGCCAGAAGTTCTTGCGAGAACCACCGCACTGCGACCCAGCGCGCTACGGCCACATCGCCAGCCTACAAGCCAGCCTTGCCGATATACAGGCGACCCATTTTTGCGTCGCGTCAATACGAAGATGGGTTACCCGGATCGCGCTGTTTCGCGCGACCGGGTAATGACGGTTTGTTGGGTAGAACTAAAAATCCGAGGCGATGCCTTTTTTCTCCCAGTCGCCGTAGCGGGTGGGCTCCGGGCCCTTTGGCCCATTCACCTCTTTCGGCAGATGCTCCGGCTTTGAGGCCGCGCGGCGGGCTTCGGCCTCGGCGCGGGCGCGTTCACCGGCCAGCCGGATGCGCTCGGCGATTTCGGACCACGGCTTCGTCTCATCTTCCGCCGTGGCAATCTTCCCGACGGCTCCGATCACATCGGCGGGTCTCTTCCGACCTTTGGTGTCGCCTTTTGGCATGAAACTCCTACAGGGAAATGCAAATCATGCTACGCGGGGCATGCACGGCTCGAACGTCTGATAGTAAGGCCTTGGGAACGCGGACTCGAAATACGTGATGGCAAGAACGATGGCTGTCGCCAGCGTTGCCAGCGCCAAGGCAGCAGTCCGGTCAAGCCAAATCCGGTCCATCAATGCAAAATATGCTCCCTCCCTGCAGGGCACAACCGGCGCGGATTTCAAAGCGAGACGCTACCCGACCCTGCGGACCTTGGGTCCTTAGGCACGGTTCCGCCCCCGCCATTTTACGATGGCCCACACCGCTACGGCTGTTGGAATCGTCACCAAGACCAGAAGCCATGCCGGATCGGCGGCGGGAAAAACAACCGAGAGGCCCTTTACCGCAAGGATTGCAATGCCAAGGGTAGCAAACGCCGGGACAAGAGCGACAAATCCGTACCACATTTGGCGATTGACGAGCCGCCCATACCGCTGATGTCGGGCGTTAAGCTTCCGATATTCGGCGTCGAAGTCCCGGTCTTCCATGCAGTCGAACCTAAGACCCTGCCCGGCAGGGGACAACAGGGCCAGATTTCAGACCGAGCTACCGCCCGATCTCTCGGGCATCTGACCTTGGGGCCCTTTAGGCATGCGGATCGTCCATGTCGGCTAGGGCCGCTTCTATCTCGGCGAGCATGCCCCGGAGTTTCGCGGCCAGTTGCGGGTTCTGGTCCATGAACCGGAGCGGATTTTCAACGCGCCACAAATTGTCCCGTATGGCGTCGCGGGCCTCGACAAGTTGCTGTCGATCCACGGCTTCGCTCGTCACGGGTCGGACTCCGGCATACGTGCCGAAAGTAAGACCGCTCCCGGCAGGGCACAACCGGAGCAGATTCAAAGTGCGGGGGCGCCCAACTCGTGGGCCTTTGCGCTGTCCTTCGGCGGCTTGACCGGCGCGGGCGTACCCATACATCAGGAATGGCCCAATCGAGGTAGGCGCCCAGCGCGCCGCACGCAACCAAATGAATGTGTTCCGCACCGGGTTTCTGATGGCGCTGCTGACGGGGATTTTCCTCGTGGTTGGCTTCCTGCTCGGCGGCACCGGCGGAATGGTGATCGCCTTCCTGTTCGCGGCCGGCACCAACCTGTTCGCCTACTGGAACTCCGACAAGATGGTGCTTCGCATGTACGGCGCGCGCCAGGTTGACGAGACCACGGCGCCCGATCTCGTGCATATCGTCCGCCAGCTGTCGCAGGCCGACGGCCTGCCGATGCCAAAGGTGTTCATCGCCGAGAACGACCAGCCCAACGCCTTCGCCACCGGCCGCTCGCCGGAGCACGCCGCGGTGTGCGCCACCACCGGCCTGCTCAACCGCGTCAGCAAGGAGGAGCTCGCCGGCGTCATCGCGCACGAGCTCAGCCATGTGAAGAACCGCGACACGCTCACCATGACCATCGTCGCCACGATGGCGGGTGCGGTGTCGATGCTGGCGAACTTCGCCTTCTTCCTCGGCGGCGGCGACCGGCGCAACAATCCGCTGGGTTTCGCCGGCACCATCCTGGTGATGCTGTTCGCGCCGATCGCCGCGATGCTGGTGCAGATGGCGGTGAGCCGCACGCGCGAGTTCGAAGCGGACCGCTACGGCGCGAAATTGTCGGGCCGTCCGTTGTGGCTTGCCTCGGCGCTGCAGCGTATCGAGGAAAGCGCCGAACGCATCGACAATCCGGAAGCCGACGCGCATCCCGCGACCGCGCACATGTTCATCATCAATCCGCTGCATGGCGGTGCGCTTTCCACCATGTTCTCCAGTCATCCTTCCACGGCTGAGCGGATCGCGCGGCTTGAGGCGATGGCGGCCGAAATGGGTCAGGCGCCGAAGCCCGGCCCGTGGTCTTAAGGTGGCGCGAAAGATTTCGGCAGGGTTGGCATCGCGCGCCGCGGCGCAGGGGATTCTGGGACAGGTGCTGCGCAAGCGGCGGCCGCTGGATGCTGTGGTTGAATCGGTATTGCGCGACGCCGCGCTCGATGCACGCGATGCCGGTTTCGCGCGCGCCATCGCCACCGAGACGTTGCGCAGGCTCGGCCAGCTGCAGGCGTTAGTCCATCACTTCGTGCCGAAACAGCCGCCGCAACATCGCGCCGGACCAACCCTGGAGATTCTGCTCGCCGGCGCGTGCGAACTTCTGTTCCTGAAAGTGCCGCCGCATGCGGTGGTCGATGCCGCCAATGAATTGGCCGCGGCCGATTCCAAAGCGGTGCATTTCAAGTCGCTGATCAACGCCGTCCTGCGGCGGATTTCGCGCGAAGGCGATGCGGTGATCGCCACCCAGGATGCGCCGCGGCTCAACACGCCCGAGTGGCTGTGGTTGCGCTGGTGCGAAACCTATGGTGACGACACCGCGCATGCGATTGCTGCTGCGCATCTCGTGCCGCCGCCGCTCGATCTTGTGACGAAGCCCAATGCCGATTGCCGATTGCCGACTGCCGAAGCGCTGCCCGGCGGCGTGCTGCGCATCGCTGACAGCGGGCGCATCGAGGATCTTGCGGGCTTCGCCGACGGTGAATGGTGGGTGCAGGATTTCGCCGCATCGTTGCCGGCGCGCCTGCTCGGTGATGTCCGCGGGCAAACGGTGATCGACCTCTGCGCCGCCCCGGGCGGGAAGACAGCGCAACTGGCAGCCGCCGGCGCGCACGTCATCGCCGTCGAGCGCGAGGCGTCGCGCATGGAGCGGCTGAAGGCGAACCTCGCGCGGCTCAACCTTGAAGCCGAATGCGTATTGGCCGATGCGCGCGAGTTTGCGCCGAAGGAGCGGGTGCCGTTCGTGCTGCTGGATGCGCCATGCAGCGCCACCGGCACCATCCGCCGTCATCCCGATCTGCCGTGGAACAAGAGCGCGGCCGATGTTGGGCTGTGCGCCGATGGCGCGGCGGAGCTGCTTGATGCGGCCGCAGACATGCTGGCCGACAACGGCACCTTGGTGTTCGCGGTGTGCTCGCTGGAACCGGAAGAGGGTGCCGAGCAGGTGGAGAACTTCCTCGCCCGTCATCCGGACTTCCGCCGCGATTCCATTCATCCGCAGGAAGTGTTCGGGCTCAGCGAACTCATCGACGTTGGCGCGCTGCGAACCCTGCCGTGCCACTTCGCCGACAAAGGCGGCATGGACGGTTTCTATGCCGCGCGCCTCGAACGCCGCGCCTGATCGCCTCAATCAGACTCGATTGTACCCTCCCCTTGAGGGAGGGTCGAAATTTGCGAGCGTACGCGAAGCAAATTTCGGGGAGGGGTGATGTTCGTTGAGTTACCCCTCTCCGAAAAATCTTCGCGCCTGTTTGCGCTATGGCTTCGCAGCTTGAGCACGCAGGCGCTTCAGATTTTTCGACCCTCCCTCAAGGGGAGGGTGCTGTTTGGGTCCGCTCAAAAGCGATTGTGCTCTACTAGCTCTGTAACCGCCCGAGCGCGTAGGCGATGGCGAGATAGATCTTGCCGGTGTCCGCGCTCAGCATCGTCGAGGCGAGCAGCCCGCCGCTGTCACCTTCGCGCGCGCGCGCCAGCAGACCCTCGAATTCCTTGATGTAGGTGTCGGCCGCCTCGCGGAAGCGCACATTCTCGCGGTTCAGAATGGCGATGCGATTGATGGCGATCGAATCGATGGCGTCGGCAATACGCCGCGCGAAGACGGAACGGTCGCCGGCCAGATAACGCCGCCAATCTTCCTCGGTCGGTTCCGTATCGATGTTGATAGCGTCAAGATCGATGGCGAGATCGGCAAGCGCGGATTCCAGCGCCCCCAGCGCAGCCGCGGCTTGTGGCCTCAGGTCTTTTTTCTCTTCGCCGGAATCGACGTTCGAAAGGAGCGTGCTCATCTCCCATGATTTCGGCTCTCCCGCCGGTACTTCCTTCTTCTTCGGCTGCCGCATGGTAAGTTTGCGCGCCAGCCCAAGCAGACCTTCGCTCTCGGGCTCCGTCTCCGCCTGCACAATTTCCACCTGCTGCTGACGGCCCGAGGTGCGCGCGTGAATGGTCGAAAGCGTCCGCGCCGACAGATCGAGGATCTGCTCGCTTTCGCTCTTCACCATCTCGCGCACCCGCACCGCTTCCTGTTGCGCCACGCCGGGCAACGCGATCACGTGCCGCTGCACTTCGTCCGCCGCCTGCGCCAGGGCCTGGCGCACTTCGTGGGATTGCATGGCCAGATCGCGCGCGACCCGTACCAGCTTGTCGCATTCCGCCATAGCCTCGCCGACCAGCACTTTCGCATGCGTCTTCGCCTGCGAGGTGGTTTCGCCGATCAGCGATTGCGCGCCGGCACCGGCATCGTGCAGCGAGGTGACGAGCTTGGCCAGACTGGCAGAAGCATTCTCCGAGATGTCCTTTACCCGCTCCGCCTCGCGGCCGAAGCTGGCGGTCAGCTGGGTGGCGCGCGCCGAACCGGCGGCCAGCACCGATTCGAGTTGGCGTTCGGTTTCGCCGGCCATTGTTTCGAACACCTGGGCCTGGCCCGACAGCCCACCGATGGCCTGCTCCATCATCGAGCGTTCCTTGGCCAGAGCCGATTCAAATGCGCTCGCCTCGTCCTTCAGCCGCTGCAGGAGCTCACCCATGGAAGCGCGGTGGCGCTCATGCCGCCCGAGCAGGAATTCCGCCCGCGCCATGGCGGCGTCGGCGACCGATTCGATCTTCTTCGCCTGCTTGTCGAGCTCGACGGCCGCTATTTGCGGCGCTGCGGACGCGGTCTCCGCGGCGTTGCGGAAGTTCTCGGCTTGGTTTTCGAGAAGCTGGCTTGCTGACCTCAGGCTCCCTTCGGCGGATTCGATTGTGGCCTTAAGCTGTGCCGCACGCCCGGCAACCACTTCGCTGGCGCGGGCGGACGCATCGCCGAGTGACGCCACAGCAGCCTCGGTTCGTTCGCGGAGGCCGCCTTCGGCGGAGTCCATCACAGCCTTGAGCTGTGCCGCGCGCCCGGCGACTACTTCGCTGGCTCGTGCGGAGGCCTCGCCAAGCGATACCGCGACCGCATCGGTGCGTTCGCGAAGGCTGCCTTCGGCGGATTCGATCATGCCTTTCAGCTGTGCGGCGCGGCTCGCGACCACCTCGCTGGCGCGTGCGGACGCATCCCCGAGCGATGCCGCGACCGCATCGGTACGTTCGCGCAGGCTGCCCTCGGCGGATTCGATCATGGCCTTGAGCTGCGCGGCGCGGCCCGCCACCACTTCGCTGGCGCGTGCTGAGGCCTCGCCCAGCGAGGCCGCCACCGCATCGATGCGTTCGCGCTCGTGGTTTAGCCGCGCGGCCACGGTTTCCGCGCGCACATCGGCACGCGCACTTGCTTCATCGAGCGAGGCAATCTGCTTCTCGAGAACCGATTCGAGCGCCCGCAGGCGCGCGAAGGCACCATCCAGTCCGGCGTTCAGCGCGTCGAGTTCGCGGCGCACCGCGCGGCCGAGGCGCGCGGCGGTACGCGCGGCCGTTTCGTCCGCGGCGAAAAGGCGATCCGTCGCCTCGGCAAGAACTTCGGCGGATGCCGCCATCGCCAACCCGCGGCTCAGCGCCCAGGCGCCCACGATCATCAGAAAAGGAGGCGCAAGCGTCGCAAACACGATGAGCACCACCTGGTAAAGCGGCAGCGCCGAAAGCCCCTGCGGACCGAAATAGCCGAGCACATAGGCGCCGGCGGCGCCGATCCAGAACGCGCTCAGCGCGACGGCAAAGACGAGCGGACCGATGCTCGCCGGCTGGCGGATTTCGCGCCGCTCCTCCGTCTCGGTGAAACTGTCTGCAGACTGCAAGAGAACCGGCTGGTTCCGTTCCGACCCAAACGCTTTCACGGCACGCCCCTTCACCTGAATTGGGACAAGTTTAGCCTTAATCGCCTCGATTCGCGAGGCAAAACAAAGAGATCATTGGGGAGCGATTGCGCCGGGCCGGACCCCGATGCCACCATGGAGCCGGGAGCTGGGCATGGAAACAGGAAGGCCGAGCCGGACAGCCTGGGGTGCTGCCATGCACAGGGCGGCCCACCAGCTCCTCGACAGGCCACCCATCTTCGAAGATCCGCTGGCGATGAAGATTCTCGGATCCGAGGCGGAAGCCGCGATCCGGCAAAGGAGCGGTGCGCGCTCGCGATCCCTTCGCCTGTTCATCGCGACGCGCAGCCGGTTCAGCGAGGACATCTTGGCCGAAGCGTACCGGGAGGGCGTCCGCCAATACGTGCTGCTTGGCGCCGGCCTCGATACCTTCGCCTACCGCAGCGTGACCGGCTTCTCCGCATTGCGAGTCTTCGAAGTCGATCATCCGGCGACGCAGGCGTGGAAGCGTGCCCGGCTTGAGCAGGCGCAAATCGCCGCGCCGGTCCAACTCACCTTCGCGCCCATCGATTTCGAAACCGAGACGTTGAGCGCCTCGCTCGGTCGCGTCGGATTCGATTTCACCAAACCGGCGGTGTTCGCCTGGTTGGGCGTCGTTCCCTATCTCACGCGGGAGGCGATTTTCGCCACGCTTGCGTTCATCGCGAGCCTGGCGCGTGGCACCGTCGTGATCTTCGATTATGGCGAGCCGCCAGGCGGGCGCGCCTTGTTCCAGCGCATCGCCTTCGCCGCCTTCAGCGCACGGGTGGCGGTCGCCGGCGAGCCGTTCAAGAGCTTCTTCCGGCCGGAGGAGCTGACACGGGAAATTGTGGGCTTGGGCTTTTCCAGCGCCGAAGATTTCGATGCGGCGGCGCTGAATGCGCGCTACTTTGCGGAACGAGCGGACGGCCTCGCGCTCAAAGGCGCGGGGCATCTGATGCGGGCACGAGTCTGAAGGGGGAAGCACCATGACAATGCTGGTTGCGGCAGCGGCGGCATTTCTGCTGCTGCATTTTCTCGTCTCCGGTACGCCGTTGCGCGATACGATCACCGGCGCAATCGGCGAGCGGCCCTACCTCGGACTGTTTTCGCTCGCCTCCATCGCGCTGATCGTGTGGCTGGTGATGGCCTACAACGCCGCGGAAGCAAGCACCGGCAACCGTGTGCTCTACGATCTCGGCCATATCCGCGATCTCGGTATCATTGTCGTGGCGCTGGCGTTCCTGCTCGGCGTGCAGGGCTTGTTGCTGCCGAACCCAACCTCTGTTCAGCAGGAAGGCGCGGTGTCGCGCGAAGGCACGATCAAAGGCGTGCTGCGCATCACGCGTCATCCGTTCCTGTGGGGCGTGATCCTGTGGGCGGGATTCCATCTGCTGGCGAATGGCGATGTCGCGTCCATCATTTTTTTCGGTGCGTTCTTTATCCTCGCACTGTTCGGCACCTTCCTGATCGATGCCAAGCGCAGGCGGAAGCTGGGCGAGGCATGGGCTGCTTTCGCCGCGCGCACGTCGAACATTCCCTTCGCCGCCGTGCTTGGCGGGCGCAACCAGCTTCACCTGTCCGAAAGCCTCGGCTGGCGGTTCTGGGTGGCGCTGCTGCTTTTTCTCGCGATTCTGTTCGCGCACGCCCACCTGTTCAAAGCCTCGCCCTTCCCGAACGGCTGGGTGCCGTTCTGATTGCGTTAACGCGCCTTTGAGGCTTGCGAGGCGACAATGGCCGGATGAGCGCGTCCGCCCGTCCCGTCGATCTCGCCCATCTCGCCCGCTACACGGGCGGCGATGCCGCACTCGACGCCGAGGTGCTGCAGCTGTTCATCGACCAGTCGGCAATCCTGCTGCGCGACCTCCAGGCCGTGCTGGAAACCCGCGACACCAAATCCTGGAAGTACATTACCCATTCGCTGAAAGGCGCGGCGCGCGGCATCGGCGCCTTCGCGCTCGCCGATGTGGCGGCGGAGGCCGAGCCAATCGATCCCGCCGTGCAGGCCGAAGCCGCGGCGGCTGCCGTTTCCGCCCTGCAGGCCAAAGCCGAGGGCGTCCAGTTGTTCGTTCGCGACTATCTGGGGCATTAGCCGAAGCTGATATTCTGCAGGATGCCTGCTGCATTCCGGGCCGGAAGCATGGTAAGATCGGCTATGCGAACCAAGGCAGCCAAACGAAGCCGACCCGACGATCCAAGTTACGCACCGGAGGATTTGGAACCGCGCGACGCAGTTCACGACGAGGCGGCGCTGGATGCCTACCTGACGCGCAACAAGAATGCGCTGAATGCCAGCATCAAAAGGGCGGAAAGCGAGTTCGAGCGTGGCGAATACTTCACGCTCGAGCAGGCGATGGCCGACGTGCGCGCACAGCAGCAGCGCCGGATCCGCAAGATATAAGCATCATGCCAGAACTGCGCATTATCGTCTCGACCGAGGCGCGGGCGGACTTGCTTGCCCTCGAGCAGTACATCACCGAACACGACGGCCCGATGCGAGCAGAGCTGATCCTGAGCCGGATCGAGGGCGTGGTTCGCACGCTGGCTTTCATGCCAGGGCTTGGCCGGCCGCGTGCCTTTCTTGAACGAGGCACGCGCGCCTTTCCGATCGCGCCATGGCTCATCGTCTACGCATTGTTGCCCAAGCGCGATGGGATACGCGTAATCCGCATACTCGATGGCCGCCGCGACCTGGCCAGGATTTTAGGCCGTCGTCGCCGAGTTCCGCGAAAACGGCAGCAGCAACGCTAGGATCGGAATAACGGGGTTTCGCTCCCCATCTTGAACGGCGATGTTGCACCGCCCAATTTCTCCCGCTATGGGGCGGCCATTGCTGTTTCCCACACCTCGCGAGCGTGAAATGCCCGGCAGGCACGAGACCGATGTTGCGATCCTTGGCGCTGGCCCGACCGGCCTGTTTGCCGTGTTCGAACTGGGCCTGCTCGATCTCAAATGCCACCTGATAGACATTCTCGACCGGCCCGGAGGGCAATGCACCGAGCTCTATCCGGAGAAGCCGATCTACGACATCCCGAGCCTGCCCATCGTCACGGGTCAGGAGCTGACGGACCGGCTGATGCAGCAGATCAAGCCGTTCGGCGCGCAATTCCATTTGGGCGAAATGGCGAGCGGCCTGGACAAGCTCGAGGATGGCCGCTGGCGGCTGAAGACCGATGCGGGGACCGAGATCATCGCGCCGGTGGTGCTGATCGGGGCAGGCGCCGGAAGCTTCGTGCCGAAGCGGCCGCCGCTCGCCGGCATCGAAGCGTATGAAGGCAAATCGGTGCACTACGCCGTGCGCAAGATGGAATCGTTCCGCGGCAAGAACATCCTGATCGCGGGCGGCGGCGATTCCGCGCTCGACTGGACGATCAATCTGGCGCCAGTCGCCTCCAAGCTAACCCTGGTGCATCACCGCGACGGTTTTCGCGCCGCCCAGCACAGCGTCAACCAGATGCGCGAGCTGGCTGCGCACGGCAAGATCAATTTCGAGATCGCGAGCGTGAAGGCGCTGCACGGCGCGAACGGCGAGCTCGAAGGCGTGACCTTAGCGAGCCCCGACAAGCGCGAATGGCATCACGCCTGCGACACGTTCATGCCGTTCTTCGGACTGACCATCAAACTCGGGCCTATCGCCGAGTTCGGCCTGAACCTGCACGAGAATTTGATCCCGGTCGACACCGAGAAGTTCGAGAGCTCGACACCGGGCATCTTCGCCATCGGCGACATCTGCACCTATCCCGGCAAGCTGAAGCTGATCCTGTGCGGCTTCCATGAAGCGGCGCTGATGGCGCAGGCCGCGTTCCACATCTGCCGGCCGCACGAGAAGCTGCGCTTCCAGTACACGACCAGCTCTTCAAGTCTTCAGAAGAAACTAGGTGTCGCGTGATCGTGCCAGTTGTTTTCTCCAATTTCGTCATCGCCCGCTTCATGCGGGCGACCCATTTTTCAGCTGCTCAATTCGAAAATGGGTCACCCGGATCGCGCTGTTTCGCGCGACCGGGTGATGACGATCGGGGGAAAATTTGGGAACCCCGCGCATGAAAATCATCGCCACCGATCGCAAAGGCGACGTCCACACGTTGGAAGGCCGCGACAACTGGACGGTGATGGAGATCCTGCGCGACGCCGGCCTGCCGATCACCGCGGAATGCGGCGGCGCCTGCGCCTGCGCCACGTGCCATGTCTATGTGAGCGAATCCTGGCTCGACAAGCTGCAGCCGAAATCCGATGCCGAGACCGACATGCTCGACATGGCGATTGCCGTCGAGCCCAATTCGCGGCTGTCGTGTCAGATTATCTGCAAGCCGGAGCTTGACGGCATCGAAGTCACCATCGCCCCGGAGTGACGACGCCGCTTACCGCGTTCAGTGCCGCGAGGGCGCAGCGCCGAAGGGGATCGACAGCACAGGCTCGCCGCTGGCATCAGCGACTTCGATTTCGCAATCGTCGCACGGCAACTCGCCGGCCTGCATGGCGATCGGCAAGAGTTCGCGCCGCGTGCGCAATGCTTCCTCGCGCGCTGCATCGAGATCGCTGAGATACATGCCGATGCAATCCCGGGAAATCTCGTCGCCTTTGCGGAAGTTGAAGAAATAGCGATTCATGTCGGGCCTACCTCTCCATGGCCCTTTCGAAGTGGACATTGCTGTTCATACAGAGTCGCGGCATGCCCCCTCAGTTCCTTATCATTTGCAGTTCCAGCATCTTTATGCCGCCGCCATTTATTCGCCCTGATCGGCGGTGCGCAGCACCGGGGCCGACGATTTCGCCGCCGCCGGCTTGGCAACCATTTTCGTCTTCGGCTTCGTCGCAGCCGGCGTGGTGAGCTTGTGCGGCTCGTGACTCGCCTGTGCAACGGTCGTGCCGCGATCCTCCTTCGGCACCTGCTGCATCACAGTGGTGCCGGGATCGTAGGCAGGTGCTTTCGCGGCCGTCGCGGCCGCATGCGCCACAGATGCTGCTGCCGGGGCGCGCGATTTCATCTCCGCGAGCATTGCGAGATTGCTGGCGATCTTCGGACTGTTGTCGCCGGCCGCCCTCGCCTGCGCCAGCATCCGCTCCGCGCCGGCGTAATCGCCTGACAGCATCAGCGACACGGCATAATTGTTGAGCACCGTGGGATCGCCCGGCTTCAGCGCCAGCGCCCGATCGTATGCCACGCGCGCCGACTTGTGATCGTCGGTCTGGTCGTAGGCGACGCCCAACGCCGAATAGAGCGTCCAGTCGGAGTTTTTGAGCTGGGTAGCGCGGGTGAGGAATGCCACCGCATCCTTGGAGCTGCCCTGCTGTGCCAGCGCCTTGCCGTATTCGCCGACGACGCGCGCGTCGTCCGGGTCGGCGAGCATCAGTTGCCCGAGCGTTTTTGTCGCCTCATCGTAATTGCCCTGCTCGCGCAGCGCGTGGGCCTTCGCGATCTCGGCGTCGACGCTGGTCGGCGGCATCAGGAGCGACGATCCGGCAGGCTGCTGCTGCTGAGCGTCTGCATTGTTCGCGGGTTGCGGCTGCTGGACCTGCGCAGCCGGAGCTTCCGGCTTCTTGGAGTCCTTGTCGTCATCGCTGCCGAACAGCGACCAGCCCGAACACACGAACAGGGCCGAGAGGGCTGCGGCGGTGAGGGTCAGGCGCGACAGAAGGCGCGGCATGGGGGGCTCCGGCAGGTATCTGCGGGTGCAGTGTGCCGCCTGCCGGTCAACAAAACCTTAAGCATAACAACGCCTTTCGCCAGGCCGGCGGCGATGCGTCCGCGGGTTCAGCCGGTTTCTTTCAGGCGAGGCCGGAATCCACTTCCTCTTTCGCCGCCCGCCCCCATTCCTGCATCGCCGGCAGCGACCACATAAGGTCGCAATAGCCCTGCACGATCTCCGGCACCTCCACGCCATAGGTGCGGAAGCGCGACACCACCGGCGCGTACATGCAATCGGCAATGGAGAATCTGCCGAACAGGTATCCCCCATCCTTGCCGTGGTTCTCGAGGGCCTGCGTCCACGCCTCGATGATGCGCGCGATCTGCGCCTTGGTGGCGTCGCGCAATCTGGGCATCGGCAGCTGGCGGGCGAAATCCATCGACAGCTGCTCGCGCAGGTCGGGAAATCCCGAATGCATTTCGGCGGCATATGCGCGGGCTTCGGCGCGGACAACCGGAGCCTCGGGCCATAGTTTCGCTTCCGGGTGGCGCTCGGCGATGGTCTCGCAGATGGCGAGACTGTCCCAGACGAGATGCTCGCTCGTCCCGTCGCTTATCTTCAGTGCGGGAATCCGGCCCGACGGCGAATACTGCCTGATGTGATGCGGCGTATCGTCGTGCCGCAAGGGCACGACGACCTCTTCAAACGGAATTCCGCCTACCTTCATGGCGAGCCACGGCCGCAAGCTCCAGCTCGACCAATCCTTCGTTCCGACGATGAGGGTGTAGCGCGCGGTCATCCCATTCTCCCGTTGCGGCGTGTGCCCACGATTTCTATGGTCGCGCGGCCATTGCGAACAGGTCTTTCCATGCATGCAAGCCTTGTCCGAAGCGCAAAGAGCGCGATACCGCTTCATGCGGTCGCGTCCGACCACCTGAAGCGTTGGCTGCCGACGCGTGGCAAGCGCGAAGTGGAATGGCTCAGGGCCGTAAATTTCTCCGCCAAGGACGACGAGCTTCTGCTGGTGCCGAACGCCAACGGCGGCATTGCGAGCGCAATTCTGGGACTGGGCAAAGGGCTCGATCCGCTGGTCCTTGCAGCCTTTTCGGAGCAACTGCCGCCCGGCACCTATTCCTTTGGCGACGTGCCGCAGGAATTCGCGGGCGAACGCGGCGCACTCGCCTGGATTCTCGGCACCTACAAATTCGATCGCTATCGGAAGAAGAACGCGCGGGCTTTGCCGAAGCTCGCAATCGCCAAAGGCGTCGATGTCGAAGAGGTGACGCGTATCGCAGAGGCCGTGTTTCTGGCGCGCGATTTGGTCAACACGCCTTCGAACGACATGGGGCCCGAGGAGTTGGCGGGAGCAGCCCGCGCACTCGCCAAGAAGCACGGCGCGAAATTTTCGCTCATCGAGGGTGACGATCTGCTGGCGCAGAATTTTCCGCTGGTGCACACGGTGGGACGCGCCTCGTCGCGTCCGCCGCGGCTGATCGACTTCAGCTGGGGCAAACCGAACGCGCCGAAGGTGACGTTGGTCGGCAAGGGCGTGGTGTTCGATTCCGGCGGCCTCGATCTGAAGAATGCCTCCGGCATGGCGACGATGAAGAAGGACATGGGCGGCGCTGCCGTCGTCCTCGCCATCGCCGATATGGTGATGGGCGCGGGGCTGAATTTGCGTCTGCGCGTGTTGGTCCCGGCGGTGGAGAATTCCGTTTCCGGTTCGGCCTATCGTCCTGGCGATGTGCTGACCAGCCGCAAGGGACTCACGGTCGAAATCGGCAACACCGATGCCGAGGGTCGGCTAATCCTTGCCGACGCGCTGGCAGAAGCCGACACCGAAACGCCTGAGCTGCTGATCGATGTGGCGACCTTGACCGGTGCTGCGCGTGCCGCGACCGGGATGGAGCTGCCGCCGTTCTTCACAGACGATGAATCCTTAGCAACCGATCTGGCGCGGGCGGCCACGGACGTGCACGACCCCTTGTGGCGATTGCCGCTGTGGCGCGGCTATGAGTCGGCCATCGCGAGCCCCATCGCTGATCTGAACAATTCGCCGGATTACGGACTGGCCGGGGCGATCACCGCGGCGCTGTTCCTCAACCGCTTCGTCAGCCGCGCCAAATGCTGGGCGCATTTCGATGTGCCGGCATGGGTGGATCGTCCCCGTCCCGGTCGCCGCAAGGGCGCCGAAGCGAACGCCGCCCGCGCCATATACTCACTGCTAAAATCGCGCTACGCCTGAAGCTCAGATTCGCTTAGAGCGGTTCGCCAGGTCGCGAAACCACGCAATCGCGCTCTTGTCGTTCCAAGAAACGGCACCGACGGCACGTGCCACCTCGCGGCCTTGCGGGTCAATCAGCACGGTCAGCGGCAGTCCGTAGGCGCCGAAGGCATGCAGGAACGCTGAGTTGGTATCGCGGTACACGATGAGTGCATCGGCGTGGTGCGCGTTGAGGAATTTTGCGGCCTCGTTCGCGGGATCGCGTCCGACATCGACCGCCACGACAGCGAACTTCCGGTCCCCCATCGCCTGCTTCAAGCCGCTCAAGGCAGGCAATTCCTTGACGCAAGGCGCGCACCACGTCGCCCACAGATTGAGCAAAAGATAGCGGCCGCGATAGTCGGACAGTTGATGGACACCGCCGCTGGCATCCACGAACGCCACTGCCGGAACGACGGCTGGCGACTTGTCCGGCTGCAGCTTGGCGAGCGCGGCCGGCCGTGCCGCCTCATGGACATGCGAAACGCGCGTCACATAAAAGAGAGCGACGATACCCGCAGCGATGACCGCGAGGGTGTAGGCGACAAGGCGCGTGGTTTGAGGCTTCATCGGCAATGACCGCGAACAAGATGTGGGGCGGCCGCTTCGGCCAGGGCCCTTCGGATATCATGGAGCAGATCAACGTCTCCATCGAAACCGACAAACGGCTCGCGGCGCAAGACCTCGCGGGGTCGCGGGCGCATGCCCGGATGCTGGGTCGCGAAGGCATTATTCCCGCCGCGGACGCTGAAGCCATCCTGAAAGGCCTCGGCGAGATCGAGGCGGAGATCGCCGACGGCCGTTTCGTCTTCAAGCGCGAACTGGAAGACATCCACCTGAACATCGAATCCCGGCTGGCCGAATTGATCGGGCCTGCCGCCGGCAAGTTGCACACGGCGCGCTCGCGCAACGACCAAGTGGCGACGGATTTCCGCCTGTGGGTGCGGGAAGCTTGCGCGCGCACGGACGCCGGGTTGCTCGCATTGCAGCGCGCGCTGTTTGCCCAAGCCGAAGCGCATATTGCCACGATCATGCCGGGCTTCACACACATGCAGCCGGCGCAACCGGTCACCTTCGGCCATCATTGCCTCGCCTATGTCGAAATGTTCGCGCGCGACCGCGGCCGCTTCGCCGATGCTGCGACACGTCTTAACGAAATGCCGCTTGGCGCCGCGGCGCTCGCCGGAACGCCGTTTCCCCTCGATCGGGAAGCAGTGGCCAAGGAGCTGGGCTTCATCCGCCCAATGCGCAATTCGCTCGACGCCGTGTCGGCGCGGGATTTCGCGCTCGAATATCTTTCGGCGGCTTCGATCTGCGCCGTGCATTTGTCGCGGCTGGCCGAAGAGGGCGTGCTGTGGTGCTCGCCGGCTTATGGCTTCGTGAAGCTCAGCGACGCGTTCACCACCGGCTCCTCCATCATGCCGCAGAAGCGCAATCCCGACGCAGCCGAACTGGTGCGGGCGAAAACCGGACGCCTCCTCGGCTCGTTCGTTTCGCTCGCCACCGCGATGAAGGGGCTCGCGCTCGCCTATGCCAAGGATTTGCAGGAGGACAAACCGGCCGTGTTCGAAGCTGCCGACGCACTGGAGCTGTCGCTCGCCGCCATGGCGGCAATGACTGCCGATCTGAAAGCGCAGCCGCAGGCCATGCGGCGTGCGGCGGAAGCAGGGTATCCAACCGCAACCGATCTCGCCGATTGGCTGGTGGCCAAGCTTGGAAAGCCGTTTCGTGAAGCGCATCATATCGCCGGCGCCATCGTGAAACGCGCCGAGGAACTGGATGTGCCGCTCGACAAGGTGCCATTGCCGGAGATGCAGAAGCTCGAACCGAACATCACAGCCGACGTATTTTCTGTGCTGAGCATCGACGCCTCGGTGAACTCGCGCACCTCGCTCGGCGGCACGGCGCCATCGCGTGTGAAAGAGCAAATCGCGTTCTGGCGGGAGAAGCTGTCATGATCCTGCGCCTTCTGATCGTGTTCGCGCTGGCGCTGGCGGTGCCGGCCTGCGGCGTCAAGACCGATCTCGAACTGCCCAACGGCAAGCAGTCGCCGAAGAATCAGAAAGATCCATCGCGGCCGCCGCAGCCGATCGGGCAATGAACCATTTCGAGTTCAAGCATGGGCGTCTTCATTGCGAAGATGTCGATCTTGGTGCGCTGGCCGATGAGACAGGCACGCCGTTCTACTGTTATTCGACGGCGACACTTGAGCGCCACTATCGCGTGTTCGCCAATGCGTTTCCGCTCGGCACGTTGATCGCCTATTCGGTGAAGGCGAACGGCAACCTCGCCGTCTTGAAGACGCTCGCGAAGCTTGGAGCCGGGGCCGATGTGGTGTCCGGGGGCGAACTGAAAAAGGCGCTGGCGGCTGGCATTCCGGCTGAGAAAATTGTGTTCTCCGGTGTCGGCAAGACCCGCGCCGAACTTTCGGCGGGACTGGAGGCCGGTATCCACCAATTCAACGTCGAGAGCGAACCCGAGCTCGAGGCGCTGAGCGAGATCGCGGCCAGCAAGGGATTGCGTGCGCCCGTCGCCATTCGGGTGAATCCCGATGTGCACGCGCGCACGCACGCCAAGATTTCCACCGGCCATTCCGAAACCAAGTTCGGCATTCCGTGGACGCGGGCGCGCGAAGCCTATGGACGCGCCGCGGCGCTGCCCGGCATCCGCATCGTCGGCGTCGATGTCCATATCGGCAGCCAGGTGACGGAGCTCGAACCGTTCGAACAGGCGTTCGCCCGCCTTGCCGAATTGATCGCAATGCTGCGTGGCGACGGCCACACCATCGAACGCGCCGACCTCGGCGGCGGTCTCGGCGTGCCATACTCCTCGGCCGATCCACTGCCGCCTTCGCCGGAAATCTATGCGGAAGCGGTGAAGCGTCTGACGCGCGATCTCAACGTCGCGCTCATTCTGGAGCCCGGCCGCCTCATCGCCGCCAACGCCGGCGTGCTGGTGGCGCGGGTCATCTATGTGAAGGACGGCGAGACGCGCCGCTTCGCTATCCTGGATGCCGGGATGAACGACCTCATCCGGCCCGCCATGTACGGCGCCCATCACGACATCGTGTCCGTGGCGCCGCGCGCGGATGCGCCTCAGGAAACCTACGATGTCGTCGGGCCGGTGTGTGAGACCTCGGACATCTTCGGCAAGGACTATCATTTGCCGCAGCTTCGCGCCGGCGATCTGGTCGCCATCTTGACGGCCGGTGCCTATGGCGCGGTGATGTCTTCGGCCTACAATGTGCGCCCACCTGCTGCCGAAATTCTGGTCAAGGGTGGCGAGTGGGCCGTGGTGCGCCCGCGATGGGACGACGATGCTCTTCTTGGTCTGGACCGAACTCCACCCTGGCTTGCGTGACCGCATCGAGCGCCACATTCTTGCGGCGCGTGCGGCAATCGCCTGGGAGCGGGTGTGGCCCGCCCTGTGGCCGGCGACCGGCATTCTCGGCGCGTTCGCGGCCGCCGCGCTGCTCGGGCTTTTCGGCATTGTCGGCACGAGCTTTCGCATTCCGCTGCTGCTGGCGGTGCTCGGCGCGAGCGGCTGGTTCGTCTATCGGAACCTCCGCGATTTCCGTGAGCCTGATTGGGCAGAAGGCGCGCGACGGCTGGAGCGCGACAGCGCGCTGTCGCACCGCCCGCTCACCGAACGCAACGACGCCCTGGCGCTCGGCAGCGGCGATCCGCTGGCCGAAGCCCTGTGGCGGGCGCATGTGCGGAACTTGCTGGCGCGGCAGGATCGGCTGCGGGTCGTCGTTCCGCATGCGGGGCTTGCCTCGCGCGATCCCTATTTCGCGCGCTACGTCATTCTTCTGCTGCTGATCGTTGGGCTCATCGTCGCCGGCCACGACTGGAGCCGCAGGCTGGTTGCCGGATTTTCGCTCGGCGGCAGCGGCACCTCGAACGCGACCCTCGATGCCTGGGTCGATCCGCCGAACTACACCGGCCTCGCCCCCATTTATCTGCCGCACGGCGATCATTCCGATTCCGCCATTGCCGTTCCGGCCGGTTCGACCCTGGCGCTGCGGGTTCATGGCAGCGGCATGCGGCCGTCGCTCGTCTATTCGCCGTGGTCACGCAGCGCACCCAACTTCACCGGGCAAGGCGACGACTATTCCGGCAACAGCAAGCTCGCGCGGGATGAGCGCGTTGCCGTTGCCGCCGGCGGGGTGACGCTCGGCGCATGGACCTTACGTGCGATTCCCGATCGGGCGCCCACCATCCGCTTCGCAGCCAAACCGTCGAAAACCGAACGCGACGCAACGAAGTTCGATTTCGTCACCACCGATGATTACGGCGTGGTCTCCGCCCGCGCGCTGATCAAGCCTGTTCTCCCCCCGCCTGCGGGGGGAGTGTCGCCGCAGGCGACGAGGGGGGCGTCGCCCCCTCCGGCGCTCGCCACCTCCCCCGTAAACGGGGGAGGAATACGCGTGCTGACCGTCGAGCTGCCGCTATCGCAGACGAACGCAAAGCAGGCGCGCGAAACCGTGTATCGCGATCTCACCGCCGATCCCTACGCGGGATTGGAAGTTGAGGTCACCTTGGAAGCCCGCGACGGCGCTGGCAACATCGCGCATTCGACGCCAGTGCGCTTCACCTTGCCGGCGCGCATCTTCACCAATCCGCTGGCCCGCGCGCTGATCGAGCAGCGGCAGAATCTTTCGCTTTCTCCATCCGGCCGCAACACCGCGATGCGCGCGCTCGATGCGCTGACCTTGGCGCCGGACAAATTCTTCGACGAGAAATCCATGCCGGTTTATGTCGGGATGCGCGCGGCATACTGGGGCTTGAAGAACGCGCGGCACCAATCCGACATCGCGCATGTGCAGGATCTGTTGTGGCAGATGGCGATGGCGCTGGAGCGCGGCGGCCTCTCCTCGGCGGCGGAAGAATTGCGCCAGCTGCAACAGATGATCTCGCAGGCCCTCGCCCAAGGCGCGCCGCAAGCGGTGATCGACGCCCTGCTGCAGCGCTATCAGCAGGCGCTGAACAAATATCTGCAGATGCTGGCGCAGAATCCGCCGCCGTCGGACCAGAAGATTCCACCGGGCTCGAAGGTGATGAAGCCGCAGGATTTGCAGGCGCTGCTCAAGGCCATCCAGCAGCTGTCGCAGATGGGCGATCGCGAGCACGCGCAGCAACTGCTCGCCATGCTGCAAAGCCTGCTCGAGAATCTGCATATGACGGCAGGCCCCGGCGGCTCGGCGCAGGATCAGCAGACCAACAAGACCTTGCAGGGCCTCAGCGACCTCATGGGCAAGCAGCGCCAGCTGATGGACAAGACGTTCCGCGAGCAACAGGGCAATCCCGATCCGAAATCCGGCGGGCCGAAGGGATTGTCGCAGCAGCAGGGCCAGCTGCGCGATCAGCTCAACAAGCTGATGCAAGGCGAGGGCAAGCAAGGCGGTCCCGGCGGCAAGGAATTGGGCGAAGCGCAAAAGCAAATGGGCCAGGCGCAAGGCCAGCTCGGCAACCGCTCGCTCGACGACGCGCAGCAATCGGAGAAGCAGGCGCTGGATTCGATGCGCCAGGGCGCCGGCCAGATCGCCAAGCAGATGATGGGCCAGAACGGCAAAGAGGGCGAGAGCGGCGGCAACGAGGATCCGCTGGGCCGCGAAGGCAACGGCCCATCGCTCGGCAAGGGCGTGAAGATTCCCGACAAATCGGCAGTCGAGCGCGCGCGGAATATTTTGAAGGAATTGCGCAAGCGCGCCGAGGAACGCGGCCGCCCGAAAGAAGAGCTCGACTACATCGACCGCCTGCTGAAGCAGTTTTAGGGCAGCTGAACTGCGTCGCCTCCCCCAGCGCTATTTTCTCAACCGGGCCGCGATGGGCGTCAACGGTCTCGCTAAGCGACGATCAATTCATCGCGGCGCTTCGCGTTCTCTAAAGCCGCGATCGGCTCGAAGCGTCGCCGACGCTCTCCTTCAACGTACACTTCTTCAGTGAACATCGACAGAGGCCTAACCCACAGCCGACCGTTGGAAGCACGATAGATTACTAAGACTTCGTCGGTCTCTGAATCATGCGCAACGCAGAGAACTTCGTATGTGCCGCCTTTGAAGTGGTGATATAAGCCAGTTTGCATGACTTCTTGTTGGTGGTCGTGAGGGTTCGATGGCATGTCCGCAGTGACCCCGAATCAACCTGTGGCCTCATAATCTGCCATGCAACGCTCCGTCTCGCTACGCGGTTCCTCAACCGTCCTAGCCACGGTTCCTCTTTGTGTCGTTAGCTAACTTCCTCAGTTCACTCAGGGACATAGTGGTTCCAGACTGCCGTAGGTAGATAGTGGCGTAAATTATCCCCACCAATAATCCTGCCATAACCGCCAACAGCCAACCGAAATCCCCGAGTCCAAGTAGAACGGGCACGAATTTCAGCAAAAGCGAGACCGCCGTCGAAGCGCCCATCGATATGAGGCCGGTACGAACAAGGCGCCCCTGCTCCTTTCTGATGAAGTCCTGGGCAAAATCGAATCCGTCATCAATATGCCCGTGGCGCTTGATCGCCGAGATGAATCTCTTCCGCGTTGGCTCATCGAGCTCCTGAACGTACGCCTCCAAGAATTTCTCGGCCTTAGGCGACGACTTCTTGAGGTTCAGATTGTCGCGAAGCACTTTGATGCTGTCATCGAGCCAATAGCGCGACGGGCCGCCGTCATCATCTGCGCTGTTGTATTTGCTTCCAAGGTCTGCATGCCCGTACGTCTTCTCCGGCTGAGAACTCAGGGGGAGAAGACAAAGTTGAACGAGGCTGAGATATGGCTGAAGCCGTATCGAAAATACGCTGTTGTTCAGGATGACAAGAGGCATATGTCCATGCCATCCAGGATTGATGAAATTGGATGCTGGCGCGACGACCAAACCCATTCTGCCGGCAGAACTACGTCCGATCAGTCGTCCACAAAATTTCTCGGGCACA
>DASYBT010000079.1:0-18106 GCA_036500585.1 Rhizomicrobium sp.
ATCGGCGTGCCCGCAGTAGACCCTCCGTGCGCTTCGACGCCTGAGCAGCGCCGCCCGGCAACGCGTATTGCGATCATTGTTGACGCTTCAGAACGGTGAAGCCGTCCTTGCGAAACACAGCCGCTGCTTCCGGCCCCTCGAGAAATCTCAGGAACTCGCGCGCCAGCGGCTTGGCGTCCTTCGTCGCGGCGAATGGATAGACGATCGGCGCGTGTGAATTGTCGGGGAACTGGCCTACGATCTTCACCTTCGGCTCCGACATCGCGTCGGTGGTGTAGACGATGCCGAGCGGCGTCTCGTCGCGTGCCACATAGGCGAGTGCCGCGCGCACGTTCTCCGCCTGCGCCAGATGATCGACGACCGTATTCCACACGCCAAGCGACATCAGCGCCGACTTGCCGTATTTGCCGGCGGGAACGGAATCGGGATCGGCGATCGCCAGGCGTCCACCGCCGAGTGCTCCCATCAAATCGAAATGCGGCGCGATCCGGATCTCCGCTTTCGAATCCGAAGGCGCGATCAGCACCAGATGATTGCCGAGCAGATCGCGGCGCGTGTCGTGCGCGATGAGTCCGCGGCTGTCGAGGTAGTCCATCCAATCGCTGTCCGCAGAAGCGAATACGTCGACGCCTTGCGAATTCTCGATCTGGCGCGCCAGAACCGACGACGCCGCGAACGAGAACACCGCCGTGTGCCCGGTCTTCTGCTGGTACTGCGTCCCGATTTCGCTCAAGGCGTCCTTCAGCGAAGCGGCCGCGAACACCGTGACATCTGCGGCCCGCGCCACGCCCGATATCGCAATGGCGAGCAGAATGCCGAATGAAATTCCGAAGGCCCGGTTGCGCCGCATGAACGATCCCCCCTGATGCATGCGTGATATCCAGCCGAATATCACGTGGGGCGTGGCCCACGCAAACCCACGCCACTGGACCGGGCGCAGGTGGCGAGGCACAGTGGCGCAATGGCAACGCTCACCATCCGCGTCGACCTTGACGAATCTTCCGCCATCGGTCCCGGGAAGGCCCGCCTGCTAGAGCTGATCGGCGAGACCGGCTCGATCCGCCGCGCCGCGGCCGCCATGAAGATGAGCTATCGCCGCGCCTGGCTCTTGGTGCAGGAGATCGAGGCCGTGATGGGTGCGGCCGTGGTGACGACCGAAACGGGCGGCAAGCAAGGCGGCGGCGCCAGGCTGACGCCGCTGGGCCGTTCTGTGGTCAGCCGCTATCGCGCCATCGAAAAGCGCGCAGCCCGCTCGGTTGCGGCGGAGCTGCGGGCGATGTCCAGCATGGCAAAGCGGGCGCCGAAGCGGGAAGCGCGCTAGACTTCCAGCCCATGCTGCCCAAGCTCAAGGCCGCCATCCAGATCCAGGCGATCATCCGCCGCGCCGAGGTGGCCGGCGCGCAGGCGTTTCTCGTGCGCCGCGGATCGGAAGAAGCCGGTGCATTGTTCCTGAAGCTGTCGCGGCTCGACGGCACCTATACGGTGTTGAACCAGGCGCGCCGCGGCGAGGGCGAACTTGTGTGGACCAGGTCGGTGGGCGAATGGGTGAGCGAGGAAGCGGTCGTCAAATACCTCGACAGGCAAATGCGCTTCGATCCGGACATCTGGATTCTTGAAATCGAGGACCGGATGGGCCGCGCCTTCGTCGACGAACCGATTGTATAGAGGCACCGGGGTCCGCGCCCGAGCGTTGTCGTTCCGAAGGAGACTTCGACCATGAACCAGTTCGCACGACGGAACATTGTCATCGCTTCGCTGGCCGCACCGGCACTGGCGCCAGCCTTCGCGCAAGCCGAGGAAAAAGAGGTCGGCGCGGTGGAAGACCTGATGCGCGAGCACGGGGTCTTGCGCCGAGCGTTCCTCGTTTATCAGGAGTGCGCGCCGCGGCTGAGGCGCGATCCCGCGCGCGTCGATGCCCGCGCCCTGCACGAGACCGCTCAACTCTTCCGCAGCTTCGGTGAGGATTATCACGAGAAGAAGCTCGAAGAGGCGCACATCTTTCCCGCGGTGAAGAAGGCGGGCGGTCCGGCAGCCGCATACGTGGACGTGCTCAAGCAGCAGCACGATCGCGGCCGCGAGATCACCGGATACATCCTGGCGGCCACGCGCTCAGGCAAGATCGCGACGGCGGATGCCGAACCGCTGGCACGTGCTTTCGAGTCATTTCAGGTGATGTACGCCAACCATACCGCTCGCGAGGACACGATCGTTTTTCCTGCCTGGAAAAATGCACTGTCGCGGCAGGAACTTGACGAAATGGGCGACAAATTCGAGGACATCGAGAAGGCGACGTTCGGCAAGGATGGCTTCGACGATGCCGTGAAACGCATTGGGCGTGTCGAACAGGCGCTAGACCTCGCGGACCTCGCGCAATTCACTGCGCCGCCTCCGCCACGGTGACAATCGCCGAACCAGAACCAAGCCTACGGTAGGCGGCGGATTCAATGAGGAACTTCGCTACTGGCCTGAGTGCCGCCTCAGCGGCGCGAATTTCATTTTTGCGCCAAATGGCACGGATCGACCATCGAGGTTAAGCGGGAACTAACGGCCGAGCCATCGGTCGTAGAGATCCGCATAGCGCGAGAGAACCTGCGTCAACGCTTCGCGGCGAATTTCGGCATCGCGCAGGAGCGGCACGATTTCCGCACGCCTCCGATTCATCGCCTCGCATTCGTCGAGATTTTTTTCGCACCAGGCGATCTTCTCCTGCACATCGGAGAAGTCTTCCGCGATCGGAACGAAATGCTCCCCCGGCCGGAAGTGGCAGTCGAAAAACACTTCCCACGGATAGCTCTCCTTGAGAATCACGCTTTTCGCGGCGACCTGCCAGCGGAAGCTGCTGCCGACATCGTTGCCGCGCAGGCAAGGCAGGTAACGATGCCTAACCTGCTCCTCCGGCGAAACGCCCGCTTTCATGTACCGCGCAATCTCCGGCACCGCGTTGTAGAAGGCGAGCCGGTGGGCATCGATGAACCCGACATCGAATCCCTCGGCGCCATGGTAACGCGATACGAAATTGTAGCGCGCGATGGTGCCGAGATGTTCGAGCAGCACATCCTTTGCGATCTCCCCCTGCACGAAAGCGCGGATGACGTTCTGGATGTTGTAGATGCGTCCGCGATAGCGGCTCATGCCGACCAAGGTGCCGCGCCAGAAAACGGTCGGGGTCTTTTCGCGAAGCCCTATCTCGGCCGCCACCGGTGGCGTGCAGAAGCTATCGACACTGAGATCATGAATTCGGCCTAGCGGCCATAGGATGGCGTTTGTGTCGCGTTGCCGGTTGTACTGGAAGACCGGGAACTGCGGATCATTCCGGGCGATGGCGTTAGCCATGTCGGACAGCATCGGCGATCTCAATCCGTGCTGATAGACGTCGTTGAGGAAGGTGGCGTTGAGCCTGCCTCTCGGGTTCTTTCCCGGCGCTCCATAGCTCCATGTCCCGTCCGCAGACCGCCAAAGGCCGATTGCGTGGGCTTCCGGAACAAAGCTTCCGTCGGCGGGATTGTGGAGGAAGAAGAACGAGCTGTTGCGCAAGTCCCGTGCAAACTCCACGAGATCGAGGCCCGGCTCTGCGCTGCAGAGGCCGAGCTGGAAAACGACCTGTCTCTCGATGAATTCTTCGCGGGTCAAGCGTATCGTGCTTCTTCTATGGGCCGGCGGCACCTAGGTGAATCCTCGGCAAGACGTCAAGTGTTGCAGGGGTTGTTTGACGCGCAGGTGCCTGCTACGCGCTGCCGCCGATGAGCGAAGCGCATGGAGCACCCTCTGGAACACCCGCCGCGGAAGCGGGCAGGCGGCGGACCTTCGCCATCATTTCGCATCCCGACGCCGGCAAAACGACGTTGACGGAGCATCTGCTGCTGCTCGGCGGCGCCATCCGCGCGGCGGGCGCGGTGAAGGCGCGCGGCGAGGCGAGGCGGGCGCGCTCCGACTGGATGCGCATCGAGCAGGAGCGCGGCATCTCGGTCACCAGCGCGGTGATGACGTTCGAGTATGGTGGTGCGGTGTTCAACCTGCTCGACACGCCGGGCCACGAGGATTTCTCGGAAGACACCTACCGCACGCTGACCGCTGCCGATTCCGCGGTGATGGTGATCGACGCGGCCAAGGGCATCGAAGCGCAGACGCGCAAACTGTTTGAGGTATGCCGCCTGCGCGACATCCCCATCGTCACCTTTATCAACAAGATGGATCGCGAGGCGCGCGATCCGCTGGAGCTGATCGATGAGATTTCCGACCAGCTGCAGCTCGAATGCGCACCGATGATGTGGCCGGCCGGCGCGGGACTGAATTTCAAAGGTGCGCTTGATCTGCACGCGGACGAGTTCGTCGTGTTCGCGCCGGGGCCGGGCCAAGGCGAACGCATCGGCGGCAATGCGATGCGCGCGCATCTGGAGCCGGAGGTGTTGGCGAAACTGGAAGAGGAGGCGGAGCTGGCGCAGGCCGGGCTGCCGCATTTTCGCACCGACCGCTATCACGAAGGCCACATGACGCCGGTCTACTTCGGCTCGGCGCTCAAGAATTTCGGCGTGAAGGAATTGATCGCGGCGCTCGCCGAATATGCGCCGAGTCCGCGGGCGCAAGCCGCCCAAGGCCGAGTGATCGAGCCGTCGGAAAACGAAGTCACTGGGTTCGTGTTCAAGGTGCAGGCGAACATGGACCCGAACCATCGCGATCGCGTCGCCTTCTTGCGCCTCGCGTCCGGAAAATTCCGCCGCGGCATGAAGCTGAAACAATCCGGCAGCGGCAAGCAGATCGGCATCCACAATCCCATCCTGTTCTTTGCGCAAGAGCGCGAGACGGTGGACGAAGCGTGGCCCGGCGACATCATCGGCATTCCCAATCATGGCGTGCTGCGCGTTGGCGATACGCTGTCGGAGAGTGGCAACGTCGTCTTCACCGGCATCCCCAATTTCGCACCGGAGATCCTGCGCCGCGTGCGGCTCGCCGATCCCATGAAGCAGAAGCATCTGACGCGCGCGCTGGAGAGTCTGGCGGAGGAAGGCGTCACGCAAGTGTTCAAGCCGATGCTGGGCGCCAACTGGATCGTCGGCGTGGTCGGCCAGCTGCAGCTCGACGTGCTCAGGAGCCGGATGCGCGATGAATACGGTCTCGATGTGGAGCTGGACATGTCGCCCTACGATACGGCGCGGTGGATTTCCGGCGATGAAGCCGACATCGAGAAGCTGGTGTCGACCTATAGCAACCAGATGGCGACGGATCGCGACGGCGCGCCGGTGTTCCTCGCCAAGTCTGCGTGGGAACTGGGCTATGTCGCCGAGAAGCTGCCGAAGCTGAAATTCGCCAAGACTCGCGAACGCCACGAAGTCCACGCGCAATAGCAGCAGCAGCAGACCGGGCGTCCCACTCCTGCCGATGCTATTGCCGCAGCAGCGTGCCGGGCAGGTTCGCAAGCATGCGCGCGAGGTCGGCCTGGCGCCGCGCGCCGGTCTTCTGCAGCACAGACAGCAATTGCGAGCGCACCGTGGAAAGTTTCACGCCGCGTCTTGCCGCCGCTTCTGACAATGTGGCGCCACGGCCGAGGGCAACCGCAAGCTCCGCCTCCGCGACGGTAAGGCCATAAATTGCGGCAACATCGGCGGCGCCGGCGGTTCTGGCTTCCGCGCTGCCACCAATCAGCACGATGGCGCCTGGCGTTTCCACAATATTGCTTTCCGCCGGCAACGGTGCGATCCAGACGATGCGATCGGCTCCGTTCGCCCGCGGCAGGCGCAGGACTTTCGCCGTTGTGTGACCGCTGGCCGCCTGCGCACTTGCCGCGGAAAGACGCTCCGCCGCTTTCGCTGAGCGCGCGCTGAGCCGCCCGTTGCGCAGCTGCAGCTCCTCCCCTGCGCCACAGGCAGATTCGGCCGCGCGGTTGCTGAGCAGCACGCGGCAGCGGCCATCCACGATCACTGCGGCAATGCGCAAGCTGTCAAGTGCGGCGCCGGCAAGCCTGCCGAGCCTATGCGCATCATCGATCGTGTCTTTCAACTTCAGCACGCGAACGAAATGGTGTGCGTACCGGCGAAACAAACCTTCCTCCTTGGCGTCATAGGGACCCTGCGAAGGCGCGCGCATCACCGCCAGGAATTGCTCCGAGCCATGGTCGCGGCCGATCGTCATGTCCAATGTGTGCCGCATGCCGAGCGACCTGGTGTATTCCTGGTAGAACGGATTGCGGGCGACGAAGTCGCGATTGAAATGCCGCGCATCGTTGAACAGATAGTTGACCTGGTTGCGGGCGAGCACCCCCAGCTTCGGATCGATACGGCCGTAGTGGCGCATGTAGGGCTCGCGAACTTCGGGCGTAAGCAAATGGCCGCTGATGTGCACCTGAGCAGCGTCTCGCGAGGCGGTGTCCTGCCAGATCGGCAGCGCTGCTTCCGCCGAACTGAGTATGACGCGGAAGCGTTCGAGCGCCGGCTGCCAGTCGCCGCCATACAAGGCGGTGTCGTACAGCGCGGTCACCAGCTGTTCATCGATCAGACCGACTCGCATCCACGCACCCACTCGCTGGCACAATCGTAAGGCACATCGGCCAGCCGGAACAGATGTTTTCCACCATATGGTGGATGCGCGCTTTGATCTTCTTTGTCAGCCTCCCCCGAAAGCAGGAGGCGTTCATGGGTAGACTTTGTGGAATGTCAGTTTCAGTTGCCGTGTTATGGCTCGGCGCCGCCGGACCGCTATCGGCCGCAGCTCCGACGGTGATCGCCTCCTGCCCGGCGACGATCAGCAGTCCCGGATACTACGCCACAGAGTCCGAGCTTAGCGCCACCGGCGACTGCATCACGATCAAGGCCAGTAACGTGACCCTGGCGCTCTATGAAACCATAGACGGCGACAGCTCGGGCAAGGGAACGGGGATCACGATTGCGAAAGGCGCGACCGGCGTTGTCATCCGCGGCCACGGCAGTGTTGTGCGCTATTTCCAGAACGGCATCGTTGATCAGGGCGGCGGAGCGTCCATTGGCGGGCTGTCGCTGGAGAACAATACGACGGGCCTGCTGCTCGCCGGCGCCAGCAGCAACCCAACCTTGGTGGACAATGTCGAGTCGAGCAGCAACGGCATCGGCGTCCATGTCACGTCGGCGGCTGGCATTCGCATCAACGGTTTGCAGATGTATTACAACACCGATCATGGACTGTGGCTGGATAAGAGCTCGCAGAACTCCGTGACAATCGGGTTCACAGCCTACCAGAATGCCATGCAGGTCGAGATCGATAGTTCAGGCAACACGGTTGGAACCTGCGAACTGGACTACGGCCAGTATGGCATCGTCATCAAGAAGGGCGCAGGCAACAACCTCGTCGCGGATTGTGGCTACGATACCGGCGCAGACGCCGCCGTCTCCGACGCGCTGGATCACAACAAGGCCTGCGGCAGCAACTTCTGGATTGCGAATAGCTTCTCCACCGGCAGTCCGAAATGTGTGCTCAAGACCTATCCTCACGGAATGACCGTCCTCACCGCCTGCCAATCCATCGACGCCAGCGGATTCTACTTCGTGAAAGGGAACCTGAAGGCGAGCGGCGATTGTTTCGTCGTGGACGCGCCGAATGTCATGCTGTTCAGCAAGTTCCACACCGTCACCGGCGCCGGCGCCGGAACCGGGCTGCATGTGATGCCGAACGCCACCGGCTTCCGCAGCGGCGGTCTAGCATTCAAAAAGTTCGCCACCGGCATGGAAATCGATGCCGATGGCGCATTGGTTGAAGGCAACGATGCGAACAAGAATCGCGACACCGGCATCTTCGTGAATGGCGCAAACGGCGTGACGGTGGGTGAGAATGATACCGACGGCAATCGCCGCTTCGGGTATCACCTCCTCAACGCATCCGGAACGATGATTCACAACTACGGTGCCTTCTCGAACGGCATCTACGGCGTGTTCATCGAGAACTCGAACGGCAATTTGTTCGACCAGTTCAACGCCGGGGACAACGGCGCCAACGGAATCGCGGGCGTCTACATCGGCTGCTCGACCAAGGGACCGACCGGCGGCTGCGAGTCAGAGTCTAGCCTGCGCAACGTGGTCACTTCGGGAAGCGCCTATAACAACACGAAGTACGGTTTTGTGATCGACGGCCATTCCGATCAGAACGTGATGGCCACATTGTACGCGGGCGGGAACGGGATCGACGATGTCTACGATGCCAATCGGAATTGCGCCGGCAATGTGTGGTGGCTCGACACTTTCAACACGTCGAACGATGCTGCCTGCATGAACCAGCAGTGATCTGCCGCCGGTTCTTTAAGGCGAGGGCGTCACGGTGGTTGCCACGGCGGTTGCCGAACCGATCGCGGCCGCGGCCCCGCTCGTCTTGCCATACGACAGCGACGTCACCGCGCCGGATTCCGACAAGGCAATCGAAAATGTCTGGCCGCCGAACAGCGCCGCCTTCGGGATCGGCAGCACATAATCGCCCGGCCCCGGGATGGTCAGCGTCTTCGCACCCAGCCAATGCCCGTCGGAATCGAAATCGAGCCGCACCGTGCTGGTGTCCCGCAAGGCGAGCGCGAGCGCGCTGTCGGCGTTGTCGGACACATACGCTGCCGGTCGCGGCACCGGCGTCTTGTCTCCGATGCTGAACGTCACTCGCGGCAGCACGTCGGCAATCTGCTCATAGAGGCCGGGATCGCTCACTGCTGCCTCCTCGTCGTTGAGGACGTGGCTCGACGCCGACGGCACTTGTGCGAGATCGAACGATTTGACGAAGGTCAGTGTCGCCTTTCCACCCGCCCAGTTTTTCAGCACGGCGCAGATGGGAAGCTTGCGCGGCCGCTGCGGACCCATGCCGAGCATGGGCCCCATGGTCCCCGCCAGTCCGGCGGCGGCCGTGATGACGGCCTGACCTTCACCTGTCGAGCTGGCGTTGATGGCCTTGAGGCGGCCGTCGCCGAACAATTCGACGGACAGCGCGGCATCCGCGAAATCGTTGTCGAGCGCCTTGAGACGCAAGTGGCGGGCTGGCGCACTGGTGTCGGCGGAATATTCCGTGGCGGCGGTCACGGCATTCGTCGCGATCAGCTTCATCTCGTCCTGCGTGCAGGCGACGTTCTCCGTGACCTGGAATGTGGTGAGGGATTTGGCCGGATAGTAGGCGATGGTGACATCCGGCGTCGACGCGCATGCCGATACCAACAGCCCTAGAGCAACAACGGCCCCGCTTCTCTGCACCAGCATGCCCTCCCGGCTGCTTGCACGGTGCCGCATTCGGGGCAAGCGAGCAACCGGCCGTGCGGGAAAGTTTTCGTCAGGCTGCCTGCGCTCTGGCGGTCGCAACAAGCGAACGCCAATAGGCAAGCAGACCGCGCGCACCGTCTTCCGGCACGTCGTCGTAGGCGGAAAGGCGGCGGTAACTTTCTTCCGCGGACGCATGCGGCGCCGCCGACAGGGCCAGCGCCGAGAACGTGGCGCGGCTGACGCGCGTGCCCTTGCATAGCACAGCCAGCAGGAATGCGGACTTGTCTCCGACAACGCGCGCGGCGATTTCGTCAGGGATGCGAAAGCGCGATGTCAGCACCTGCGCGAGCTCGGCTTCCGTTGCCGTGCGTGCCGCCGGCAGCAACGTCGCCTCGTTGACGCCGATGCGAATGGCGCCGTCGGTCACGTTCGCATAGTGGGAGACGATGGCAGCGCGCGCCGCAACCGGAGCATCCGGCAGAAGACCGTGCAGAATCGAAAGGGGCGCCTTTTCCGAATGGGCAAGGCGGCCCGCCATGAGGTGACGCGTATCGGCGTCCACGTCGCGAATGGCGCGCGTGAACAATGCCTCGAACGGCTCGCGCATACCCGCAGGATAGTTGTCCGGCCAGTCGAGCAGCAGATCGGCGATTTCGCCGACCAGCGCGCGGCGCGCGGGCAATCCCTCCTGACTGGCGAGTTCTATCAGGCGATCGAGGCGCTGCTTGGAGTCGACGAGGCTCATATGTCCGACTGACTTACGCCGGTAGCCCTTAAGAAATCGTCCATTGCGATGCGCGGGACTTGCTTTTGTCGCCGGCCCACACGACCTTCCGCGCCTCAAAAAGCAAGTCGGGGAAATCCAATGAAAATTCGGAAGTTGTGCGAGCCGCTGTTCATGGCCGCGGCATTGAGCATACCGGCGGCAGCACTGGCTTCGGGTCCGGACACGGACTGGCGGCAGATGGGCTTTTCGGCGAAAGGCGACCGCTTCAACAAACATGAAACGGTGCTGAACGCCGGCAATGTTGCGGGCCTGTCCGTCGCCTGGTCGGCGGAAACCGGCGATGTCATCCGTTCCTCGCCGGCGAGCGCCAATGGGATCGTCTATGCCGGATCGTGGGACGGAAAGCTCTACGCGCTCGACGAGGCCACCGGCGCCGTCAAATGGGTCGCCGATGCGCCGGGAATCAGAAACTCGTCACCGGCAATCGCCGATGGAAGAGTGTTCGTCGCATCATACTACGGCGTCCTTTATGCGTTTCAGATCGCCGATGGGAAGCCGGCGTGGACGGCAAAGCTAGGGCGGTATGAGGGGGCATCGCCCACAGTTGCGAACGACACGGTGTACGTCACCTCGGCCGGAAAGCTTTATGCGTTCGACGCAAAGAGCGGCGCACTGAAATGGCGCGTGCGGACCGGCGGCACACAAAGCCCGGCGGTGGCAAATGGCGTCGTGTATGTGGGCGGCAAGGGCACGTTGCGCGGGCTCGATGCGGCAACGGGCGCCGTCATCTGGAGGCGGGAGGCGCCAGTCATTTCCGCGCCGGCCTATTCGAATGGCGCGCTCTATGCCGTGTACCTGATGCCTACGAACGAGTACGGCGTCTATGCCGCCGAAGCGGCGACAGGAAAAGAACTTTGGCACTCGCCGTTCGGCGGCTTCTCACAGTCTGGCGTCGCAGTGGCAAACGGGCTCGTCTACGCCGGCTCTTTTGATGGCAATCTCTACACCTTCGATGCGAAAACCGGCGCGTCCAAATGGAACTTCAACGCCGGCACAGAAATCGATGATACGCCTGCCGTGGCCAATGGCGTGGTTTACGTCGCTTCAACGGAAGACGGCGTGCTCTACGCGCTCGATGCTGCCAGCGGCAGTTCGCTCTGGAGTGCTCCCGCCACGAACACTTTCATGTTCTCTCCCCCATCGGTGGTGAACGGCAGAGTGTTCGTCGGATCGGATAACCACAAGCTCTATAGCTTCGCGCTGGATGGCGGCAATCGCGCCGGCGGCATCAATTCCCGATGACGGCCCAGGTGTCCGGGTAGAACCCGTTGAAGGTGGTGCGCAGTGCGATCGAGTAGGCGCCGATCGCATCGATGACGATGAAATCGCCGGCGCGGATCGTGTCCGGCAGCATCAGAGGACGCGGCAGCACATCCAATGTGTCGCAGGTAGGTCCGTACACGCGATATGGCGTGTGGCCTTGCGGTTGCTGGATCGCGTGGCCGGAATTGTCGAGCCTGAACACCCGAAGCGGATAATCCGCGGTCCAGCCCGGCAGGGTCAGCTCGTCGAAGCTGCCGTAGATGCCATCGTTCAGATACAGCTTGTCGTCCTTGCGCAGCACCACCTGCGTGATGAGCGAAACGCCTTCGGCGATCAGTGCCCGACCGGGTTCGCACATGACTTTGGGTTCGCGCGGCAAGGTGGCGAGCGCCTCGCGAATGGTGTCGAAATACCAGTGATAGGGCGGCACATCGTTGTTGTGATACGGCCCCGGAAATCCGCCGCCGATGTCGAGCGCGGCGATGTCCACATTCGCCATCGCTGCCGTCCGCCGCGCCATTTCGATGGCCTGCGCATAGGAGAACGGCGACAGGCATTGGGAGCCGACGTGGAACGTAAGCCCCGGCGTGGCGCCGATCTCGACGACGCGCTTGAGCAACCGCGCGGCATGCTCCGGCGTCGCGCCGAACTTGCTCGACAGTTCGATCAGCGCGCCGCCCAGCGGCGTGGCGATGCGAACGAAAATGCGCAGGCCCTTGGCGCCATCGGTTTCAGAAACCAGCTTGTCGAGCTCGGCGTCGCAATCGACGACGTAATCCGTGACGCCGTATTTGTGAAACGCGGTGCGCGCGGCGCCGGCGATCCGCACCGGCGCCATGAAATGGCAGACCGCATCCGGGCAGCGCGCGCGAACCAGCTCGATCTCGGCCAGCGATGCCGTGTCGTAATGGCGGATGCCGGCGGCATAAACCGAATCCAGCACATGCGGCGCCGGATTGGCCTTGACTGCATAGAGCACGTCACCGGGGAACGCGTCGAACCTCCGTGCCGCCTCGTTGAACTTCTCGGGAAACAGACAATAGACCGGCGTCACCGGCTTTGTTTTCTCGATCAGATCCTCGATGCTCGCGTAGCGCGGGATCGACAAGGCGGTTGCCCTGCCGGTCTTCTTTTCCTTCGCGGCGACGTCGTTCATGCGCATCCAGCCTGTGACGGCCGCGTCTTAGGTGCGAGGCGCGCGTTGGTCAATAGATGCGGGTTCGTTCAGCCGCCCGACTGTCCGAGCTTCGTCTTCGTGCTCAAGCGCCAGTGCTTGACGACTTCCTCGAGCGTTGCCGTCGTCACCTCCGAATCTTTCCACGCACTGGAGAAGTTCGCATGGCCGGTACCGGCACGGTCGGCCAGCGCGAGATTCTTGAAGCGGATGCGCATCGGCATCACCACGCCCTGGCCGAGCACGATGGCTTCGCGGTCTCCCAGCAGCGGCAGGAATTCGAGCAGATCGAATTCGCCTTCATGCGTGTTGGCGCGGATCACAGCCTGGTCGCGTTCCGTCGATAGCCGCATGGCGATCATGGTGCTGCATTGGGACAGGATGGTTTGATCCAGTTCCGACGGCCGCTGTGTAATCAGCCCCAGCGATACGCCATACTTGCGGCCTTCCTTGGCGATGCGCGCCAGGCTCAGACGGGTCGGCATGAACACATCATCATGCCCGGCCGGCGCGTAACGGTGCGCTTCCTCGCAAACGAGCAGCAGCGGAATGCGGCCGTGGCTCCAGATGGCAAGGTCGAAGGCGAGCCGCGACAACAGCGAGATCACGACGTCCAGAATGTCCGGCGGCACGGCGGAGAGATTCAGCACCGTGACGGGCCGCCCTCCGGATGGGACTCGGAACAGGCGCGACAAGGTGTCGACCATCGTGTCTTCGATCACCAGACTGCCGAACATGAAGCTGTAGCGCGGGTCGGCGATGAAGGCGTCGATACGGTTGATCAGCCGGCGATAGGGCAGTGTGCTGCGTACGCGCTCGAGCTTGCCGAGATGATCGGTGATGTAGGCGACAACGTCCGACAGGCGGAACGGCGTGGGTGTATCGACGGTGATGCCGGCATTGTCGCTCTGCCTGCGCAACCGGCCGGCTTGAGCGTCCGAATAGCGGCGCTTGGCGGACAGAACAGCCTCGCTGAGGATTTCGATTTCCTCGTCGCGGGTGTCTTCCTTGCTGGCGAGCGCATGCGTCAGTTCCTGAAAATTCAGGAGCCAGAAGGGAAGCTGCAGGTTGTTGGTGTCGAGCAGTTCCGCCCTGTCGCCGAAGGCATGCGGGTATTCGTTGTGAATGTCGAGGATGACCATGCGCGCGTGGCGATATTCGCTCATGACGCTCTGCATGAGACAAATGAGCGATGAGGATTTTCCGCAGCCGGTGGTGCCCACCACGATGAAATGTTTGCTGAGCAGCTCGTCCAACAGCACACGAGCGGGAATGTCCGGTGCCTGATATAGCGTTCCGATCTCGATCGCGGCATGGCCCGGCTGCAAATAGATGACGCGCAAATCGCCGCCGTCGGCCAGATAAACCGGATCGCCCACCGCCGGCATGTTCGCGACGCCGCGGCGGAAGGTCAGGCGGTCGTCATGACCAAGCACGATTTCACCCGCAAGGGACAGCTCACAGAGTTCGATGGTGTTGTGTTCGGGACAGTCCGGCATCGGCGTCGATACCGCGGTGACAAGGCCGATGACCACAGAATGCGGCGTGGCGATCTTCGTCACCGTGCCGATTTCGACACGCTCGGTTCGCCGCTCGGAATCCGAATTGACGCGCTCGATGGCCGCTACCGCCTTGGCCCCGGAAACCGACACGATATGCGCCAGCCGGCGCGCCCCGGCGACCACCGGCTTCTTGTGCCCATCCGGTTTGCGTTCGGGCAGACGAATAGCTGGCTGGCTCATGCAGGACTCCCGACTGGTGCGGCTGTGCCCAAACGCGACCAGGACGATGCCGGTGACGCGGCGGAGAATTCCGGCGCGTGCACAGGCAAGGTGAATGCAACCATGGTTCCGACATTGGGCTCGCTGGAAAGGAAGAAGTGGCCGCCATGCTGCTCGATCAGCGCCTTGGAAATGGGCAGCCCCAACCCGGTGCCTTCATGACCGCGGGTATGGGCAGACTGGATTTGGCCGAACGGTTTCATCGCCTGAGCCATCTGGTCCTTGTTCATGCCGATACCGGAATCCTGCACCGCGACGGTAACGAAGTCTCGCCGCTCGGCGGTGGCGATGACGGTCAGCGTGCCGTAGCGCGGGGTGAATTTGTTGGCGTTGCTCAAGAGGTTGATGATCACCTGCTTGATACGCCGTTCGTCGATCGACACCGTCGGCAGGTTCGGCGCGACGCGAACCTCGAGCTTCTGCAACCGGTCGCGAATGCGCGGCTCGACCAGCGCCACGCTGGCATCGATGATTTCCTTGAGCGAATGGGCGCCGACGTCCAGCGCGAAGGAGCCGCTCTCGATTTTCGAAATGTCGAGAATGTCGGAAATGATGTTGAGCAGGTGCTTGCCGGCCTGGTTGATCAAGCCCGCGTATTCGAGGCTCTTGCCGCGCGTCTTTTCGCTCTCGCTGAAGGCAGCGATCAGTTCAGAAAAGCCGATGATGGCGTTGAGCGGCGTTCGAAGCTCATGGCTCATATTGGCCAGGAATTCCGACTTGGTGCGGTTGGCGATGGCGGATTCCATGGCAGCCGCGCGCAGGGCCGCTTCGGCCTCGCGGCGCGAAATCAATCGTCCGAGATCCGCGGTGTATCGCGACAGGAGCGCGTCCCGCCTATGGCCCGACTTGTCGTGCATTCCCCTGACCTTCGCTGCCGTAAAATACGGGCGTCGCCATTAATGGCCGCTTAAGCGACACCCGAGCGCCTGGGGGTGCGCGGACTTGGAACTTGACGCGGCTGCCAGGATGAGGCGAGTTGCGGCCCAAATTCCGGCCGCTGCCGCGGCACGATAGAAATAAGGGTAATTTTCCATGAAATCGTCGATTGGCGCGCTCTGCGCCGTGGCCGCGATCTCGCTGTGCGCCGGGCATGCCTTTGCCGACGAGGGCATGTGGACGTTCGACAATTTTCCGTCAGCCAAGGTGAAAGCGAAATACGGCGTCACCATCGATCAGACCTGGCTCGACCGCATTCGCGGCGCCGCGGTGCGGCTCTCTTCCGGCTGCTCGGCCTCCATCGTGACCGCAAACGGGTTGGTGCTGACCAATCATCATTGCGTGCGCGACTGCGCCCAGGCGCTTTCGAGCGACAAGGTCGACTACGTGAAGGACGGATTTTCGGCGGCGAACCGCGAGGAAGAGAAGCTCTGTCCCGGCATGCAGGCCGAAGTGCTGACCTCCATCGCCGATGTGACGCCCAGAGTGACCAATGCGGCGGCCGGCAAGACCGGCCAGGCTTTCGTGAAAGCGCGCGACGCGGCCATCGCAGACATCGAGAAGCAAGGCTGCGCCGGCAAGGAGGCGCTGTTCCACTGCCAGGTGGTCACGCTTTACGAGGGCGGCCAGTACAAACTCTATACCTACCGGAAATATTCCGACGTGCGGCTGGTATTCGCGCCGGAATTGCAGACGGCGTTCTTCGGCGGCGACCCGGACAATTTCAACTTCCCGCGCTACGACCTCGATTGCTCGTTCGTGCGGCTGTACGAGAACGGCAAGCCGATTTCGTCGCCTGATCACCTGAAGTGGAGCGTGGCGCCGCCGAAAGCCGGCGAGCCCGTGTTCGTCGTCGGCAATCCGGGATCCACGGAGCGGCTGCTGACCGCCGAGCAACTCGAATTCCTGCGGGATACGGCGCTGCCCGACACTCTCATCATGTTCTCGGAATTGCGCGGCCGGCTCATCCGGTTTAGCGAAGAAAGCGTCGATCACGCCCGCATCAGCGACGATCTGCTGTTCGGCATCGAGAACAGCTTCAAGGCGCTGCACGGCGAGGAGCAGGCGTTGGTCGACCCCGCGCTGATCAAGCAGAAGCAGAAGTTCGATGCCGACCTGCGGGCGCGGACGATGCACAACAAGGCGCTGGCCAAGGAGATTGCAGATCCGTGGGCCGATACCGCACAGGCGCAGATCGCCCGCAAGGCGCTCTACAAACCCTACCTGTTCGAGGAAGCGCGCGCCGGATTCGGCTCCGACCTGTTCGGCTATGCGCGCGCTCTGGTGCGTGCGGCCGAGGAACGCGCCAAGCCGAACAGCCAGCGCCTGCCGGAATATACCGACAGCCATCTGCCGCTGCTCGAGAAGCGCGTGCTGGACGAACGCCCGGTCTATCCGGAGCTCGAGCAGCTGGCGCTGGAATTCTGGCTGTCCAAGTTGCGCGAGAATCTGACGGCGGATGCCCCAGGCACCAAGACGTTCCTGGGCAGGGATTCGCCCGAGTCGTTGTCGGCGCGGCTTGCCGCCTCCAAGCTTGGCGATGTCAATCTTCGCAAGCAGCTGTGGGATGGCGGACTGGCGGCCGTGCAGGCCAGCGACGATCCACTGATCAAATATGTGCTGGCGACCGACGCGGCAAGCCGCGCCATCCGCAAGGAATATGAGGACAAGGTGACCGGGCCGACCGACCGTGCTGCCGAGAAGATCGCCAAGGCACGCTTTGCCGTCTACGGCACCAGCACCTATCCCGACGCGACCTTCTCCTTGCGCATCTCGTACGGCAAGGTGGAAGGCTGGACGGACAATGGCGTGACCGTGCCGCCCTTCACCTATTTCAGCGGGCTGTGGCAGCGCGCGACCGGCCAGGTGCCGTTCAACCTGGCGCCGAAGTGGCAGGATGCGCAAGCCAAGGTGAACCCGAACACGGTGTTCGATTTCGTCAGCGACAACGACATCATCGGCGGCAATTCCGGCTCGCCGATGATCGACGCCAATGGCGATGTGCTGGGCGCGGTGTTCGACGGCAACATCGAGAGCCTGGGCGGCGCGTTCGGATTCGACGACCGGGTGAACCGCACGGTGGCGGTTTCCACCGCCGCCATCACCGAGGCGCTGAAGAACGTGTACGGCAATCAGACCCTGGTGGGTGAGCTGACGGCGCCCTGACCGGCGCCCGCCGCTCTCGCTTCGTCACCTCCACAGGCTGCTGTGGGGCCACGACCAGCGCGATGTGGGAACAAGATTCTCCGGCTCGCAGGTGAGGGAGTGCTCGATCCGCTCGGCGTAGAAGGCAACCCAACGATCGCGGAAGGCGGGGTAGGGCTCGCCTGCGAGGCGCCGCGGTCCGGCAATGTATTCCGGCACGAAGACATTCCCGCGGCGCACGGCGCCGATCCATCCCGTATCGCAATTCGATTCATAGGCGAGCACGGCAGCACCTTGCGAAACGGTGGTCCTTATACCCAGCACCTCCATGGCAACGGCGGAGGATTCTCCATGGTGCCGTCCGTCCGGCGCCATGAGAACGGCCTTCCCTGCGGTCAGCGCCTTCAACGTTCGGAATGCGGCCGCGCGTTCGCTGTCTTGCACCACGATGGCGTTTGAAGATGCGTCGCCCGCGCGTGCGACACGCGTGACCCAATAAGGATCGGGCATCGCCATGACGAAAAAATAGGTCGAGATACTGAGAAATCCGCTGTGAAAGGTACTCACCAGCAAGCCGCGCGACCGGTCCAGGCGCTCGAACAGCCGTTTGGTCTCCGCCATATCGACATACTCATGGATCCTTGCGAGCCGGCAGAGCTTCGCCGCCATGGTTCGGATCGTCGGATTCGGGTCATTCTGCAAACGTGCGGCCGGCATCGCATCGGAAAACAGCTGGTGCACCGTTTGAGCAGTCTTCACCTCGCGCAGCCAATGGGAAAATTCGATGTCGCTGTGGCGGCGACGGTTAAAGAAGAATTCTGCTGTTTGT
>DASYBT010000080.1:0-26696 GCA_036500585.1 Rhizomicrobium sp.
AGAGAAAAGCTGCTTACGCTGCCTCTCGTTCACGCCGGATTTCTGCAGCCGCCCACGATCATTCCCTCAAGCCGTATGTAGGTTTCGCTTCCCCCTAGCGGGCAAGCCGCTCTCGGCGGCCGACCAGCAGAGCGGCAGAGACGCCGGCCGCGATGCAGGCCAATGCACAAACGAGCGCGGCTTGGTGGAAGGCACTGTAAAGGTCGGGCCCTGTGGCGGCGAATATCCCGCCCAGCAGTGCGGTGGCGATGAGCCCGCCGGTGCGCGCCACCGCGCTGTTCAGTCCCGATGCCGATCCGGTGTGCTTTGCATCGACGGACGCGAGCACCGCCGTGGTGAGCGGTGCAACGGCTCCTGCCATGCCGATCGACATCACGGCGATCGCAGGTGCAACACCCCGCCAATAGTCCGTTCCCGGATTGACGCGCAGAAGCAGCAGGAAGCCCACGGCAATCACAATCGGTCCCGCCGTCAGCGGCAGACGCGAACCAAATCGTCCGGCGACACCGCCCATGGCGCGCGAGGTGAGCGCCAGGATAATGGGGAATGGCAGCAGGGCCGCGCCCGCAGCCGTACCGGAGTATCCGGCGCCCTGGATGAGTACATAGGGCACCATCACCAGCAGCGCACCCAGCGCGCCATAGAGAAGAAGGGTCAGCAAGGTCAGGCCGATGAAATCTGCCGATTCAAACAGCGCCAGCGGCATCATGGCGTCGTTCTTTTGCGCCCGCTCCACCC
Organism: Rhizomicrobium sp.; assembly: GCA_036500585.1. Lineage (GTDB taxonomy): Bacteria > Pseudomonadota > Alphaproteobacteria > Micropepsales > Micropepsaceae > Rhizomicrobium. The sequence continues at coordinate 739 of DASYBT010000080.1, forward strand.
AAACGAAGGCGCCGAGAAGAACAATTCCGGCGGCGACGGTTGCGGCCGCTCCGATGGGCGATGCGCCACGCCCAGCTCCCGTCGTGAGACCCCACGTCACCGCGGCCAACGCGAGCGTTGCCAGCAGCGCACCCCGGGTGTCGAGCGGAGCCTCCGTTTCAGGCCGATCCTTGCGGACGAAGACGAGCGCCAGAACGACTGCGGCAATCGCGAGCGGGATGTTGATCAGGAATATGTCGCGCCAACCGAACGCATCGATCAGCCATCCTCCGAGCACGGGCCCGAGCGCCGCCGCGACGGAACTCGCCGCAGACCACGTTCCCACGGCACGGCCGCGTGCTTCTCCAGGGAATGCAGCGCCGAGGATCGCAAGGCTGCTTGGCAGGAGGAGTGCCGCGCCTGTTCCTTGCAGTGCCCGAGCGAACAGCAGCCACCCAAGAGCCGGTGCGAGCGTGCAAAACGCAGAACCGGCGCCGAACAGCGACACGCCGAAAAGCAGAACACCGCGCCGGCCAAAACGATCTCCCGCCGCACCGCCGATCAGCAGCAATGCACTCAGCGGCAGAAGATAGGCGTTGATGACCCACTGCAGCTCCGCGGCGCCGGCGTGAAGGTTTCGTCCAATGGCAGGAAGGCCGACATTGACGACGGAGCCATCCACGAAGGCGAGACTCGACGCGAGGATGCAGGTCGTGAGCACCAACGCCGGATGGGCGCAAGGCGAATGCGATCTCGCCTGCGCTTGGCAAACGTCGCCGGCGGTTCCCAATGACCAGGTCACGTTGGCGTTCTAATTCACAATCGCGCCAACCGCTATGCCGAGACCGGGCTGGTCACCGCGTTCGATTTCTTCACGTCATGGCTCGCTGCTGCTTCGCTCCGCGGCGATTCAAAGGCGCGCCATGCAGTTGTCCATCGCAGTGGGCCCTTCGCCAGTTGTTTGGGCTCTCGCCGACCACGCGCCGAAACACGCGGGTGAAGTGCGACTGCTCACGCAAAACGCGCTATTGCACGCAGCCGTAGATTCGCCGAAGGTCCTATTGGCTGCCGGGGGGAACGACTGTGGCTCAGGCGCGAACGCTGCGCATCAACAACCAGCCGATGAGCGTCAATGCGCCGGACGACATGCCGCTGCTTTGGGTGTTGCGCGATGTCCTGGGCCTGACCGGGACGAAGTTCGGCTGCGGCATTGCGCAATGCGGCGCCTGCACCGTGCATATCGACGGCAAACCGGTGCGCTCCTGTCTCTTGCCCGTGAGCGCAGTCGGCAATCGATCTGTCACGACCATCGAAGGCATCGGTGCAACGCCTGCCGGCGCGCGGGTCCAGAAGGCGTGGCTGGACGTGGAGGTGATTCAGTGCGGCTATTGCCAGTCCGGCCAGATCATGTCCGCCGCAGCGCTGCTCGCCACCACGCCACATCCGGATGACGCGGACATTGACGCCGCGATGGCGGGAAACATCTGCCGCTGCGGCACCTATGTGCGCGTCCGGCAAGCGATCAAGCGCGCCGCCGGCGACGGTCAGGCGTAGGGCGCTGCCAATGGCCAACCCAGCACAAATTCCGTCGCGACGCATGCTCCTCAAGGGCGGGATTGCCGGCGGCCTTGTGCTTGCGTTCCACCTGCCCGTGGCGCGCGCGGCGCTGGTGAACGACAGTGAAGGCGTTCCACCTGAACCCGGTCCATTTGCGCCGAATGCCTTCATCCGCATCGACACGACCGGCAAGACCACTCTGGTCTTGCCGCAGGTGGAGATGGGACAGGGTGTCTACACCTCCATTCCCATGATCCTGGCGGAGGAACTGGATGCGGACTGGCATCAGGTTGCCCTCGAGCACGCGCCACCGGATGAGAAGCTCTACGCAAATCCGGCCTTCGGCGTGCAGGCCACGGGCAATTCCAACTCGATACGCGCCTTCTGGAAACCGCTGCGCACGGCGGCCGCGGCCGCGCGCGCGATGCTGGTGCAGGCGGCGGCGCAGCAATGGCGTGTCGACCCGGCGAGTTGCGAGGCCGCAAATGGTCAGGTGATCCATACCGCCAGCGACCGCAAGCTTGGATACGGCGCACTGGCGGACGCGGCCAGCAAGCTGACGCCACCGCAAAATCCGCCGCTCAAGGACCCAAAGAAATTCAAGCTGATCGGCAAGCCTATCAAGCGACTCGACACACCAGCCAAGACCAACGGTCAGACCATCTACGGCATCGATGTAATGCTGCCGGATATGAAGTTCGCGACCATTGCCGCCAGCCCTACTTTCGGCGGCAAGGTGGCCCACGTCGACGACAGCGCCGCGAAGAAAGTGCCCGGCGTGCGCCAGGTGGTCGTGCTGCCCGATATGGTTGCCGTCGTCGGTGACCACATGTGGGCCGCCAAATGCGGACTCGATGCGCTGGCCGTCGCCTGGGATCCGGGTCCGAACGGCCATGTCGATTCCGCCCTGCTCGAGCGCCAGATCAAATCCGCGAGCGAGCAGAAGGGCCTTGTCGCGAAAAAAGTGGGCAATGCCGATCGCGCGCTCCGAACCGGCGACAAATTCGAAGCGCATTATGAATTGCCGTTTCTCGCGCATGCAACCATGGAGCCGATGAACTGCGTCGCGCATGTCACGGCTGACAAATGCGAGCTCTGGCTTGGCACGCAGATCATCGCACGCGTGCAATCGACCGCGGCCGCCGCCACTGGACTGCCGCTGGAGAAGGTGATCGTCCACAATCACATCATCGGCGGCGGCTTCGGTCGCCGGCTCGAACCCGATATGGCGCTCAAAGCCATCCGCGTGGCGCAGCATGTCGATGGCCCGGTGAAGGTGGTGTGGACGCGCGAAGAGGACATCCAGCACGACCTCTATCGGCCGCTCTACTACGACCGGCTCGCCGCTACCTTGAAGGACGGCAAGATCGATGGCTGGCACCATCGCGTGACCGGGTCTGCCGTTCTCGCCCGCTGGCTGCCGCCCGCGTTCAAGGCCGCCCACGGCATCGACGGCGATGAGGTCGACAGCGCCATCGATGTGCCGTACGCGATTCCAAACCTGACGGTCGAAGCCGTGCGCTGCGAGCCCTTGGCGGTGCCGACGGGATTCTGGCGCGGCGTCGGTCCCAACAACAATGTCTTCGCCCTCGAAAGCTTCATCGACGAGCTCGCCAAGCGAGCCGGCAAGGATCCGGTGGAATTCCGCCGCGCGATGCTCGGCAAGACGCCGCGCCTGCTCGCGGCGCTGAATCTGGCCGCGCAGAAAGCCGGCTGGGGCAAACCGTTGCCGCCGCGTCACGGCCGCGGCGTGTCCTGTCAGGTTTCGTTCGCCAGCTTCATTGCCACCGTCGCGCATGTGGAAGTGGACGAGCACGGCGAGGTTCGCCTGCATCGCCTGACAACCGCGGTCGACACCGGGATTGCGGTAAACCCGGACACCATTATCGCACAGCTGCAGGGCGGGATGATCTTTGGCGCAACCGCCGCTCTCTATGGCGAGATCACGATCAAGAACGGACGCGTGCAGCAATCCAACTTCAACGACTACCGTATGCTGCGCATCGATCAGGCGCCGGCGATCGATGTCCATCTCATCAAAAGCGCGGAACCGCCCGGAGGCATCGGCGAGACCGGCACGACCACCGCGCCGCCGGCCATCCGCAATGCCATCTATGCCGCCACAGGCGTTGCCTTGCGCAAGCTTCCGATTGACCGAACCGCACTCGCACGACGGGGCGCAGCATGAGCGGCATTCGAAGCTGGTTCCTCCGGCAAGGTGCGCTCACCCGCGGAGCGCTGGTCGGGTTCGCTGCGCTCATTGTCGTGGGATTGGGTCTCCTCATTTGGTACGCAACCACGCCGAAGGCGATGGATTTTGCCGGCGGCCAGACGATGGCCCTCACCGATTATCGCGGCGCCGATCCGAGTGTGCCCGCCGCACTGAAAAGCGGCAGCACTGTAAAGCGCGGCGAATACCTGGCGCGCGCTGCGGACTGTAAGGTCTGTCATACCAAGCCCGGCGGGCGGCCATACGCCGGCGGGTTGGCCTTCCGGCTTCCGTTCGGCACGATCTATTCGCCGAATATCACGTCGGACAGAGAGACAGGCATCGGCACCTACACGGATGCACAATTCCTTGCCGCCGTGCATCAGGGGATCCGGCGCGATGGCGCGCATCTGTATCCCGCCATGCCGTTCGCATCCTACACCTACATGAGTGATGCCGATGCGCTGGCCATCAAGGCGTATCTCTTCAGCCTCGCTCCGGTGCATGCCGCCGTGAAAGTCAGCACACTGGTGTTTCCGTTCAATCAGCGATGGCTGATCGGCATTTGGTCGGGACTGTTCAATGCCGACCAGCGCTTCCGGCCCCATCCCGACCGAAGCCCGCAATGGAATCGCGGCGCCTATCTTGCCGAAGCGCTGGCGCATTGCGGCGAGTGCCACACGCCGCGCAATCTCGCCTTCGCGTTGAACAATCGCCGCAAGTTCGCCGGCGCAGTGACCGCGGGCTGGCGCGGCTACAACATCACGGAAGACAAGAACACCGGTGTGGGGGCCTGGAGCGACGGCGATCTGTTCGCCTATATGTCGTCGGGCCACGCGACGGGTCACGGTACCGCGTCGGGCCCGATGGGCGAAGCGGTGGATGCGAGCTTCGCTACCATGGCGCCGGAAGACATTCGCGCCATCGTGGTTTACCTGCGCAGCATCCCCGCGCAATCCTCGCCCGATCTGCCAGCCGCGCTCGCGCCGCCTGCATCGCCGTCGCACCGGATTGGGCCGCAGGTTGCGAACGCCCTCGGCAAACAGATCTATGAAGGCGCCTGTGCGAGCTGCCATAGCTGGACAGGCGCGAGCCCGCTCAGTTCGCTTGCCACATTGACCGGCGCGCGCGCCGTCAACGATCCGGGCGCGACCAATGTCGCCCAGATCATTGTCTCCGGAATGAAGCGCACGACGCCGCGTGGCGCCATCGCCATGCCGGCATTCGGAAACGCCTATTCGGATGCGGAAATCGCAGCCGTTGCCAACTACGTGACGGCGCGCTTCGGAAGCAAGCCGTCGGCGCTCTCCGGCAAAGACGTCGCCACCCTGCGCAAGCAGACCTCCCACGCTGAGTAAGAAGGCTCCTTCGGCAGACGGCGACCAGCCAAAGCCTGTCGACACAGCAGTGCGGAAAAGTCCCGGTGGTTGCGGGAAAGTAACGGCAGCACTCCTGCCAATCGCTGCGCGATGGTGCCTGGTGACGAGCCGCAACGGCCCGCGCGGGCCAGTCTCGTCCCGCGGTTTTTCAGTCGCTCAAATCCCGCTGGGGGCCGGACCGAAAAGCCTACCGCAGCAATTCTTGTATAGTCTGTCGGCATGGCAGTGCGGAGCGACAAATGACCGACAACACGCCTTCGGATCGCCTGTGGCTGCGCTATCCCGTAGACGAGGATCGCGACCACATCCGTGGCAATCCTGCGGCGCGGAAGGCCGTCACCGCCGTTCTCTATGGCGACTATCTTTGCCCGTACTGCAGGCGGCTGCGCCCGGTCATCCTGCAATTGCGCGAGAAGCTCGGCGAAAGGTTCGTCTACGTCTTTCGCCATTTCCCGAACGACAAGGTGCATCCGGGTTCAAACTTCATTGCGCGGGCGACGGAAGCGGCCGCGCGGCAGAACCGCTTCTGGGAAATGCATGACTGGCTGTTCGACAATCCGCCGCCAAGCAAGGAAGAGGTTGTGGAGCACGTCCGCTCGCTGGGGCTCGACATGGGCGTGTTCGAACATGATCTGGAAAGCGAAGAGGTGCGGGCCCGGGTCGAGTCCGATCACCGGCGCGGCCTCCACAACGGCGTGACCGGCACGCCCACGATATTCATCGATGGCCTGCGCTATGACGGCGCCTGGGACTACTACTCCATGCTTGAGGCCATCGAGCAGCCGGTCGCAGCGCGGGTGCAGCGCTCGGCGCGCTCCTTTGCCAGCCTTCCGGCGTCCGGTGGTCTTGCACTGCTGATCGCGGCCGCCCTGGCGCTCTTGTGCGCGAACACCATCGTCGCCCCGCTCTATCGTCATATCCTCAGCATCCCATTCGGCATCGGAGCACCGGGCAGCCTGCTTTCCATGCCGGTGGCGGAGTGGTGTTCGGAAGGCTTGCTGGCGATCTTCTTCCTGCTTGTCGGGCTCGAAATCCGCAGAGAAATGACGAGCGGCTCGCTCACCGATCCGCGCGCCGCGGCGCTGCCCGTCATCGCCGCCATCGGCGGCGTGCTGGCGCCCACTGCGATTTACCTCCTGCTCAACCGCGGCTCGACGTCCGCCGGTTGGTCGGTGCCGACGGCGACGGATATCGCCTTCGCGCTCGGCGTGCTTGCGCTGTTCGGATCGCGTATTCCGGCGAGCTTGCGCGTATTCGTGGCAGCCTTCGCCGTTGTCGACGACATCCTCTCCGTTCTGACGCTCGCCGTCTTCTATCCGCGCGGCTTCAGCGCGGCATGGATCGCTATCGGCCTCGGCACCATCGCGATCCTCTACGCGCTCAATCGGTGGCGCGTTTACGCGGTCTGGCCATACCTGCTCACGACGGTGATGCTTTGGATCAGTCTGCATTCGACGGGAATCCATGGCGCGCTCGCCGGGGTGGTGTTGGCCGCATTCCTGCCGACACGTCCGACGCCAGCGGTGGGTCCGCTGCTCGCACAGGCCGCGACCGCGCTCGCGACCTTGGAGGGCGAACAGAAAGAGGCGGCCAAAGGCAGTTCAAAGAAGCGTCATCTCGAAGAGGAAGCGGTTTGGGATTGGGCGAGCCGCAATTTGTCCGCCGCCAGCGACAGGCTTCTGTCGCCTGCGGACCGCATCGAGAGAGCCGTCTCGCCGTGGACGGCCTATCTCATCCTGCCGGTGTTTGCGTTCTCCGCGGCCGGTATCGGATTGCGCGTGGATTTGTCGGCGCCCCACTCACTCGACGTTTTGGCCGGTGTGATCCTCGGGCTCGTCATCGGAAAGCCGCTCGGCATCTCGTTGGCTTCGCTACTCGCCATCAAGTCCAAAGTGGCCGTCGCGCCCGATGGTATCGGTGTGCGCAATTTCATCGGCGCGGCGTGCCTGTGCGGCATCGGGGACACGGTCTCGCTGCTGATGGCCGATCAGGCATTCCCGCATGGCGACATTTCCGCCGTGGCCAAGATCGGCGTGCTGATCGGCTCGGTGTTGGCCGCGCTTCTCGGTGCCGCGATCTTGGCCGTCAAGATTCCATCCGCGGCCACGACCGAGGCGGTGGCAGTGCATACGTGATTGAAGGGCGAGCCAAATGACAATGTCGGAATGACAAGGGCGCATCGGGACGCCTATCGACACTCATAGAGGACCCCTGTCCGCCGGCCTTCACGTCGAAGCAGTTGGGCCCCCCTTGCCGTGCTGCTCCACATAGGTGCGCAACACGTCTGCAATGCGCGCGGCAGCTGCCGGTGTCATGATCAGGCGTGCGACGACTTCGTTGATCGGCCGCACCTGGGTGCCGTTGGCGCTGAAAGCGTGCCTGGTCGAGGTCACATACAGGGAAACCTCGTCTGCATCGGAGACGATCTGAATCCCGGAGGCGTTGAAACTGGGACCATTGAACAACGTGGCTTGGGCGGTTGGTTGGCCGGCTTGAGACATTGGAAACTCCTTTGGATTGAGCGGCGCGCGGTTCGCATCGTTTTGGGACAAAGGACCTGGTGCGGCAATACCCCACAATCGGGCGGGAGGCCAACTGTTAACGGGCCGTTATGCCGCTGCCGGTAGCATCATCATTTGCGCTTGATCCGGAGCCAGGGAACCGATGGCAATTGCACCCGCCATTGCATCGCGCATGCGTAGTGTCTCACCCGGTACTGCCTTCCGATTGGCAGTGCCTGTCTATCTGCTTTGCCTGGCCGCCATCCTCATCAGCCGGACCAAGGGCATGCTGCCGCCGATCTGGCCGGCCGATGCCGTCATCGTCTGCGCCATGCTGGCGCAGCCCCGCAGCCAATGGCCGGTCCTTTTGACGATCGCCGGCATTGCCGACGCGGCAGCCGCCTTGTCGCTCGGGGATACTGTTTTCCAGGCATTGCTGCTACCCGTTTGTAACCTGATGGAATGTCTCATCGTTGCGCTGCCGCTGCGGATGATGGGAGCGGATAAGGATTTCGCGCGGCCAAGATCCTTGCTGATCTTCTATGCCCTGGCGTCGCTGGCGCCGGCATTTTCATCGGTGTCCGGCGCCGCCTTTCTCCACCTTGAGTTCGGCCGGCCATTCAACTCCACGCTATTCACCTGGTACGGCGCTGCCGCGCTCGGTCTTTTCATCCTTGTGCCGCCGATCATGACCGTGCGGTTGCGCGCGGTCCGCGAGATGATTTCTCGCGATCAGCGTTCCGGCACGATCGTCATGCTGCTCGTGATGCTCGGCGTGGTCGGGGTCAATTATGTTCTTCGCGATCATCCCTTCTCCTTCCTGTTCTTTCCGGCGGTGGTTCTTCTCACGTTTCAGCGCGGCTTCGCAGGAGGCACGGCTGGTGTGCTGATCGCCAGCGTCTACCTCATGACGCCGGTGCTGCTTGGACGGACGTATGGCGTCGCCCACGGCTATTCGCCGTTGGAGAGGCTCATGGTCGTGCAAGCGTTCGTTGCCGTTATGGGATTCTCTGTCATCCTGATCGGCGCAGCACTCGAAGAACGTCAACGGCTCGCTCGAGGGCTGAGCGCAGCCATCGAGCGGGCGGAACAATCGCGCGAAGACGCGATCGCGGCGCGCGAGGAGGCGCTGGCGGCGCGCGAGGAAGCGGAGAAAGCGAATCGCGCCAAGTCGATGTTTCTCGCCAACATGAGCCACGAGCTGCGCACGCCGCTCAACGCGGTGATCGGGTTTTCTCAAGCCATGGAGGAAGAGACATTCGGCCCTCACGGCCATGGCAAATACAAAGAGTATTCGAATCTGATCTCCGGGGCAGGTGCGCATCTTCTCGACTTGATCAACGACATCCTGGACATGTCGCGCATCGAGGCCGGACGCTTCGAGCTTCATCCGGAGAAGCTCGAGATCGTCTCTCTCGTGCAGGATTGCGTGAGCATGATGAAGGAAAATGCGGCGCAAGCCGGCTTGAGGCTGACGTCAAACATCCCGTCCGAGCTTCCGCCTTTGCACGCGGATCGCCGGGCGCTCAAGCAGATACTTCTCAACCTGACTGCAAACGCCGTGAAGTTCACGCCGGCGGGCGGGCGTATCGAGATCAACGTTGTATCCGATGGATGCGAGCTCGAATTCAGGGTTCGCGACACGGGAATCGGTATTCCGGCCGACAAGCTCGCGCAGGTCGGCAACCCGTTCGTCCAGTTTCATGCGATGACGGGCAAGCAGGGAACGGGGCTCGGACTTGCTCTGGTGCGGTCGCTCACCGAGATGCAAGGCGGCCGCTTCCGCATCGAGAGTACCGAGGGCGAGGGCACTCTGGCACGCGTCAGATTTCCCATCTCGGCGGCGGCGCTGGAAGCCGCGTGAGGCGAACACAAAATTCGGGCAATCGGCGGAGCTGTTGAACGGATATTCGTCTGTGGTTTTCCATCGAGCGGCAATTTGTTTACCTATTTTCTCACGCGCGTTCCCGGTTAACGGCTCGTTATGTCGAAGGCTGTAGGTTTCGCCAAGGGTAATGGTCCAGGCGCACATTCCGATGTCAAAATTCCTGCCGTCCATAGGCACAAGACGGGGCTCCTTTCCGTCATGGCCGTTGATCGGCGCCTATGCGCTTGCGGTCTTCACCCTGACGGTTGCGTGCATTCTGCTGACGCGGAGCGCCAACAGGCTGCCGCCGCTGTGGCTGCCGGGCGCCGTCATCACATATTGTCTTCTGCGCACCAGCCGACGCAACTGGCCGTTGGCGCTGGTGGTCGGCGGTCTGGCGGAAGCATTGGGCCACCTTGCTGTTGGCGACAAGATGCCCTTCGCCTTCTTGCCTGCGTTCGATTTGCTGGAAGCCGTCATCATCGCCGTGCCGATGCGGTTGTTGCACCTGGAACGCGACTTCGTGCGGCCGCGGTCTCTTCTGACCTTCTACGCGGCCGGCGGCTTGCTCGCGCCGATCACGTGCGGCTTCCTGGCGGCCTTCTTCCTCAACATGACCACCGGCTCCGAGTTTCTGGTGAATGGATTTGTCTTCGTCGGAGCAAAAGCGCTTGCGGAGGCGCTGTTGACGCCTCTGCTGATGACGGTCCGGTGGCGCGCGCTGCGGGACATGTTCAGCAGGTCACAGATCGTCGGCACGCTCCTGTATCTCAGCATATTCGTGGCGATCATCGTCCTTGAGGAAGTCTTCGTCACATATCCATTCGCATTCTTCTTCTTCCCGGCCGCGGTGCTGCTGACGTTTCAGCGGGGCTTTGCCGGCGGCGCGATCGGCACGACAATTGGCGGCGTGTACCTGCTGATCCCGGTGCTGCTCGGCCAGGGAGGTGGTGGATTCAAGGAGCATACCGTCGCAGCCCAGATCGAGATTGTGCAGGCCTTTGCAGTGGTGATCGGGTTCTCGGTTCTCCTGGTCGGCGCCGCCCTCGATCGCCGCCGCAATCTCGAGCGGGGATTGGCGGAGGCACATGAGGCTGCGCTGGTCGCGCGCGATGCTGCGGAGACGGCCAGCCGCGCCAAGTCCATGTTCCTGGCAAATATGAGCCACGAGCTGCGCACGCCGCTCAATGCCGTGATCGGCTTTTCCGAGTTGATGCACAGCGAGCTTTACGGTCCGCTGGGAAATCAACGCTATCGCGATTATGCCGGGCAGATTCACGAAGCCGGGCGCCATCTGCTCGATCTGATTGGCGACATTCTCGACATGTCGAAGATCGAAGCGGGCAAGTACGAGCTTGTCTGGGAAGAGGTCGCTATCGATGTTCTGGCTGGCGACTGTATGGAGTTGATGCGCGACCGGGCGGCGAAAGCCGGTCTGACCTTGGCGTCGGATTTTGACGGCTATCAGGTGGTTCCCGCTGACCGCCGCGCGCTGAAGCAGATCCTGCTGAACCTCCTTTCCAATGCGGTGAAGTTCACCGAGCCGGGCGGCGGCGTCACTGTTCGCTCCGAGGTCGGCAACGGGCGGCTTCTTCTCTCCGTATCGGATACCGGAGTCGGCATTCCGCCCGAGGAACTGGCCCGCCTGGGCAATCCGTTCGTGCAGCTCAGGTCGACGGCCGCAGTTTCACAGCAAGGCACAGGTCTTGGCCTGGCGCTGGTTCGCGGCCTTGTGGAAATGCATGACGGCACCATGCGGATCGAGAGCGAAGACGGCAAAGGGACGACCGTGAGCGTGGAAATCCCGCTCCGGCAGGGGCCGGCGCGCCTGGCTGCTTGAACTCTTCATTCGAAGGAGTTCAGGGAAGCAGTTCGAAAACCGTACCGCCGGAGTTCGTGCCCGTGCCGCCGCGCAAAGTCGTGCCGAACAGGTTTCCGTTGGCATCGCGGATCACGCCATCCTGCGGGTATTCCCCGTCTGCACACGCCGATAGCGCGCAGAAGCTGTGCAGGGTCTGCAGGATGGTGCCATTGAGCTGGAAAATGGTTCCACCGCCGACGCCATCCTGATCGATGTCGTTGCCGCCACCCTGCGTCGTTGTTCCGTAGAGATTGCCGGAGGAATCCATTGCCAGCTCGCCTTGGGGACCCGACCCGTCGGTGCAATCGGCGAGCGAGCAGAAGTCGTAACGTGTTGCATAGCTGGGAACGGCCGGGTCCAGTCTGAAGACGACGCCACAGGTCTCCTTGGGGCAGCTGGTGCCGCCAGTCAGGCTCGTGCCGAACAGATTGCCGGTTGCATCTTCGATCAAATGACCGACGGGATCGCGGCCGTCCGTGCAGCCGGAGGCCGAGCAAAAGCTGTAGAGCACGCGCTCGGCCCATTTCGTCTGCCTGGCGTTCGGCACCAGCTCGAAGACAGTTCCATCCTGGTTCTTGCCGCCGGCGGCTGTCGTGCCGAACAGGGTGCCCGAGCCGTCGATCGTCAGCCCTGTGCGCGGCGTCGCGCCATCGGCACATTTCGGCTTGGCGCAAAAGTCGTGCATGACGGTGAGCCGCCACCTGTTGTTATGCGGCGCAAGACGGAATGCAGTCCCCATGTTGCCGGCGCCGCCGGCGGTCGTGGTGCCGTAAAGCGGAGACACGCCGTCGTACAAGGCGCCTGTCGCCGCGCCCGAATAGGTGAGGCGGGCCGCCGGCGCTGCGCCGTCTGCGCAGCCTGCAACCGTGCAGAACGTGTACAGCACCTTCAGGCTATACCTCCGGCTGTCGGTCTTGGGCGACAATTCGAACACCACACCGCTGCCGGCAGCCCCCGCAGCCGTCGTGCCGTAGAGATTGCCATTGTTATCGGCGATCAGGCCCGCCAGCGGTTGGTTGCCGTCCTTGCAGCCCTTTTCCTCACAGAATGTGTGGATCACGTCGAATTTGAAGCCGTTCCTGCCGCGGACTAGCTTGTAGGCGACGCCATCGCCGCGCTTTCCGCCTTCGGCTGTCGTTCCATACAAATTGCCTGCCGCATCGGCCGTGAGGCCGGCGTTCGGCTCCAGCCCGTCCGTGCAACCCGATGCGGAGCAGAAGGAGTGCAGCGTCCTGAGCGTGGCGCTGTGCGCAGGAGCGGAGAATCCGGTTGCAGCGAGCGCCGCAACAAGCGCCACGCAACCATAGATGTTCGCGTTTGGCATTCGCTCCCCCTGGACAGGCCGGCAGAGACCGCCGGCGGACAGACTAGAACGTGCGCCCGAAGCGGTCAAAAAGCCATTATGATGAAGATACGTGGCAGTTTCTTCACCATCTGAAGGCGGTTGCGGCCGGCTTCCGGTGCTCAGACGGCGCGCTGCGCCTTGTCCTTCTCGTTGACGGCGCGGATTTCATTGCGGATGAACTCCCACTGCTCGTCGCCCAGCCGCGACAGCGCAGCGAAATTCCCGCCGCTGGCCAGATGCAGTCCGCCGTCGATGGCGACGGTCTGGCCGGTGAGATAGTCGACGCCGTCCGCCATCAGGAACACGGCCAGATTGGCGAGTTCCGGCATCTGACCGTTGCGGCCCATCGGGTTGGAATTCGCGGATTCGCCGCCGCCCAGCGACTGCGGCGACAATCGTTCCCACGCGCCCTTGGTCGGGAATGGCCCCGGCGCAATGGCATTGAGGCGGATGCCATGCGGGCCCCATTCCACCGCGAGCGACTTCGTCATGATGTTGATGCCGGCCTTGGACATGGCCGACGGCACGGTGAACGGCCCGCCGTTCCAGATCCAGGTGGCGAGGATGGAAATCACGCTGGCGTGCACCTTCTCCTCGATCCAGCGCTTGCCGCAGGCGAGCGTCACATAGAACGTGCCGCGGAAGACGATGTCGCTGATCGCATTGAAGCCTTTCGGCGACAGATCCTTCGTGCGCGAGATGAAGTTGCCGGCGGCATTGTTGACGAGGCCGGTGAGCGCGCCGCCATCCGCCCAGATTTGCGCCAGCATGTCATCGACGGCTTCCGGCACGCGGATATCGCAGCCGAGTCCTTCGACCTTTGATCCTGTTTCGCCGGAGATGCGCTTCGCCGTCTCCTGCGCCACGCCGGCGCGGCGGCCGCAGATGTAAACGGTCGCGCCGAGCTGCGCATAGGCTTGCGTCATTACTTCGCCGAGGCCCGTGCCGCCGCCGGTGACGAGAATGCGTTTTCCCTTCAGCAGATTGTCCCTGAACATCAAGTCCATATCGTTCCCCTTCAGCTTGCCCAGCGGCGATGCAGGCTCGCGATCACGTATTGCAGCCGCGTGCGGTTCTCCCAATCCATCTTCAATCCTTCCAGCGCGTGAATTTCGTTGAGCTGCCACAGCAGTTCTCGCTCAACTTGGTCGGAGATTGCGCTTTCGATGAAGGTGATGAACACGAGACGCTGCCCGCGCGTCACCGGCGTGACTTCGTGCAATGTCGTGGAGGGATAGACGACCATGGAACCCGGCTCGCCCTTGACCGAGACCTTTTCGCTGCCGAGATGGATCGTGAGTTCGCCGCCCTCATAGGTGGATGGATCGGCAATCCACAATGTGCCGGACACGTCTGACCGCAGCGGCAGGTTCGGCATGGGAATGAACGGCGAATCCGCGTGCACGCCGTATTTCATCCCGGGCTCGTAGCGCGCCAGCAGCGGTGCGGCGATGCGCTTCGGGAAGACGAAATTCTTGATTTCCTCGTTGCGCGCGATGGCGGCGCCGGCGATGTTCGATGCCCGTTGCGCTTCCGCCTTGCTCACATCCATCTGCAGATTGTCCTTGGCAAGGTTGTGCGGGTTTGACGCACGGCCTTCGATGAAGCGGACGGATTTCGCCAAGGTCCGGGCCTGCTCCACTTCCGCAGGCGTCAGCACGTTCTTCACGACCAGGAACATGTCAGCCCTTCCTAGCTCATTTCCCGCGAATCCCGCGAGAGACCGGCAGGCCCAGCAACTTTCCCGCCCGGATCATCTTATCATCCAGGCTATAGATCGCCTGCGCATTGTTGTTTCTGGCAATCGCCAGATGGAGCGCATCCCCCGCCCTCAGCCCGCTCTCGTATCGCAAAACGAATTGCTTCGCTGCCTCGAAATCAGCAAGACCCGGGAGATAGATGGTGAAGCCGGACCGGATGGCAGATTCGAACTGGGCGTCGACTTTAGACGCAAAGAACTCCTTGTATTTTCCCATCCTGACTTCCCGCGCGAGCATCGAAGAGAACTCCGCGCGAGTCCAATGGCTCGTTGCGAGGGTGCCCCCGCGTTGCCGGTCTATAAGCTGGCGAACCCTGTCGCTCGATGGTTCTGGGATCAGCAACGGGACAAGGATGCTGGTGTCGAAGTAGATCAATAGCGTTCCTCGTCGCGCATCTCTCGAATCAATTCGGCGGAGGGTTTGCGGAGCGGAGGAATTGTTTTTCGGAATTCGGCGAGAGCGTCGAGGTCGAGTGGTTTTTTCGGTTGCTCGGTCGCAGTGACGCGGGCGACGGGCCTGCCATGGCGGGTGATCACGATCTCCTCGCCCGATTCAACCTTGTCGATCAACTGGCTCAAATGTGCCTTGGCCTCTGCGAGGCTGACAGTCTCCATGCGTAGCTCACATTCTGGTCTGAATTCTGGTCATAAATAGCATGTCGTTCACGATCTGACCAGCGGCCACTTTTCCGGTAAACTGTAGCGCATGAACCTCGTTGTCTCGCAGCCGCAAATCGCAGGCGCAGCGCTTCCCTCGCGCTTTGCCGATTGGTTTGCCGGCCGCGGATGGACGCCGCGGGCGCACCAGTTGGCGCTGCTTGAGCATGCGCGGGCAGGCGAGTCCGTGCTGCTGGTGGCGCCGACCGGCGGCGGAAAGACCCTGGCCGGATTTCTGCCCAGCCTGGTCGAACTGGCGGACACACCAAAGCGGGCGCGGGCCCGTGCGCTGCACACACTTTATATCTCGCCGCTGAAAGCGCTGGCCGTGGATGTGGCGCGCAACCTGGAAATGCCGGTCGCCGAAATCGGCCTCGACATCCGCATCGAGACCCGCACCGGCGACACGCCGGCCGCGCGTCGCCAGCGGCAGAAGAATTCGCCGCCGGACATTCTGCTCACCACGCCGGAGCAGTTTTCGCTGCTGCTGTCGCACCGCGATGCCGCCCGCATGTTCGAGCGGGTGAAGACGGTGGTGCTGGATGAATTGCACGCCACGATCAACACCAAGCGGGGCGAATTGCTGTCGCTGGGGCTCGCGCGCCTCTCGACGTTCGCGCCTAACCATCGCCGCATCGGCTTGTCCGCCACCGTCGCCGATCCGGCGCCGCTGCAGCGCTATCTGGTGCCGCAGCCGCCCATCGGCGAAGCGAAGTCGGCGCTGGTGATCGGGCAGGCCGGCGCCAAACCGGACATCGAAGTCATCGCGTCTGAATCCTACGTGCCGTGGGCCGGGCACATGGCCTACCATGCCATGCCGGACGTGATGGCGGCGATCCGCGCCTCCACCACCGCACTCGTCTTCGTCAACACCCGCGCGCAGGCCGAGCGCATCTTCCAGGCGCTGTGGCGCATCAATGAGGACAATCTCGCCATCGCGCTGCATCACGGCAGCCTCGCGCCCGAGCAGCGCCGCAAGGTGGAAGCGGCAATGTCGCGTGGCAAGCTGCGCGCGGTGGTGTGTACCTCGACGCTCGATCTCGGCATCGACTGGGGCGCCGTCGACAAGGTGATCTGCATCGGCGCGCCGAAGGGCGCCGCGCGCCTCGTGCAGCGTATCGGCCGCGCCAACCATCGGCTGGATGAGCCGTCGCAGGCCATTCTGGTGCCGGCCAATCGCTTCGAAGTGCTGGAATGCGAAGCGGCGCGCGATGCGGTGCTGGCCGGCGAACTGGACGGCGATCCGCCCCGCCGCGGCGGTCTCGATGTGCTGGCGCAACACGTGCTCGGGATGGCGTGCTCGGCGCCGTTCGACGCCGATGCACTCTACTGCGAAGTGAAGACCGCCTCGCCGTACCGCGCGCTGACGCGCGACACCTTCGACCGCGTGGTCGATTTCGTCGCCACCGGCGGCTACGCGCTGAAGCGATACGACCGCTACGCCAAGCTGCGCCGCATGAGCGACGGCAAGTGGCGCATCTCCCATCCCCGCATCGCACAGCAATATCGGCTGAATGCCGGCGTGATCGTCGAAGAGCCGATGCTCGACATCAAGATGCTGGGCAAGGGACGTCCCGTGGGCGCCGGCGGCCGCGTGCTTGGACATATGGAAGAGTATTTCCTCGAGCAGCTGGCGCCGGGCGACACCTTCGTGTTCTCCGGCAACGTGCTGCGCTTCGAAGGCATTCGCGAAAACGCCGCTTACGTGACGCGCACGCAGGACCCAGAGGCGGAAGTGCCGTCCTACAATGGCGGCAAGTTTCCGCTCTCCACGTTTCTCGCCCGCCGCGTGCGCGAGATGCTGGCCAATCCGAAGATGTGGGGTGCGCTGCCGCATCCGGTCGGCGAGTGGCTGCAAATCCAGGAATGGCGGTCCGTCATCCCGTCGCCGAACCAGTTGCTGGTCGAAACCTTCCCGCGCGGCTCCAAGCACTACCTTGTCTGCTATCCCTTCGAGGGCCGGCTTGCCCATCAAACGCTCGGCATGCTGCTGACGCGTCGGCTGGAACGCTTGCGCCTGCGGCCGCTCGGCTTTTCCGCCAACGAATACGCTCTCGCCATCTGGGGTTTGCGCGACATGGGCGGTGCCGACATGGACAAGCTGTTCGATGAGGACATGCTGGGCGACGATCTGGATGCCTGGCTGGCGGAGTCGGCGCTCTACAAGCGCACCTTCCGCAACTGCGCCATTATCTCCGGCCTGATCCAGCGGCGCGGGCTGAACGAGGAGAAGACGGGACGACAGGTCACATTCTCCTCCGACCTCATCTATGACGTGCTGCGCGAGCACGAGCCAGACCACATTCTGCTACGCGCGACCTATGAAGATGCCGGACACGGCTTACTGGACATCGCGCGGTTGTCGCATGCTTTGAGCCGTGTGAAGGGGCGAATCATTGTAAAGCAGTTGGACCGTGTGTCGCCGCTGGCGGTTCCGGCGCTGCTCGAGATTGCGAAGGAAATGGTGGCCGGTGAAGCGCACGAGGATATCCTGCGCGAAGCTGAGGAATCCCTGATCGCCGACGCCATGCGGAAGTAGGCGCGATGTTGATGCAAGATGGAGATGTGGAAGCTGAACTCCCTCGCCCCCACGGAGTGGGGGAGAGGGTCGGGGTGAGGGGGTCTTTGACGCGCAAGATGGCGAGCGTTCAGGAGCAGTTCGATGCCGAACCGGACCTAGCGCGCTTGCGAGACGCGCGCCTCCGCCAGGAACGCGATCCAGAAAGAGCGTTACAAGAATTGAAATGGCTGGCTTCGCGGGGCTCGGTCATGAGCATGATCTATATCGGAGAGGCTTATGCACGCGGCAGAGGCCTCAAAGTTGATCTTGAAGAAGCAATAAGGTGGTACAAGCAGGCGGCTGAGATGGGGTCAGCGCTCGCGCAGCACTTGTTAGGACGTGCGTACCTCAAGCAGAAGAGGACGGAGCAGGCACTGGAGTCTTTCCGTCACGCTGCTGCGCAAGATTATCCTCCATCCATCTACTTCTTGGGGCGAATGAACTGCTGGGGAATGGGTGTGCCAAGGAATATTGAGGAAGGCACACGACTGTTTGAACGCGCGATGGCTCTGGGGAACTCGCCGGCGAAAGGTGCACTCGCGACAATCCTTCTAGTGTACCACGATGGAGTGTTTGATCGCTTGCGTGGCGTATGGCTTAGAATTTCCGCCAGCGCGCAGTTCGTATTCGTTTGGTTTACCGAGGGATTGACGAGTGAAAAGTTACGGATGTGAGCGGGGCTGCGCCCCCTCACCCTAACCCTCTCCCCCGGTTCCGGGGGAGAGGGAAGTCTATATGGAGTAAGCGTGTCTGACGATTTGTACATTCGAATGAACGGCGAGGAGCTGCATCTGCACCCCTCCGGCGCGCTGTGGTGGGCGGCGGAGCGGACCCTGGTGTTCGCCGATCTGCATTTCGAAAAGGGCTCGTCCTTCGCGCGCAGCGGTCAATTGCTGCCGCCCTATGACACGCGCACGACGCTCAACCGTGTCGTGACCCTGGCCGGTCACTATCAGCCCGAACGCATCATCGCGCTGGGCGATTCGTTCCACGACGGTGACGCCGCCAATCGCTTAGACGGTAACGAACGCGCCGTGCTGCGCGAACTGACGCGGGCCGCCGACTGGATCTGGATCGAAGGCAACCATGATCCCGAGCCGCCGAAATGGCTGGGCGGCACGATCACATCGGAAATCGCAATCGGCGGGTTGATTTTCCGCCACCTGCCGTCGCTCCACCCCGCGCCCGGTGAAATTGCCGGCCATCTGCACCCTTGCGCCAAGGTGACCCGCCGTGGCCGTTCCATTCGCGCGCGCTGCTTTGCTTCCGATGGCAACCGCATGGTGTTGCCGGCGTTCGGCGCCTATACCGGCGGCCTCGACGTGCGCGAGCGTCCGCTGCGCTCGTTGTTCGCCGACAAATTCCTCGCCTACGTCCTCGGCTCCACGCGGGTGTACGCCGTCGCCGCCTGACAGCGCACGAAGCTGTTCATCTACGTGGGGAGGACGTGGCTCGCCGATTAATTCGCGGTCATTGGCGCTGCAACAGCGGATGGCGGCGCAACGAAAAGCGTCTACTGGAGTATACGGCCAACAACGGCAGGAGTGTACGTTATGAAAGCGATTCCCATGGGAGTTGCCGCGATTTTCGCAGGCGCGCTGTGTTCGGCTGCAAATGCGCAGGTGACCTACACCGACGGCGCGTTGAACGGCTGCTATGCCCATGAGGTGACCAGCGTGGATTCCGGCTCGGCGGCGGTAAATCGCGACGGGGTAGGAACCACTTGTTTCGACGGCAACGGCCATATCCTGGGATCGGCGACGTCTCCGCATCTTTCGGGGGGTGTGTCGAACACGAATGGCGTGATTGCATCACATGACGATGTGACGGGCACATACAAGGTGACGAATTCGCCGGGCGATGGGATGGGCGTCTTCGAGGGCAAGTGCGACAAGCACGCCTTTGTGCTTCGCCACATCGACAGCAACGGCCTGGCGCATGGCTTCAGCTACATCCTGACGACGCACAAAAAGGGCTGCACCGACAAGGGCCCGGTGGTGATCGGGGGAAGCGCGGAATATCAGGGCCCGCTTCAATAGCTTTCTTCCGGCGATTCACTTTGGCATGGTCGTGAGCGTTTGCTGGCGGAACCTAGCAGGGGGAGGCGGACATGCCAAAGTTCAATGAGGAAGCCCTATCGAGCGCGCTGAGGGATTTGCCGGACTGGCGCAAGGCCGATGGCCGCGAAGCCATCGCACGGACCTTCAAGTTCAAGGATTTCAGTGAGGCTTTCGCATTCATGACGCGTGCAGCGCTGCTCGCGGAGAAGATGGATCATCATCCCGAATGGTTGAATGTCTACAACCGGGCCGAAGTGACGCTTTCCACCCATGACGCCGGCGGCGTAACGGACAAGGATATCGCAATGGCAAAGGCGATGGACGAATTTTCGCGCGCGTTCGGTGGCTAGGCGAACACCCGCCGCCTGCGCCTGACGAAACTCCCACCGAGCAGGCTCAGCACGATCAGCGAGGTGAGGAACGTCAGGTGATACCAGATGGGAAATTTCGCGAAGATGATGAACAGGTGGAAGTAGCCGAACGGGATCAGCAGGATCACGCCGGCAAACAACGGTGACCACACGCGCTCCCGCCCGATCGTCGCCGCCACGTATCCGCCGGCGATCGAGCTGATGCCGCTTTCCGTGAGCCGCGCGATCATCATCGGCAAGGTGAACGTCATCGCCTTTTCGACGGCGTGGTAGTCGGGCCACCCGTAACGCAGGCCGAAATTCAGGATCGTCACCACGACAAACCAGGTGATTGCTCCCGCAACCGCGCCGCCAATGATCCGCAACATGAATTTCCCCTTCTCGACAACATCCGCCGTATTCCATCATTTAGCAGATCGCCAGCCGCAGCGCGAGTTCGGAACTCCGGTGTGCGGGCGGCCGTTTTCTCCGGGGCCCAAAACGGGAGTGGATAATGGCAAATGGAAATGGCGGCGGCGGAAACTCCGCCTTGGCCTTATTGGTTGGTGCATTGCTGGTGATCGTTCTGGTCGGCGGATTTTTCCTGTACAGCGGCGGCCATTTCGGCGGCGGGCCGGGGTCGACAACCCACACGGTGAACCTCAACGTGAAGACCCCCGGCAAGGGCGGCTAGTCACCGGCGCGAATTGTTCACCAGATCCGTCACCACGCTGGGATCCGCCAGCGTGGTGGTGTCGCCGAGATTGGACGTGTCGCCTTCCGCGATCTTGCGCAGAATGCGCCGCATGATCTTACCCGAGCGCGTCTTAGGTAAACCCGGCGCGAACTGAACATGCTCCGGCCGGGCGATGGCGCCCATGTGCGTGGCCACCCATTTGCGCAGATCCTGCGCCAGCTGGTCGCTCGGCTCCACGCCTGATTTCAGCGTGACGAAGGCATAAATCGCCTCGCCTTTGATGTCGTGCGGGATGCCGACCACGGCGGCCTCGGCAACTTTCGGATTGGACACAAGCGCCGATTCCACTTCCGCCGTGCCGATACGATGGCCGGAGACCTTGATGACATCGTCCACGCGGCCGGTGATCCAGTAGTAGCCGTCGTCATCGCGGTGGCAGCCGTCGCCGGTGAAGTATTTGCCGCGATAGGTCTTGAAGTAGGTGTCGATGAAGCGCTGGTGATCGCCGTAGACGCTGCGCATCTGGCCCGGCCAAGAATCGAGCAGCACGAGATTGCCGCTGCCCGCGCCTTCGACCACTTTGCCGTCGGCATCGACGAGTTGCGGCTGGATTCCGAACAGCGGCTTGGTGGCCGAGCCGGGCTTGAGGTCGGTCGCGCCGGGCAGCGGCGAAATGAGGATGCCGCCGGTTTCGGTTTGCCACCAGGTGTCGACGATGGGGCAGCGGCTATCGCCGACCGTGCGGTAGTACCACAGCCACGCTTCCGGATTGATCGGCTCGCCGACACTGCCGAGCAGCCGCAGCGATGCACGGGAGGTGCGCTTCACCGGCGCGCCGCCTTCGCGCATCAGCGCGCGGATGGCGGTGGGCGCCGTGTAGAAGATGTTGACCTGGTGCTTGTCGATCACCTCCCAGAAGCGCGATGTGGTGGGATAGTTCGGCACGCCCTCGAACATCAGGGTGGTGGCGCCGTTGGCCAGCGGGCCATAGACGATGTAGCTGTGGCCGGTCACCCAGCCGACATCGGCGGTGCACCAGTAGATATCGCCGTCGTGGTAGTCGAACACGTACTGATGCGTCATCGCGGCGTACATGAGATACCCGCCGGAGGTGTGCAGCACGCCTTTGGGTTTTCCGGTTGAGCCGCTGGTGTAGAGAATGAACAACGGGTCTTCCGCGCCAATCTCCTCGGGCGGGCAATCGTCCGAGACTTGCGCGGCGGCGTCGTGATACCAGACATCGCGGCCGCTCTGCATGGTGATCTTGCCGCCGGTGCGCTTGACGACGATGACGGCGCGCACGTCGGGGCATTTCGCCAGCGCCTCGTCGACGTTATTCTTGAGCGGGATGGACTTTCCGCCGCGCACGCCTTCATCCGATGTTAGCACGATGGTCGAAGCGCAGTCCTGGATGCGGCCGGCGATGGAATCCGGCGAGAAGCCGGCGAAGATCACCGAATGCACCGCGCCGATGCGCGCGCAGGCGAGCATCGCATAAGCGGCCTCCGGGATCATCGGCAGGTAGATGGTGACGCGGTCGCCCTTCTTCACGCCATGAGCCTTGAGCACATTGGCAAAGCGGCAAACCTCCCGGTGCAATTCTTCGTAGGTGATGTGTTTGGCTTCAGCCTTCGGATCGTCCGGCTCCCAGATGATGGCGGCTTGGTTGGCCCGCCGCGGCAGATGCCGGTCGATGCAGTTGGCCGACACATTCAACGTGCCGTCCTCGAACCACTCGATGTGCAGGTTGTCGGGGTCCCACGAAACGTCCTTCACCTTGGTGAAGGGCTTGATCCAGTCGATGCGCTTGGCTTCCTCGCGCCAGAAACCCTCCGGGTCCTCCATCGAGCGCGCATACATCTCTTCGTATTTCTCGCGATCGATGAAGGCGCGCTCGCGCCAATCTTTCGGAACCGAAATGAGCGTGTCGGACATGGAATTACCAAGCGAAATTTCTACATTCGATATTGGCGCGGCGGCCGCCTGCCTTCAACCCTTCGGCGGCCATTGCTGTGCACCGTGCAATACGCGAGTTATTTCTGTACCCGCGCGGGAAACGCGGTAGATGAGGATGTAGGACGTGCCGGATACAACCCGCCCGGCGCAGCCCATCAGAGGATGTATGCGAGCCCGGGTTGTGCGGACGCGCGGCAGAAAGCTCTTGCGATTGCTGCAGCCGCGGAAAGACACGCAATGCGGAACGCCCGCCAGACCGGCATGTGTTCTACCTCCTAGGTTTCCGGCGAGTATAGCGGCGCGGCATCGCTGGACCATTTCCCTTTGCGCCGCACGCGCAACCGGCTAGCCTCGTATTGGCGACATTGGAAGTGGCACATGACATTCCGTGAAATCGCGTCCGGGCTGCGGTTCCCCGAAGGCCCCGTGGCGATGGATGACGGCTCGATCATCATCGTCGAAATCGCGGCTGGGCGAATCACACGCGTGAAACCGGATGGCAAGACACAGACCATCGCCAAGCCCGGCGGCGGACCTAATGGCGCGGCGATCGGGCCGGATGGTGCGCTCTACGTCTGCAACAATGGCGGCAGCTTCACCTACACCAAACGGCAAGGGCTGATGATCCCTGGCCATGCGCCGGAAGATCACAAGGGCGGGCGTATCGAGCGCGTCGACATCGGCAGCGGCAAGGTCGAGGTGCTGTACGAGTCCTGCGATGGCGCGCCGCTGATAGGACCGAACGATATCGTGTTCGACAACCAGGGCGGCTTCTGGTTCACCGATTATGGAGTCCGCACGGCGAAGGCGACCAGCCACGGGTCGCTTCACTACGCGAAAGTCGACGGCTCGAAGATCACCCGCGTGCTCCGCGAACTCATCACGCCCAACGGCGTCGGCCTCTCGCCGGACGGCCTCACCGTCTACTACGCGGAGACCTTCACCGGGCGGCTATGGTCGCTGCCGCTGGAGAAGCCCGGCAAGGCTCGCAGGGTGGAGGGCTTCACGCCCGGTGTCTTCGTCGGAGCGTTCCCCGGCTTGGCCTATTTTGATTCGCTGGGCGTGCAGGCGGACGGCGGAGTTTGTATCGCCACCATTCTGGCTGGCGGCATCACCACGTTCTGGCCCGGCACCAAACGCGTGAAGCACGTGGCGCTTCCTGATCCTTTGATCACAAATATCTGCTGGGGCGGAAACAAAATGCGGACTGCGTACATTACTGCCTCAGGAACGGGTAAGCTGATCGCGATGGATTGGCCGAAGGCAGGTTTGCGCCTGAATTACAACGCGTAGCGCATTTGGAGGGAGAGCTTCATGAAGACGATCCTGATCGTGGCGGCTTTGGCAAGCGCTCCGGCTTTGGCGTCGGCAGAGGATGTTGACGTCATGGCGTCGCGCTTCGGCAACACGACCATCGCGCATACAGAGAGCGGGCACGAAGTTCACATGTATTACAAACCCGATCACACTTTCACCGGCAAGGTTGTGGACGTCGGATTCGATCTGAAAGGCACGTGGGCGGTCAACGGCACAGACTTGTGTCTTACCTACGATCCGGCGCCGCCAACCGTCACCAATCCACAATGCCAACCGATTGCGCCGCACAAGGTCGGCGACAGCTGGACCGCCGGCGGACGTACGATCACGATTGTCGCCGGCGTCCAGTAACTGGTGCCGGGCTGGTTATGGCGGGTTCATTTCGAATTCGACCGTGATGCGCGTGCCTTCGCCGTCGAAGCGGCGCTCGCCACGTGCCATCCAGGCTGGATGCAGCAGGATCATCCCGGACGACGGGCGGATGAGTTCCGTCATGCCTGCGGTCACCCCGCCGGGTATGCGGAAGGCGTATTGTGGCGCGATCATCGCCGGCAGCGCCCCGCGCGGGTCAGCCAGTTCGCACTCGCCGCCCAGCGTTTCGCTGTCCGATTTGTTGTAGCCGTCGTCGATGAAATAGACGCCGGCCCAGAACGCACCGTGCCGCGGCGTGATGTCGAGATAATCGCCTTTGTGGCGCACGGCAGCGGTTGCCGTGAATCTCCAGTCGAGCGCAACACGGCCCGCCGCGCGCGTGGCAGTGAGGCTATCGGCCAGTTCCCGCAGCATGCGGAACAGGGTCTGCGCCGCACCGCCGCCCCAGCTTTCGACATCCGCCTTCGACCGCCAGCCCTGACCGCGCGCTGACGCCGCGCCGTTGGCGGACATCTTCTCCAGCACAAGCGGCTTCAGTTCGGCGTTCACCTCCGCCGCCACCGGCAGATAATGGACGCAGAGAGGCGTCGCGAAGGTCGATCGGACTTGCGGCTTTGGCGTTGACATGAGTTCCCCGAAGACTTTCGCTACTCAACCACAATTCTTGGCGCCGGGCGCTGAGGCGCGGCAATGTTTTCCCCAACCTTTCGGGCCAATGCAAGGAACGCCTGCGCCTCGGGGCTGTCGGACGCGAGTGCGACAATTGGCGTTCCGGCGTCGGATGTTTCCCGAATGGCAGGAACCAGCGGAATTTCGCCGAGGAAAGGCGCTCCCAATTCCTCCGCCGTTGCACGCGCGCCACCATGTCCGAAAATGTGCGACTCGTGCCCGCAGTGCGGGCAAACGAAGACGCTCATGTTTTCGACAATTCCGAGGATCGGCACTTCGGTCTTGCGGAACATGGCGAGGCCCTTGCGGGCGTCGATCAGTGCGATGTCCTGCGGCGTGGAAACGATTACCGCACCCTTCAGTGGCACGCGCTGCGCGATGGTGAGTTGCGCGTCTCCGGTGCCAGGCGGCATGTCGAGCACCAGCACGTCGAGCGGCGCCCAGTTCACATCGTTCATCATCTGGGTCAGCGCGCTCTGCACCATCGGCCCGCGCCAGATCGTCGGCGTGTCCTCGGCGACGAGGAAGCCCATCGACATGCATTTGACGCCGTGATTTTCCATCGGCTCGAGCGTCTTGCCGTCATTCGAGCGCGGCTTGCCGCTGATGCCAAGCATGCGCGGTACCGAGGGACCATAGATATCGGCGTCGAGCACGCCGATCTTGAGGCCGAGCGTCTTGAGCGCGAGAGCGAGATTGACCGCGGTGGTGGATTTGCCGACGCCACCCTTCCCCGAGGCGACGGCGATGACGTGGCGAACGCCGGGCAGCAATTGCTGGTGCTTTGGCGAGGCGGCTGGCTGGGGTTTTCCCTCGGGGCGGTGGGAGGTGAGGACAACGGCGGCGTTGCGGATGCCGGGGAT
>DASYBT010000081.1:0-5836 GCA_036500585.1 Rhizomicrobium sp.
ACTCACATTGGGCTGGTGATTGAGGACGCGCGACACGGTCTTGATCGAGACATCGGCGCGCTTCGCCACATCGTAAATGCTGGCGGGCTTGTGCAGCTTCGGCTTGTCGCGCGTGAGGTTCTGCGTGGGTCGCCCGCGCTCCACTGTTTCCAGCCCGATGATCGCACCGGCAGGTTTACCGGCGCGATCCAGGAGCCGCAAGGCCGCGACCTTTCAGCTTCCCTGCAGCTTGCAGGCCGCGCCGATCTTTGCCGCCGCCGCGCAATCCATCGTCTGGAAAGGACTGGAGTTGCTGCCGAGCGGGATCAGGACCACAAGCCCCTTGGGCTGCTCGGGACACTTGAATTCCACGACATGCCGCTGACTCTTGTTCTGCTTGCCGATGAGACGGATGTCTGTGTCTGCCGCCACCGTGCAGGCGACACCGTGCTGGGTGAGCGCGGTCTTGAAGTCGTCGACCGTCGGCGATCCTTCCTTGCTTCCCGCCGCAGCCGATGCGGTGGCTGTATTTGTCAGGCGGCAGGCAAGGCCATGTCCGTTGGCTTCGCTGCAGGGAATCACGTTTCCCTGCATCGGCGAGCCCGGCAAGGCGGTGGCGAGAATGTAGCCCTTGCCGTCGTTGCATGCGGCTTCCGTGTATTCGGAATGCTTTGTGTCGTCCTGTCCCATCCACTGAAGCCGTGTCACCTTGCATGTCGTGCCAAGATTGCGCATCACGTCGCCCGCGACGGCACGCAAATCCTTGTTCTCGGGCAGCACGCAGGCCTCTTCGAACTTCTGTCCTTTGGCGGCCGCCGCAGCGCGCTGTCCCTCGATGGTGAAGCAGGAATAGCCGACCGGCGGCTCCGGATTCTGCGACACGACGAAATAGCCCATGCCGTCCGCGCAAGCGATTTCGTAGGTGAACGCGGTGACGTCGTGGCCGTTCACCGGCATCTTGTTTTCACTGGCAAGCTGGGCGTCCTGAATATTGCACGACAGTTGCAGCCCGTTTGCCGCGGCCGTCGAATCGTCCATGATCTTCTGGCTGGAAAAGCGCTTCTGCAGGGTGCTGCGTTGCTTGGTGAGTACCTCGCGGTAGATGCGGTCGGAGTCCTGCTGCGCCTGATTTGGTCCCTCGTTCGAAGCGCCGGGATTGTAGTTGCTGGGTCCGTTGATGGACGACGATTGCGCACAGGCAGGCACGCTGTCCAGTGCGGCCGCACACAAGGTGACGGTGCAGAGTATCAGTTTCACGCGGGTCATCATGATCCTCCTGGAGTTTTATCGTTCTCGTCCGTCACGTCCCGGACCAGCTTACGTCCTTCACCGGATGCTCGAGCTCGCGCAGATCGCGTCCCCGTGTCTCATGACCCAACCAGCCAATCAGCAATATCGAGGCGGCGGCGGGCAGGGCAACGAACAGCGCGGCATAGCCAAGGGCCGGCACCAGGGCGAGCACGCTCAATCCTTGCGCGAGCAGGCCGCCGAGCTTGCTGCAGCCTGCGATCCATCCTGTGGCGCGCCCGCGAACGCGGATCGGATAGGTCTCGGCTGTATATGGCAGAAGGATGGAAATGACTCCGCTTGACCCCAGCACCAGCAGAGTCACCGGCAGAAGCGGATTGGAAACAGGCGAAAATCCGGTTTCGCGCAAAAGCAACGCGACCAGGCCGGACGTCATGATTGCCAGCATGAGGACCAGTGACCATTTCGTGCTCCAGCGGCTGTACAGCCAGACGCAGGCGAGCACGACGGGAGCCGACAACAGCGCCGATCGCGCGATGATGGAGCTTGCAGCACCGACGCTGATGTGTTCGGCCACAAGGGCACTCGGCAGCCACAACAGCACGCCGAAATTCACGAGACCCCAGGCCAGCGCCGCAAGCGTGAGGGCGACGGTTGATCCCAGGTACGCCCGCTCGACGGGTGGAACCGGGGTGTGCTTGTCGCCGCTCTCTTCTTCCGTCATTGGCGCAATCTGGCGCACGGCTCCGAACCTCTCGAGAATCGCGCGCGCTTCCGCGGTGCGTCCGACATGCATCAGGAAGCGGGCCGATTCCGGCAGGAATGGACTGAGCGCGATCAACAGCAATCCGGTCGGCAGGTTGAGGAACCACATGATGCGCCAGCCGAAATACGGCAGCAGCACGGCAGAGAGTCCGCTCGCGGCAAAGTACCCGCCGACCGCGCCAATCCCGCCGATCAACACAAGGCACCAGCCCCGGTGTTTCGTCGGCATGAGTTCGGCCAACAGGGCGTAGGCGACCGGCAGCATGCCGCCCGCCGCAGCGCCCATCATGAAACACATGAAAACGTTCCACCAAAACGATGGCATTGCGCCGCAGATCGACGTGCCGATGAACATCACCGCGGAAAGCATGATCGACGCCCTGCGTCCGTAGATGTCGGCCAACATGCCCCACGCAAACGATCCGAACGTCGTGCCGGCCAGCGCGGAGAGAGGCAGGAACGCCACCATCGCCTTGCCGACATTGTATTCGAGGCGCATGCCGGGCGTGACGAAGCCGAGGCTCGCGGGTTTCATGATGTCAATGATGAGACCCATTGCGAGCGCCGCCATCACCAGCCAATGCGCGCGCGTGAGGGGAGCGTCTTCGGGCGGCGCCAATGTCTCGGGGGCGTGATGCTGTGCATCGACCGCTGCGTTGGGCAGAAGGCCGTAGCCGGCGGCGATGATGCCGAGCACGATGAAGGCCATGCCGACATACATTTCGGGATCCATCGGCATTCCGGCGAGTCGGAAGCCCATGTCGCGGCCCATCCAGTACATCGGCAGATGCAACACGACGCCGACGGCGACGACGAACGCGCCGCCCCAGAAAGCGACGGCGCTTCGTCGTTCCGTGTACATGAAGCCGCGATAAGGCGTGGGCATGCCGGCCACTCTGTCCCGCTCAACTGTAATGATAACGTTACCGGGTTGACAACGCTGTCACAAATGATGGGGAATGCTGGCGGTGAACGCCGCGACATCCTGCATTGAAGACCGGCGAGCGACGGGGGAGAGGCATGGGCGCACGCAGGACAGTCTGCATCATTGTGGCCGGGCTGGCGCTGAGCGCCTGCGCCATCGTTTCCCAAACACGAGCTGAGTCGCCCAGTTCAGACGGGGCGGCGGTGGTCCATCCGGAAATCTGGCCCAAGCTCACCAGCGGTGTGGCGCCAGATCCGGCGATCGAAGCGCGCGTCGCCGATCTGCTGTCCAGAATGACGGTGGAGGACAAGGTCGGACAGATTATCCAGGCCGATGTGGCCTCGGTCACGCCGGATGACGTACGGAAGTACCGGCTGGGCTCGGTGCTCGATGGCGGAAATTCCGGCCCCTATGGCAATGATCGCGCGTTGCCACCGACGTGGCTGAAAGAGGCCGATGAATTCTACGCCGCCTCGATGGATACGTCAGGCGGCCATCTTGCGATCCCTGTCAGCTGGGGTTCGGACTCGGTTCACGGCAATTCCAACATCATCGGTGCAACTGTCTTCCCACACAATATCGGATTGGGTGCCGCGCGCGATCCGGAACTCCTCCGCGAGATCGGTGAAATCACCGCGATCGAAACGCGTGTGGTCGGGCAGGACTGGACCTTCGCCCCGACCATCGCCGTGGTGCAGGACGATCGCTGGGGCCGCACCTACGAGAGCTATTCCGAAAATCCGCAGATCGTCCGCGCCTATGCCTATCAGATGGTGCGCGGGATTCAGGGCGATCCGATCGCCCCGGACTTCCTGCGCGGGCCTCACATCATCGCGACGGCGAAGCACTTTCTCGGCGATGGGGGCACCGATCAAGGCCACGATCAGGGCGACAATCTTTCGAGCGAAGAGGACCTGCGCGACATCCATTCCGCGGGATATCAGTCAGCCATCGAGGCCGGCGTGCAGAGCGTGATGGTTTCATTTTCCGATTGGCATGGACAGAAGATGAGCGGCAATCGCGCGCTGCTTGAAGACGTGCTGCGCGGCCGCCTCGGCTTCAATGGGTTCACCGTGAGCGACTGGAATGCCCATGGCCAGCTTCCCGGATGCACGTTGGCGGATTGTCCTGCCGCGCTGCTGGCCGGCATTGACATGTACATGGCGCCTGACAGCTGGAAGGGGCTGTACGCCAACACGGTTGCGGAGGTGAAATCCGGCCAGATCCCGATGGCGCGTCTCGACGAGGCCGTGTCGCGCATCCTGCGCGTGAAGTTGCGCGCGGGCGTATTCGAAGCGGGTCCGCCATCCCGACGTTCGTATGGCGGCAAATGGGATGAACTCGCATCACCGGAACACCGGGCCGTCGCGCGTCAGGCGGTCCGCGAGTCCTTGGTGCTGCTCAAGAACGAGCATCAGCTTCTACCGCTGAAGCCTGGCCTGAACGTGCTCGTGGCCGGGAATGGCGCCAACGATATGGGCAAGCAGACCGGCGGCTGGACCATATCCTGGCAGGGCACCGGGAATACGCGGGCCGATTTTCCCCGCGCACAGACGGTCTACGAAGGCATTGCCGCGCAGGTGAACGCCGCACATGGGACGCCGGCACTCAGCATCGACGGCAGCTTTAGAAGGAAGCCCGATGTCGCCATCGTGGTCTTTGGCGAAGATCCGTATGCGGAATTCATGGGCGACCGGCCGAACCTCGCCTTCGAGCCGGGCGACTCGCACGACCTGCAATTGCTGCGCAGCCTGAAGGCGCAAGGCATTCCGGTGATCGCGGTGTTTCTCTCCGGCCGGCCGATGTATCTGACCCGCGAGATCAACGTAGCCGACGCGTTCGTCGCGGCATGGCTGCCGGGCACCGAGGGCGGTGGCATCGCAGACGTGCTGTTCCGGAAACCCGATGGTTCGATTCAATACGACTTTCGCGGCCGGCTCTCTTTTTCGTGGCCCCGCAGCCCAAACCAGACTCCGCTGAACTGGCCTGGGCCGAACGCGCCGCCGCAGGCATGGCAGAGCTACAATCCGCTGTTCGCCTACGGCTATGGCCTCGATTACGCGCACCCGCGGGACATCGGACAATTGCCGGAAGCGCCAGAAGGCGAACTGGTGTCGGCGAACAACGATACATATCTGCACGCCGGACACGCGGCGGCCCCATGGATTTTAACGGCAATGGACGCGAGTGGCGTCAGTTCGCCAGTGACTCGGCTGCCAGCGCAAATCGGCGCGGTCTCGCTGTCGAGCGCAGATTACAAAGCGCAGGAAGACACCCTGGCTGTCCGGTGGAATGGCAGCGGCCGGGCCGGCATCGCGCTCACTGGCACGGTGCCGATCAATCTGTCGCGCCAGACAAACGGGGATATGGCGCTGCAACTTGCATTGAGAGTTGATGAAGCGCCTTCCGCTCCGGTCATGCTCGGCGGCGCGTGCGGCGCAAACTGCTCGGCCGCCATCGATATCGCGCAGCCATTGCGGACAGCAACGAAAGCAGGGTGGACGACAGTGAACATCCGACTCTCATGCCTGAAGGCCGCGGGGCTGAAGATGGATCGCGTCACGACGCCATTCTCGCTGACGACATCGGGGCAGCTCGGCCTGAGTTTGACAGCCGTGAAGCTCGTCCCGGGCGAAGGTCCGCCCGTGTGTCCGGCACCGCAGCAAAGCTGATCGGGGGCTTGGGGATATGAAGCGACTTCTGTTCGCGACCTGCGCCGCTGCAATGTTAGCGCTCGCATCCGCTGAAACCATTGTCGCCGCGCAACCCACGCCTCCGCATTCAGCGCCGGGCCACTACAAGAACTTTCGCGTCGCGATTTACATTGTGGTCGGCACAACGAAGCGCCTCGCCGATCCGGCTGTGGCGGAGGAAGAATACGATCGCGCCGAACGTCAGACGCATTTCGACAAGGTCTAT
>DASYBT010000082.1:0-4422 GCA_036500585.1 Rhizomicrobium sp.
CGCATCGGCGCCCACGGCGAGACGCTGCAGGGCTTGGATGCAGGCGCGCTCGAGACGCAACTGCGAAGCGCGTACGCGGATGGCTTCCGGTCCTGCGCCATCGTCTTTCTACACGGCTATCGCTATGTGCACCACGAGGTCGCGGCAGCAGGCATTGCCCGCGAAGTCGGCTTTACGCAGGTGTCGGTCTCGCACCGGGTGAGTCCGTTGATGAAGTTGGTGCCTCGCGGCGATACGACGGTGGTGGATGCATACCTTTCGCCGATTTTGCGCCGCTACTGCGACCGGCTCGCGCATCTCATGCCGGGCGTGCCGATCTTTTTCATGCAAAGCTCCGGCGGCCTGACCCAGGCGCAGCGGTTTCACGGCAAGGATGCCATTCTTTCAGGTCCGGCCGGCGGTATTGTCGGCATGGTGCGCACGGCGCAAGCCTGCGGGCACGATAAATTGATCGGTTTCGATATGGGTGGAACCTCCACCGACGTGAGCCATTTCGCCGGCGATTTCGAACGGGCGTTCGACACCGAGGTGGGCGGCGTGCGGATACGCGCGCCGATGATGAGCATTCATAGCATTGCCGCCGGCGGCGGGTCCATTATTCGATTCGACGGCGGGCGATTGCGGGTGGGTCCTGAATCGGCGGCCGCGAACCCCGGTCCGGCCAGTTATCGACGCGGCGGCCCGCTCACCGTCACCGACGCCAACGTCTTGCTGGGCCGCATTCAACCGCGGTTTTTCCCGGCCGTGTTCGGGCCGGCGGCGGATGAATCCTTGGATGTGAACATCGTCGCGCGGCGGTTTGGCGAGTTGGCACAGCACATCTCGAGCGCGACGGGGAGGTCCGTGACGCCGGAGGAAGTCGCCGGCGGTGCGCTGCGCATTGCGGTCGGCGCCATGGCCAATGCCGTGAAACGGATCTCCGTGATGCGCGGCCACGATGTCACGGCTTATACCCTGCAGTGCTTCGGCGGCGCAGGCGGCCAACATGCAGGCCTGGTCGCGGATTTATTGGGGATGTCGCGCATCTTCATTCATCCCTTCGCCGGCGTGCTTTCCGCCTATGGCATGGGGCTGGCCGATCAGATCGCGATGCGCGAAGCGGCGCTCGAGCGGGAGTTGAACCTCGAGGGTTTGCACGCGGCCGAGGCGCTGGCCGCGCGCCTGCTGGACGAGGCCGCAGCGGAACTGAAGGCCCAAGGGCTGGCTGGCGAGACATTGAAGCGCGTCGCGCGGATTCATGTCCGCTATGAAGGCACCGATACGGCACTGCCGTGTGCGCTGCCGGCGGGGGCGGGGTCCGAAGCAGTGGCGGAGGTGCGCGACGAATTCGAGCGCAGCTATCGACTCAGGTTCGAATTCGTCATGCCGGACCACGCGCTGGTGATCGAAGCGGTGTCCGTGCAGTGCATCGCGCCGGGTGCGGAACCGCCGGCCGCGGCTCGTAGCGAGGCGGACGCGCCTTACGAGCCCGCCGCAAGCGCGGAAATCTCCATGTACTGTTTGGCTGATGCGCGTCCGGCCGGTTGGCGCCAAGCGCGCCTGTATCAGGCGCATGAACTGCGTCCGGGAGCGCGGATCGAAGGTCCTGCCATTATCACCGATAACAACGCAACCACGGTGGTGGAGCCCGGCTGGGAAGCGCGGGGAGTCGCCGGCGGTTGCATCGAGCTGCGGCGCATCGAACGCCGGCGCGCCGAGCAAGCGCTCGGTACGCACGCCGATCCCATCGTGCTCGAGTTGTTCAACAACATCTTCATGAACATCGCCGAACAGATGGGGTTGCGCCTGCAGAACACGGCCTACTCGGTCAATATCAAAGAGCGCTTGGATTTCAGCTGCGCGCTGTTCGACGCCGCCGGATCGTTGATCGCCAACGCGCCGCACATGCCGGTGCACTTAGGTTCCATGAGCGAGTCGATTCGCACCGTCATAGACCGCAACCCGCAGATGCGCAGCGGCGATGTTTATGTATTGAACGATCCGTATCACGGCGGCACGCATCTGCCCGATATCACGGTCGTCACGCCGGTCTATCTGGATACAGCCGGTGCCAAGCCCGGATTCTTCGTGGCGTCGCGCGGTCATCATGCGGATATCGGCGGCGTTACCCCTGGCTCGATGCCGCCATTCTCCCGGCGCATCGACGAGGAGGGGGTGTTGATCGATAACTTCAAACTGGTCGAGGGCGGCTCTTTGCGCGAAGGCGCCATGCATGACTTGCTCAGAAGCGGCGCTCACCCTTCACGCAATCCTGCGCAAAATCTCGCCGACCTGCGCGCGCAGATCGCAGCGAATGCGAAAGGCAGCTCGGAACTCAAGGCGTTGGTCGCGCAGTATGGCGCGAGCACGGTGCGCGCGTACATGCAGCATGTGCAGGATAACGCTGAGGAGTCCGTACGCCGCGTCATCACATCGCTTAACGACGGCGAATTCACCTTGCCGCTCGATAATGGCTCGCATATTCGCGTCGCGGTGCGCGTCCAGCCATCAGACCGAAGCGCTTGCATCGACTTCACCGGCACGAGCGCGCAACTGCGCGACAATTTCAACGCGCCTCGCGCCGTGACAACCGCTGCCGTGCTGTATGTATTTCGCACGCTGATTGATGACGACATTCCGCTGAACGCGGGCTGCCTGAAGCCCTTGCGAATTATTCTGCCGGACGCCTGCATGTTGAACCCCGAGCCGCCTGCGGCAGTAGTGGCGGGAAATGTCGAGACTTCCATGTGCGTGACCAACGCACTGTATGGAGCGCTCGGCGTCATGGCGTCCGGCTGTTGCACGATGAGCAACTTCACTTTCGGCAACGGTGAGTATCAGTACTACGAAACCATTGCCGGCGGTTCTGGCGCGGGGCCGGAATTTGACGGCACCAGCGTGGTCCAAACGCACATGACCAACTCCCGCCTGACCGATCCTGAGGTGTTGGAATTCAGGTTCCCCGTGCGGCTCGATTCGTACGAAATTCGCGGGAAGTCCGGCGGCCGAGGACGCTGGCACGGCGGCGATGGCGGGGTTCGCCGGATTCGCTTCCTCGAACCGATGACGGCATCGATCTTGAGCAATGGCCGTAAAGTGGGTGCATTCGGCGCTGCGGGCGGGGAGGCCGGCGCCGTGGGCGAGAACTATATTGAACGCGCCGACGGCCGCTGCGAAAAACTGGCGCACAGCGGTCAGGCGGAGGTGGACACCGACGATGTGATGGTCGTGTGCACGCCGGGCGGCGGCGGCTATGGGCGCAGCTAACAATAAGTAAGGTTACATTAATTCTATAAACTATTGATAAAATTACATATTAATTTATGTAATTCGTCCATCATAACCCCTAAGTTAAAGTGATTTCTAGCTACAATTGAGCGCTTGAAATTGATCGATCTGACCGAAGGCCGAAGATGTCCGAGATAGAAATTGTTGAAGTCGGTCCGCGCGACGGACTGCAAAACGAAGCGGTGCTGTTCAGCACGCAGCAGAAGCTGGAGCTGATTCGGCTCGCGATCGACGCCGGCGTTCGCCGCATCGAAGCGGCCAGTTTCGTCAATCCAAAATTGGTGCCGCAGATGGCGGATGCCGAAGCCGTGTCCACGGGACTCATCCGCCGGGGCGACGTGATCTATATCGGGCTGGTGCTGAACAAGCGCGGCGCGCTGCGTGCGATTGAGGCGGGTCTCGATGAACTGGGTGCTGTGTGCGCGGCGTCTGATGGATTTGCGCAGCGTAATCAAGGTCAAACTTCCGATGAATCATTGGCCATGTGCTGCGAAGTCGTGCGCTTGGCTCGCGAAGCGGGGCGCCGTGCGCAGATCACCATCTCGACCGCCTTCGGCTGTCCGTTCGACGGTGAAGTCGATCCCCAGCGC
Organism: Rhizomicrobium sp.; assembly: GCA_036500585.1. Classification (GTDB taxonomy): domain Bacteria; phylum Pseudomonadota; class Alphaproteobacteria; order Micropepsales; family Micropepsaceae; genus Rhizomicrobium. The sequence continues at coordinate 3,858 of DASYBT010000082.1, forward strand.
GTCATCGACATGGCCAAGCAGGCTGCAGCGTCGGGTCCGGTCGAAGTGGCTATTGCGGATACGATCGGCGTGGCGAGCCCGCGCGATGTCGCGAATCTGGTTGCCGGCGTGCGCGCGGCGATCGCGCCCCTGCCGGTCCGCGTGCATTTTCATAACACGCGAAACACCGGTTTAGCCAATGTCTGGGCCGCTGTGACGGCGGGCGCCAAAACCGTGGATGCTTCCTTGGGCGGCCTCGGTGGCTGTCCCTTCGCGCCTCGCGCGACGGGCAACGTGCCCACCGAGGATGTGGTTTATATGCTGGAGCGATCGGGATATCGCACCGGGCTTAATCTTGATCGTGTGATCGAGGCCGCGGGCTGGCTGTCCGGCAACATGGGGCGCGAGCTGCCTGGCATGGTGAGCAAAGCAGGGAATTTTCCCGCGGCGTCCAGGCCGGCGCAATGATTTTGACCGGCTGGGGTGCAAGTCAGGCAGGGTAAGAAGATTCAAGGCACCAAAGCAACAGTGCCTTGGATCTTCTTACGCTGCCTGACGAGAACTCAGGTCGATCAACATCACGACG
>DASYBT010000083.1:0-13741 GCA_036500585.1 Rhizomicrobium sp.
CATGTCACGCGATGCAGAATTGACCCCTCCCCGAAATTTGCTCAGCAGGGGCTTCGCAAATTTCGACCCTCCCTCAAGGGGAGGGTTGATTCCGTCTAAAGAAGGCACATCCTGATGGCGCTGTTCTCCCGCCGCAAAACCATCCACGTTGATTCCGATATTCTCGTCATCGGCGGCGGAATGGCCGGCTGCGGCGCCACCTATGAAGCGCGCTACTGGGGTCGCGACCTGAAGATCGTCTGCGTGGAGAAAGCCAACATCGAGCGCAGCGGCGCGGTGGCGCAAGGCCTCTACGCCATCAACTGTTACATGGGCATGCAGTGGAGCGAGAACCAGCCGGAAGATCACGTGCGTTACGCGCGCAACGATCTCATGGGTCTGGTGCGCGAGGACCTTGGTTACGACATCGCCCGCCATGTCGATTCCACCGTGCACAAATTCGAGGAATGGGGTCTGCCCATGATGCGCGATCCCGCCACCGGGCGGTATCAGCGCGAGGGCAAGTGGCAGATCATGATCCACGGCGAGAGCTACAAGCCCATCGTCGCGGAAGCCGCGCGCAAGAGCGCCACCGAAATATACAACCGCATCATGGTCACCCATCTGCTGATGGATGCAAAGAATGCCAACCGGGTCGCCGGTGCGGTGGGTTTCAATGTGCGCACCGGCGATTTCTATGTGTTCCGCGGCAAGGCGGTGATCGTGTGCGCCGGCGGTGCCTCGCACATCTTCAAGCCGCGCGCGGTGGGTGAGGGGATGGGCCGCACCTGGTATGCGCCGTGGAGCAGCGCCTCGGCGTACGCGCTGCCGATTCTCGCCGGCGCCAAGATGATGCAGATGGAAAACCGCATCGTGCTGACGCGCTTCAAGGACGGCTACGGCCCTGTCGGCGCGTACTTCCTGCATCTCAAGACCTACACGCAGAATGCCTATGGTGAGGAATACGAATCCCGCTGGTTCGACAAACTGCGCGAAACCATCGGCGATTATGTGGACCACCATCCGGTGCCGACCTGCCTGCGCAATCACGCGTTCCTGGAAGAAGTGAAGGCCGGCCGCGGGCCTATCCGCATGGTCACGACGGAGGCCTTCCAGGACCCGCACAAGGAAACCGTCGGCTGGGAGAACTTCCTCGGCATGACGATCGGCCAGGCGGTGGTGTGGGCATCGCAGAACATCGATCCGAAGCACACCAATCCGGAACTCACGACGTCGGAGCCTTACGTGATGGGCTCGCACGCCACCTGCTCCGGCGCCTGGGCGAGCGGCCCGTCGGACTACGCGCCGGCCGAATACCAGTGGGGCTACAACCGCATGATGACGGTGGACGGCCTGTTCGGCGCCGGCGACACCATCGGCGGCACGGCGCACAAGTTTTCTTCCGGCTCCTTCACCGAAGGCCGCATCGCCGCGAAAGCCGCCGTGAACTACATCCTCGATCTGTGCGATCAACCGCAGGTGAGCGAAGCGGAATGCGACGCGCTGAAGAAAACCGTGTTCCAGCCGATGGAACACTTCGCGGTGTATCGCAACGAGATCGTCGCCGGCAGCGTCTCGCCCAGCTACCTGCTGCCGATCCATGGGCTGCAGCGGCTCGAAAAACTGATGGACGAATATGTCGGCGGCATCGGCGCCAACTACACCACCAACGAGCCGCTGCTCATGCGCGGTCTCGAACTGCTGCAGATGCTGAAGGAAGACATGGCGTATATCGGCGCCGAGGATTTGCACCAGCTGCAGCGAACCTGGGAACTGCAGCACCGCGTTCTGGCGTCAGAGGCGGTGACGCGCCACACGCTCTACCGCACCGAAACCCGCTGGCCCGGCTACTACTATCGTGCCGATCATCCACGCTTGGACGATGCGAACTGGCACTGCTTTACGCTTTCCCGCTTCGACCGCGACAGCGGCGCCTGGTCGATGGAGAAGGCGCCGGTCTATCACATCGTCGATTAGCGATGCCCTCTTTGGCCGCGAGGGACAGCTGCCACGCGGGTCTTGAAGGTCAGTACGAGCCCTTGTGAGCGTGAGTGCTCGGACACACCATTACTTTTCAATGGCTTAGGATGTAAATTTCACGTTCCGTTCTTGTCCAGGCTGGAGTATGCTCAGCTTTATGAGCTTGAACGACGTCTGTCATCCACAGGAAGCAGAACCGTGCCGGCGCGGTGCGCCGAAGGGCAATCGCAACGCGGTGAAGCACGGCCGCCATACCGCCGCAGCCAGGGCGGCGCGGAAACAGCCGCGCGACCGCCTGGCGCGCCAGCTAGCGGGCTTCGGCAGTTTCGTGGAGGCACAACGGCATGCGAAAAATGGAGGGGGGGACCCCCCTCCCCATATTTTGCCGAACAAACAAAACAATTCGGATCGCGCCGCTCAGGGTCCAAGGAAGCGCGGCGCACCCAAAGGCAACGCCAATGCCCTGAAGCATGGACGAAAGTCCGCGGCGATGCAGGCGCTGCGCCAGCACACCCGGCTCGTCCTCGCGCAAACCGTCGCCTCGACCAAGATTGCCTGGGCCGTGATCCGCCTGCGGGATTCTGCCCGCAAATCCGGCGATCCGGCCGCGACCGCCGCGGCAGACGACTTCGCGCTTCTGTGCGCCGACATCGTGCGCAAGGGTTTGCTCGGTTCGGCGGCGCGGCGGGCGCGGCCCGGCGGCCTATGCGGTCGCAGTGGCGAGGCTTGTCTCCACGCGCGCGATGAGAGCGCGGTCATCGACGCGCCAGGGATGAAATCCCGGTTTGTAGTAGGCGAAGTAGGCGGGGAGGACGCGCCGCATGAGTCCCGGTTCGATCCAGACATAGCGAAAGAGGGCGCGCCAGCTTCGAGAATTGTCGATGCCGTCACGGCGGAAGAATTCGCGCAAGCCGAACCGGATGAATTTGAGAAACAGGATCGTGGTGATCGCCATCGACAGGCAGCGCGCCCACCACCGCCGCAACCCGGACAGATGCCGGGTCGCCGCCAGGAATGTATCGAAGGCCACGGCCTTGTGCTCGATCTCCTCGATGGCGTGCCAATGCCACATGCGCTTCAGCTGGGGCGGAGCGGCGGCCAGATCGTCGCCGTCGCAAAGGAGCGCGTGCGCCAGGATCGCCGTGAAGTGCTCGAGCGCAATCGTGGCGCAGAGCTGATTGAGACGCGGAAGCTTGCGGCCGAAGTCGAATTGCTTGGTGAGATACGCATCGATCGCCGCGAACGCGAAACCGTGCTGCGCGACACTGTTGTTGAACAGGAGATGCTCACGGCTGTGCACCGCCTCCTGCGCGGTGAAGGCGACGATCTGCTGGCGCAATTTGGCGCCGGCCGCGTCGCGATAGGGCCGCACGGCATCCATGAAGAAGCGCTCACCTTGCGGAAAAGAGGAAGAGAGCGTGTTGAAGAATGCCGTGGCGATTGGATCGCCTCCCAGCCAATGACGCGGGACACCGGAGCAATCCCGAAAGGAGAGATCGCGCGGGTGAATTGTCAAATCATGCGGCGTTTGCGTTTCCGTCCGCAAAGCACGATCCTCTGCCTCGCGAGCGGACCATATTTGCGGACTGACAATAATGTCAACAACTCGGCGCAAAGCGGCTTCGGGGTTGCGCCGGCGCCGGTCGGGTCAGGAGGCTCGCAGCGAGGCGTTGGCCTCGGCACGCAAGCTTCTCATCGCGCAGGGCCCGTACGCCGTGACGCTGAAGGCGGTGGCCGACGAGCTTGGCGTTTCGCACACCAACATCCTGCATCACTTCGGCACCGCCGGCGAGCTGCAGTCGGAATTGATGAGTGCGATGGTGCGGGATCTGGCCGCGGCGCTGATGGACGTGGTGGCGCATCTTCGCTCCGACCAGGCGGCGCCGCGCGCTCTGGTCGACATGGTGTTCGATGCCTTTGACAGAGGCGGCGCCGGAAAGCTCGCCGCCTGGATCGCGATGTCCGGGAATTTCGATTACCTGGAACCGGTCCATGAGGCGCTGAACGAGCTGGTGCGCGCGCTGGAGGAGCGGTTCGCGCAGGAGCAGGGCGACCCCCATCGCGGGGTGACATCGGCGGTGCTTTTCATCGCCATCATGGCCTTCGGCGACTCCGTCATTGGCGAGCCGCTGAAGGAGATGCTCGACCGGGAGCCCAGTGCGACGCGCAAGGTTGCAGCTTACCTCCTGCCGAAGTTCTTCTTCTAGTTTTACTGCGCCGCACCACAGCCATCATTTCTGAAAACAATTGACATCGGTGTGCGTTGAACGACCGAAGGCGCGCGCTGATGCGCCTCAGGCCGCAGAAGAGGGGATTTCTATGCGGAATAGTTCGCGCTTGCGCCGGGTTCTTGCCGGCAGCGCCGCTGCGGCGACTGTGCTCGGCGGCGCAACCGCCGCGCTTGCGCAAACGACCGAAGGACCGCCGGGGCAGGCCGCCGCCGCTGCGCCTGCACCCGCGGCCGCCGCGCCGCCTGCCGCCACGGAGCGCGCGGCCGGCGTGGAAACCGTTGTGGTCACCGCCCAGAAGCGCTCCGAGAATATCCAGAATGTGCCGATCGCAATCTCGGCCTTCAGTCAAAAGGAACTCACGAGCGAACAAGTCGCCGCCGGTCCGGACCTGGTGAAGGAAGTTCCCAATCTCACCTTCTCGAAGACGAACTTCACCGGCTACAACATCCAGATCCGCGGCATCGGCACCCAGGCCGTGTCAGCGACAACCGATCCGGCGGTCGCCGTCGCCTTCAACAACATTCCGTTTATCCGCAATCACTTCTTCGAGCAGGAGTTCTTCGACGTCCAGGACGTCGAGGTGCTGCGCGGGCCGCAAGGCACCCTTTATGGCCGCAACGCGCCGGCCGGCGTGGTCAATGTCGTGTCGGCGACCCCGACGGACCAATACGAGGGAAATGCCTCCGCAGATCTCGGAAATTACAACGAGCGCCGGCTCGAGGGCATGGTCAACGTTCCCATCGTCGACGACAAGCTGGACCTCAGGCTTGCCGGCGAATGGACCAAACACGACGGTTATGCCTTCAACGCCGAGACGGGCGACAAGATCGACGGGCGCGACTTGTGGTCGGGCCGAATGACGTTGCACTTCCAGCCGATCGAGCAGCTCAAGGCCGATTTCATCTGGGAACACTTCGAGGAAAAGGACGACCGCGCGCGATCCGGCAAGCAGCTGTGCGAAAAAGATCCCGGGCCGTCGGTTGTGGATGGTCCCGCCGGTCCGCAGACGCCGGATGCTGCAAACTTCGGTTCGGCTTGGCTCACGCAGGGCTGTCTGCCAGGCCCGCTCTACGGGCCGAAAGCATTCGAAACGCCCAATGGCGCAGGAATCCCTTTCGTCACGGCGCTGGAATTGTTCACGCCTTATGTGGCGGCCGGCACCGATCCCTACGCCGGGATCACGCAGTCGCACGATCTGCGGACGATCGATTCCCTTCTCGATCCCAAATACCGGGCGAAGAACAACACACTGGAATTCAACGTCGACTACGCCTTAAGCCCTGAGCTGACCTTGAGCTCACAGACCGGTTACAATTACGACTTCCTGTATTCGACCGAAGACTACAACCGGTTCAACACCCAGCCCATTTTCCTGGACCCCGGCGGAAAAACGCTTGTCGGGCAGGACAACCAGTATTGCGATCCGCAGCTCGGCTGTTCCGACACGATGGTCGGCCAGGACATCTCAGAGGAGCGGTCAGAGGAGTTTTATCAGGAGTTCCGGCTGCTCTCGAATTACAAGGGGCCGCTAAACTTCGTGGTGGGCGGCAACTACCTGCACTACCACACGGAAGCGGACTACTACGTCTTCTTCAACGCACTCAGCCTGTTCACCGAATACGTCAATTCCTTGAACGGCGGCAGCAAGCTGCCGCCGGATGCTAATCACATCGCATTCGATCCTGCGTTGGCGAACAGCTGCGGTCCCATCGCTGCCAATCCGGCCAATCTCAAGAATACATTGTTGGGGTTGGGGTGCGCCTATGTCGATCCCAATTCGCTCGCCAACGTCGATGGCAAAGGCCACAACTATTTCCTCAGCAAGAATCCATACCGGCTGAATTCCTGGGCATTCTTCGGCGAGGCCTATTACCAGATTGCGCCCGACGTGAAGCTGACGGGCGGACTGCGCTTCACCGACGACGAAAAAATCTTCACCGAATATCCCAGTTGGGCCGGACTTGCCTTCGAAGGCATTCCATCGGCCGGTGTCTTGAAACAGAGCTGGAAGACGTTGTCCGGCCGGGCGGTCATAAACTGGACGCCCAAGCTCGATTTCACCGACGAATCGATGTTCTACGCGTCTTATTCGCGCGGCTATAAGGCAGGCGGCGCCAATCCTCCCGGCGTCGTTCCTGTGTTCAGCGGCGGCATCGACTTCAGCTCGCCCAGCGACCTGACGCATCCGCTCACGTTCAAGCCGGAATTCGTCAATTCCTACGAACTCGGAACGAAGAACACGCTTTTGAACGACACCATGACGCTAAACGGCGCTGTATTCTATTACGATTACAAGAACTACCAGATCTCGCAAATCATCGACCGCACCTCTGTCAACCTCAACTTCGACGCGACCGTGAAGGGGGCGGAAGTCGAGTCGACGTGGCAAGCAGCCGATGGTTTGGTCTTCAACCTGTCGGCCGGATACCAGGACGGCACATTGGCAAATGGATCGCGCGCGATCGACCTGATGGATCGCACCGCCGGCAATTCGGACTGGATGATCGTCCGTCCCTTCGTCACTGCCACATCGAACTGCGTCCTGCCTGCCTACGTGGTCAACGAGTTGCTCGCACATGACGAAATCACTCTGGGATGCACACAAGCCTACAGCGAGGGTCTCGATCCGGTCACCGGCAAACCGTACGTGCCCAATCCGGATCCCGTGAACCTGCCCGGTTATGTCGGCTTCGATCCAAAGACCGCTCCGAACGGCGGCGAAGGATTTGCCAAGGACCTTGGCGGCAATCAGCTACCGAACACGCCGCACGTAACTCTTTCCGTCGGCGGGCAGTATTCGCTGCCGATTGGCAAGGACTGGGCAGCCGCTCTGAGAGGTGACCTGTATTACCAGTCCGGCTCATTCGCGCGCGTATTTAACGACAGGCCATACGATGAACTGCACGGCTACACCAACCTCAATCTTTCGCTGACGTTTACGCAGGCCAGCGGGCTCGACGTCATGTTCTATGTGAAGAACCTGATGAACACGACCGCGGTTACGGGTGCCTTCCTGAACAGCGACGACACGGGTCTGACTACAAATGTGTTCCTGACCGATCCGCGGCTGTTCGGGGTGCGGCTCACAAAGTCCTTCTAAGGGAGAAACGCCGTGCTTCCGCAGGCTATTCAACCAGTGATCTCGCGACGCTGTCGCGATGCAATCTTCCCCGATCGCCGGTCCGGAGCGACTCCGAGATCGGGGGCTTTTGTCGCTTCGTCACGAGGCGCACCGGTCGCCCACCACAACAAGGATGACACGCCATGAAAACAGCGATCGCCTCCATTGCCGCCGCCAGTCTCTTCTCGCTCGGCGTTCTTGGAACCACCCCCGCAGCCGCCTACCATCTCACGCCGGAGAACTCCAAGTTCAAAGGCAAAGGTCACACCTCGGCCGTCAAGAACGGCATCAGTCTGGCATGCAGAGCGAAATTTACGGGCACCGTCGACAAGAACGGCGTCGGCTATGTCACGGGCGGCACGTTCACCGGTCAGGTCGGATGCAGCAGCGTGACCCTCAGCAACCTGCCGTGGCCAGGAACGGCAACCGGCAAAAAAACCGTGGAACTGGACAACGTCACGTTTTCGACTCCGATCGGCGACTGTGGCCCCGGCTCAATCACGACCAAACTGGTCGACGGCGTGATCAAGTTCAATGCCGCACCGCTCGCTGGCGGTTGCATGGTCAGCGGCAAAATCCATACGGACCCCGTGCTCGCAATCGTGAAGTAGATAGCGGTGATGGATAAGCCAACGGCGCGACGAGCGCCGTTGGCTGCCGTTTCGAAGTACCTGTGGTTCAGATGCGAACGCTCAATCGAGCGTGAGCGGCTGTCCAAGCAAGTCTTCGGCGCGCTCGATCTTGATCAGCACGGCCCAGCCCTTCTTCTCCGGGTCCCATTTCTTTTCCGGCTCGATCAGCCGCTCCCAGACCCTGTCGTACACGGCGCCAGATTTGTGCACGGACGCCGTTCCATAGAGCCGCACGATGCCGCCCATCGGCAGAACGTCGCGGGCGCCGAGATTGAAGTAGAACACCGTCACCTTGGTCCCGTCGGCGAGCAGGGCATTTGTCGACCCGCGGCCGCGCTCCCACACGGAGATGTGCTCATCGTCGTAGACCTGCGTGCTGCCGCGCGGCGTGATTTGCGCGAAACCGTTCGGCTGCACGGTGCCGAGCAGGCACACATGCTCGGGAAACGCGCCGTCGATCAAGGGCCGAACTTTCTTTGGGATCGTCGCCATCGTCGCCGCCTATCGATACGTGTTGTTGGATGTGTGATCGCCGCCGAGCCACGTCTTCAGCTCGTCATGGGCCTTGCGGCGGCGCGTTTCGTTGATTTCGCCCGCGTTCGGCGCGTCCAGGGTAAATTCCACGATCATGCCGTTCGGATCGGTGGCATAGACAGAGCGGCAATAGCCGTGCTCCAGAACAAAACTCTGCGGCTCCTTGAATCCCGCCGCCTTCAGCCGCTCCTCGATTCCGTTCTGTGTTTCCCCATCCACATTCAGGGCGATGTGATGGAAGGGCGAGAACGGCATCTGCGGGCCGAACTGCTCCTGATCCTCCGGCTTCACGAACTGGAAAAAGGCGAGTGCGCCGCCGTCGCCCAAACCGAAGAAGCAGTGGCAATAGGTACGGACTGCGCCAAACAGCTCGTCGGATTCGCTCCACGTCGCCACCAACGGCAACCCAATAATGTCCTCATAAAAGTGCCGCGTGGCTTCCATGTCTAGCGTCACGTAAGCCGTGTGATGCAATCGGCTCGGCAGTTTCGTTCCCGCGTTCATGTTCGTCTCCTTGCCTCTGCTCACCAGAATTTTCTCGATGCGATGCGGGCGCCTTCCGCAAGCGCCGCCAGCTTCGCCCACACCACGTCGGGATCGACGCCGCCGGTGCCCACATGCACGCTGAATCCGCAATCGACGCCCGCCATCACACTCTCCCTGCCCGCGAGATTGGCATAGCGCTCGATCCGCTGCGCCACAAGTTCGGGATGTTCGATATAGTTCGACTGGCATTCGATGACGCCGGGCACTAGCACCTTGCCTTCGGGCGGCTTGATGTCCTCGAAAATCTTCCACTCGTGCGCATGACGCGGATTGGCCGCCTCGAACAGGATCGCGCCTGGCTTGGCGAACGCCAGCACATCGACAATCTCGGCGAACGGCACGTCGCAATGGTGCGGTCCGGGATAGTTCCCCCAGCACATGTGCATGCGCAGCCGGTCGGCGGGGATGTTACGAACCGCATGGTTGAGAGCCTCGATGTGCAGGCGCATGCGCTTGCGGAATTCGTCGAGGCTGAGGTCCGCATACTGCACGTGCCGCCCCATCGCGAGATCCGGGCAGTCGAGCTGCAGGATCATGCCGGCTTCCGCGATCGTCTCGTACTCGTAGCGCATCGCTTCGGCGGTGGCGAAGAGATACTCCTCGTGCGTCTTGTAATAGTCATTGCGGAAGAACAGCGAGATCACGCCCGGCGACGCCGCGCCGGAGAAGGTCGCCGCAACCGGCCTTCCCGCGACGGCCGCGTTCATGTTTTCGACATCGGTTTTCGGCGAGCCGCGATCGCTCACCTCGATGGGTCCTGTGCACGCCGGTGCCTTACGGGTCTTGCGGCCCGGATCGCCGAACACCCGTGCAGCACTTCGGGGAAACTCCACCAGGTCATGGAACACATAGGTGTTGCCGCTGCCGCCGAACCCGCTCAGCCGGTCCTTCACGTAGGTCGCGTAGCTCGGCTTCGACATCTCGCCATCATTGATGATGTCGATGCCGGCGCCGATTTGCCGGCCCACCATCTCGGCAATGGTCTCGCGAACGCGGGCATCGAGCGCCGCACGATCGACCGGCACGCCTTCTTCCTTCGCCACCATCATGCGGATGAGATCGTCGGGCCGCGGCAGGCTGCCCGTATGGGTCGTCAGAAAGCGATCGGTGCTTCGGAGCATATTTCGGTTGCCGAAAATTATTTCGGGACTCTATCCTGCTCCTTCACCCTTGCCTAGTTGAGTGGACAAAGGGCCGTCGTAGGTGATCGCTTCGGCGGCGGCGTTGGACATGATGAAGCCGATAGCCCGCTCCATTTCCTCCTGCAGGTGCGCGAGCAATCCGGCCGTGCGCGCCAGGATGGAGATGCTTTTCATCGCGGTCACCGGGAATCCGATTTCCAGCAGAATGGCCGGAATGGCGCCGTTAATGTTGATCGGCAGGGGCCGCCCCAGCGCCTCCGGCAGCACGCTTTCGATGACGCGCAGCATCCCGATATAGGGCCCGTTCAGGCCGTGCTCGCCGGCCAGGTTGAGCAGCACGTTGGCACGCGGATCACCGCCGGAATGCTGCGGGTGGCCGAATCCCGGGATTGGCGACTTGGTCTTGCGCATATCGCGAATGCGTTCGAGAGCGACGGTGCGCGGATCGGTACCCTCCGATGCGACGACCACATCGTGCAGCAGACGCCCGACCACTTCGGCGCTGCCGAACACGACCGAGCCCGAACCAAGCAGGCCCGCGGCGACCGCGCCCTGCACGGCCTCGGGTGCTGCTGCCAACGTCATGCGCGCCGCCTGCACGCTCGGCACAAGCCCATGTTCGGCGATGGCGACCAGCAGCGCATTGATGAAGAACCGCTGCTTCTCGTCGGGCTTCTTGCCCATCAGCAGCAGGAAGAAGTAATCCACGAAGTCGATCTTGCCGATGAGATCGCGGCACAGATCGTATCCGCGCACGGTGATCGACGAGGCGTCGGCCGCGCAGATGGCCGTATAAGGTGTGTCCTGCTTGCCGATGCGCATGGTGTTCTCCGTGGCGCGGAAAGTGCTTTCCGCATAGCGAAATTGACTTCGAAATGCGGAGAATGTCTAGTTCGCCGCGTTCGTAACACGAAGCCGCGGCGAGCACGAATGGTGCAGGTTCTGAACGATGTTCGCGTCCTGGAGATGGGCACTTTCATCACCGGACCGGCCGCCGCGATGTATCTCGCGGACATGGGCGCCGATGTCATCAAGCTCGAGCGTCCCGAAACCGGCGATCCGTTCCGTGCCTTCAAGGGCGGGCTCTACAGCCCGCACTTTCAGACTTACAACCGCAACAAGCGCAGCATCACCTTGGATACCAAGAAGACTTCCGACATCGCGCTGCTCGACAAACTGGTGGCTGAAGCGGATGTCTTCATCCAGAATTTTCGTCCTGGCGTCGCCGAAGAGCTGAACGTCGGCTGTGATCGTCTCCAGAAGATCAATCCGCGCCTTGTCTACTGCGCGATTTCCGGCTTCGGCAAGGACGGGCCGGATGCCGGCCGTCCCGCCTACGATACGGTCGCGCAAGCCGCGAGCGGCTGGCTGCGGCTCTTGATCAATCCCGCCAATCCGCGCGTGGTCGGGCCCGCCATCGCCGACTCCGTCACCGGCTTCTATGCCGCATTCGGCATTCTCGGCGCCTTGCACGAGCGTGAGAAAACCGGGCGTGGGCGACGCATCGACATCTCCATGCTGGAAGCCATGTGCCATTTCAATCTCGACGATTTCACCCACTATTTTTCGGCGCACGAGATCATGGGGCCGTACAGCCGCCCAAGCGTGTCGCAGTCCTATGTCTTTGAATGTGCGGATGGGAAGTGGATTGCATTGCACATGTCCTCGCCGCAGAAATTCTGGGAGGGCCTCGCCAGTGCGATCAGCCGGCCTGACCTATTCGAAGATTCGCGCTTTGCCGACCGGCCGGCGCGTATCGCGCATCACGACGATCTGATCGTGCTGATGAGGCCCATCTTCAAGACCAGGCCGCGTGGCGAATGGTGTGGCGTGCTGGAAACGGAAGGGGTGCCGTATTCGCCGGTCTATGATTCCAGCGAAGCGCTGGAGGACCGGCAGGCCAAGCATCTCGGCATTGAGGTCGAAGGACAGCATCCCACCATGGGCCGATTCCGCACGGTCCGTTTTCCCGCGAATTTCGACGGCCAGCATGAAACGGCCGTGGTCCCACCGCCCACGCCGGGCGAGCACGATGCGGAGGCGCGCGAAGCTTCCGCCTGGCCAGCGCGCCCGCCGGCCGATGCGGCGGAATAGTCCCACTTGGGGCACAATCCGCCCCTTCTTCCGCATAGCGAAATTGACTTCGGTTTTCGAAATCACTTAGCTTTTTTGAATCAAAGGGACATCCGCGGTTTCGACGCGGGTGGCGTGGCGGGCGCCGGGCAGCGTCGGTCACAGGCGAGGAGGGGCGCAACGATGAAGAGGTTCGTTTCTGCGAAGCATTTGACGGCGCTGTTGATGGGCGCCACCGCACTCGGTACGCTTGCACTGACCGGACCGCAAGCCGTCGCACAACAGGCGCCTGCGGCAGCACCGGAAGGTGGGGTGGAAACCGTCGTCGTGACCGCGCGTGCCCGCTCGGAAGACATCGAAAAGGTCCCGGCGCAGGTCACGGCGTTCACCGCCGAAACGATTGAGGCCAAAGGCATCAACACGCCGGCAGATTTCCTCGACGCGGTGCCAAATGTGACCTTCGTGTCAACGCAGAACGCCGGCACGAGCTTCATCGTGATGCGTGGCATCTCGCAGGCCCGCAACAGCGAGCCGTCCGCCGCAATCGTGGTCGATGGCGTGCCGATGACTCAGCCGGCCGAATTCAACCAGGAACTGTTCGACATCCAGCAGATCGAAGTTCTGAAAGGTCCGCAGGGCGGACTCTATGGCCGCAACGCCATCGGCGGCGCGATCCTTATCACGACGAAACAGCCGAGCGACGATTGGGAAGGCCGCTTCACCGCCGGCTATGATGATGGTCCCGGATACAAGTTCCAGGGCGTCGTTAGCGGACCGATCACCGATACCCTGAAGGTACGCGCCGCGGGATCGTATTGGAACACGCAAGGTTGGCTTACCAACGAAGATACGGTGGACTTTTCCGCGCGGCACAATGCCGATCCGTTTCGCGACTTCAACGGCCGCGTCTCGTTGCTGTGGACCCCGACCGCCAACTTCACGGCCGACCTGCGGCTATCGACCGACCTGCTCAACACGCGCGGCCTCTACTACATCATTCCGCCGTTCGGCTCGCGCGAATTCAACGATCCCGACTACACGAAGCAGCCGATCGATTTGAACAATTCCGGCCGGGACGACCGCAAGATCTACGACGCCGCGTTGAAGCTGAACTACGACACCGGCGCGGGCGTCATCACTTCGATCAGCGGCTACAGCACGGTGTGGGAGATTCTCACGGGCGACGGGTACGCCTTCGATCCGTTCGGCCATGCCCGCGTCGGCCTGGACTTCAACCAGAGCCAGTTCCTGACGGCGAAGACATTCAGCCAGGAGGTGCGGTTCACGTCGCCGTCCGACAGTCACTTCCGCTACATCATCGGCGGTGAGATCTTTTCGACCGACCGGTTCATCTCCACCGGCAATATGTGCGACACGGATGACAGCGGCGTCACGCCCGAATACCACAGCACGACGCCTTACTGCTTTTCGACCTTCCCGCTGGTGCCGCATGGGCAAATCTCGTTCCTCGCCGATGCGCAGAAACAGTTCGCTTGGGCCGGG
>DASYBT010000084.1:0-10595 GCA_036500585.1 Rhizomicrobium sp.
CCCCAGGTGGATTTCAGGCTGCCGATATCCTGCGTGAGCGTGAGTTCGATGTCCTGCGGCCGGTTGCCTGAGATCACGCGGTCCTGGCCGGTGACGGGGTCCTTCACATTGGTAATCTTGAAGATGTTCGTTACGCGGAGCAGGCCGTTTTCGAGACCGATCTTGTCGAGCGGCAGGGTGAGATGGGCCGTGATCTGATCGTTGGTGCCGTTGCCGATATTGCCGGGAGCATCGAACAGCACGCCGTTCGGTCCCGCAACGGGAATCAGATCGACCACGTCCTTGATGTCCTCATGCATATAGGTGAGCACGAACGCGCCTTTGTCCCAGAAGTGCTGTTCGGCGGAAATTTCGTATTGTGTGTGCTGGTCCGGCCGCAGGTTGGCATTGCCGCCGCTGACACCGGTCCCGGCCAGATTGCTTGAGGCGATGAAGTTGTTGAAATCGAGCTGGCCCAGCACAAGCTCATAGCGCGCTCTGATTTGCGTGTCCGCGTCCGGCGACCATGTCAACACGGCGCGCGGCTTTGGGTAGAAGAAGTGGCGGGTCTGCGAGATATCGCCCGTTTCTGCGATGATCGAATATTCGGCGCGCGCGCCTGCCTCCAGCATCCATTGGTCGGACATCTTCCAGGTCCCTTGGGCGAATATCTCCGCGCGCTTTTCGTCGACATAGGCATTGGCCGACGGGATCGGGATGTTCACACCGTTGTCGACGAACGAGCTTTTGCCGTCGAGGAAGTTGAAAGCGCCTTCGCCGCCACCCTCGAAGCTCAATGACGGAGTCGCTTCGTAGCGCGCCGTGGCGCGTGCGATGGACTCGCCGGTATCGGCGAGAGAATGAAACACCTCGAGATCGCCCAGCTCGCGCGATTCATTCAGATCGGTCGAATGACCGAGCCGCTGGAGAAACAATGTCTCGAGGTGAACACCGCCGAGCGGGCCCTCCCAATGCAGTCCCAGCTCGCCGTTGTTGTTGTTGTTCTTGTCGGTGATGCCCTGGTCTTGCGGCGCGCCGTGATAGAAGAGATCGTCGTTGAAAGGCGAGGCCTGCAGGGCGAGATTCGCCTTGAACTGACCGCCGAACAGCGGGACGGTGGCCGCTCCGGTCAGCGAACCACCGGCGCCGCGGCCGGTGGACCGTGCGCTCTGGTCGAACGTTTGTCCGGTTTCGACATCCGTCAACTTGTGAAAGCCTTTGCCGACGGAATCATCGTAATTTCCCGTGCGCGAGATCGAGCCTTCGTAGGTGCTGTCGCCGGAGTGCTGGGTGAACTGAAGCGTCGCGGTCGGCACGTTGTGATGATCGCCGAGCCAGAAATTGTCGGTTACGTCGGCGACGATTTGCGTGGAGTCCCCTTTCTTGCGGATGACGTTCGCCATCACCGTCTGGCCGTGCATATCGATGCCCGGCGCGCCACCGCGGATCAGCTCGATGCGATCGACGTCCGATGCGGGAATCCGCTGCAGGATGGACTGGAGATCGTCGGTCTTCGACGTCGGCCGCTGGCCGTCGATCAGCACATTTCCCGCGGTCCCGGCGAAACCCCGCGCCGTGTTGCCGTCGTCGAAGGTGAAGCCGGGCAGCCGGCTGATCATATCGGAGGCGGTATTCGGCCGCTGTTCGGCGAAAAAGCTCGCCGGGTAGACCAGTACGCTGCTCTGGGACGCGGCGTCTGGCGCCGGCTGTGCCTGCGCGGCCATGCTCGCCCATGCCAGAGCCGCGGCCGCTACGCCTGCCCGCCAATACAATTGCACGATGAAATCCCCAATGCGCTCACCATCTTGAACATGGAGCACGGTTTTCTAGGGGCAAAAGTGGAAATCAGCGCATGGCTGAGTTGCACGGAGCACTTGTCTCCAAACATCTGAGGCGCAACATCGGCTTGCGCCGCTTCGCGCAACCGTCGATATCTCATGCAGGAGTGTGCAGATGAGCGACGATCAAGACCTGACCAGCCTGAGGGTCCGAGTCGAGGGGTTCGTCCAGGCGGTCGGATTTCGGAACTACGTCATCCAGCAGGCGAACCGGCTGGGGCTGGACGGCTGGGTGCGCAACCGTTCCGATGGAGCCGTCGAGGCGCTGGTCTCAGGTGACACCAAGCTCGTCGAGTCGTTCGTCGCTTCCTGCATGAAAGGACCTGAAGGATCGCTGGTGAAGCACGTCGATCTCTTCAACTCGGAGCCGCCGGAGGAAAAAGGCTTCCACCGCCGCCCATCGTTATAGACCGTTAGGGATAGTATCCGCCGGGGTTGTTCTGATCGACTCGATACGTGTGAGAGCCTGAAGCGTCTTGCCAAGCGTAGTCGACAGAACTGCCGGCACCCAAATGCGCCGGAAATACAATAAGATTTTGGTTGTACGGAACCTTCGCGGACACGGCGATAAATCCTTCGATGAGACGCGGATCGCGGTGAAGAGCTTCGCCCAGCGCTTGCGTCGGCGCGGTTCCCGTCGGCGCTGCCACATTCGTTAGAGACGAACGCTGTCGATAGCCCACCCAGTCGCCGGTGAGTTCTTGGACGCTGGTGTCGAGTAGCGCTTGGGACGCGACGACGGATAGATCCGCGATGCGCTGAAGCCGCACGGAAACGGACAGTATGGCCCATGCGCCTCGCGGCGCCGGCACCGAGCCTCCGGGTGTTGTGGGCGAACCGAACAAAGCCTGTGCCTCAAACATTGCGACCACTTGGCTGTCGGAGAGGTAAAGGGTCGGGAATTGCGGGCTCGCGCTGTGCGGATCGTAGAAGCGAGAAGGAATAACACGTGTATGCCCGGTCGCGATTGCGGAGGGGAGAAACCGGACATCGACCGCCCGATACCACGTGCGCGTCTCGGCCAGCAGAGGAAGCAGGGAAACGGCGGCCAGCTTCACGCTAAGCTCAGGTCTGGCCGATATAGCGGATGCGCCGCAACAGATCGCGCACGGGTTGTTCGTCCTGTGCGTCCAGACACTGTTGCGGCGAGCGTCCACCGAGCATCGGATGCGCTTGCTTCAACCATTCTTGCGGATTGGAAAAAATCTGCGCGGCGTCCTGCAGGATATCGCCTTCGTCCGGCAGAGGTTCGGAGGGGGCAATGTGATCAAGGTTCGCGGGTCGGACGTTCATGTCATGCTCCTCATAAGAGCATATGTTATCAGAGTTGCCGGATTGCGAAACCCTCGTCCCATCATGATGGTCCGGCGGCGAGGATGGATGATTGCTTATGGTACGGGCCCGAAGACCGTTTGAAAGGCCTGCTTGAGCGCCGTGTCCAAATCACCCATCGTCGCAGGGATGCCGAGGTCTACAAGGCTGATGACGCCGTGGCCGCGGATGCCGCACGGCACGATTCCATCGAAGTGTGAGAGGTCCGGTGCGACGTTCAGCGCCACACCGTGGTAGGTGATCCAGCGGCGCACGCGCACGCCGATGGCGGCGATCTTGTCTTCCCGGCCGCCGTCGCGCACGACCCAGATGCCGACGCGATCGGCTCGCCGCTCGCCATGCACGCCGAATTCTGCGAGCGCCCGGATCAGCCACTCCTCCAGGTCGCGCACATAGCGGCGCACATCCGGTCCGCGTTCCTTCAAGTTCAGCATGGGATAGACCACCCGCTGTCCCGGTCCGTGATAGGTGAACTGTCCGCCGCGGCCTGTCCTGAACACCGGAAAGCGGGCGTCGATCAGGTCAGAGCCCTTCGCGCTGGTGCCAGCGGTGTAGATGGGAGGATGTTCGACCAGCCACACGCGCTCACGCGCCTCACCCGCGGCCATCGCAGCGACGTGCTCCTCCATCGCTGCCACGGCTTCCGGATAGGGCAGCAGGCCCGGCCGCACCACCCATTCGGGAGGCACCGGTGCGGGCACTTCAGCGGTTAACGCCAGAGAAACCATGTTCAGTCCAGCATGGGCCGTCATCTCAGGAACCGCACATGTCCCCCAACATCGAAAGCGTCAAGGTCGAAATCTCTGTGGTGCTGGGCCGCTCCGTCATTCCCATGCACCAGCTCCTGCGCATGGGCCGCGGCGCGGTGATCGAACTCGACACGCGGCAGGACAGCCCCGTCACCATCCTCGCCAACGACAAGGCTGTCGCCCTGGGGGATATTGTGATCCAGGGCGAGAAGATTGCCGTCTCCGTCACCGATATTCTGAAGGGTGTCCGGTAAAGCACACTCGAATAGCTGGTATTTCCGAAATTCACCATCTTCCAATTGCATAATCTCCGAGGGCCGCATATCTCTGCTGTGGAACAGAGCCGCCGGAGAAATTGGTGCTGCCGATCGTCCTGACTGGAACGGGAAAGCCAGTTGGTTTAGCCGGACGGGGCGCTGCCCTGGAGCGCAGAAGACACACCATCGAACTTTCGGGTGTCGAATGGCTGCCGCTGTCCCCGGAGGGCTCTCGCGAAGAGCTGCAGGCGGTTTCCGCCTTGTTCGTCGTCGGGCTGCCGCGCCGCGAGGCGGCGGATCTGGCACGTTCCGCGCGGGCGGCGGGCGTTCTGGTCAATGTCGAGGATGAGCCGGGACTATGCGATTTCTTCATGCCGGCCATCGTGCGGCGTGGTGATTTGCTGATCTCCATTTCGACATCGGGTCGCGCGCCGGGACTGGCGAAGCTCGTTCGGCAATGGATCGAGCAGCGCCTTGGCTCCGAATGGGGCGGTCGCCTGTCCGAACTGGGTGCAAAGCGTCTCGCCTGGCGCCGCTCGGGCCATACTATGCCCGAGGTCGCGGCGCGTACCACTTCCTTCATTGCCGAACGCGGATGGCTGCCATGAGCATCGTCACCGTTATCGACGCCCACCGGCCGCTGCGCAGAGTTTCGCCGCCGGACCTGCGGCCTGATCAGTCCTTGCCGCTTGAGCGAGCAGCCGGCCGGGACGCGACGGGCCTCCTCGAACTCGCCCTGAAGGAGGAATTCGCCCAACGAACGGCTGTGGTATCGTCGTTCGGTTCGGAATCGGCGGTGCTGTTGCATCTGGTTGCGCAAGTCGAGCCCGCCACACCGATCCTCTTCCTCAACACCGGCAAGCTTTTCGGCGAGACTCTGCGCTATCGCGACAGGCTCCAGGACGAGCTCGGGCTCACCGACATCCGCGCCATCGCCCCGCACCCGCTCGCGCGCGCGCAACAGGACCCCGACGGCATCCTGTGGTCGCGGGATACCGACGCCTGCTGCGGCTTCCGCAAGGTCGAGCCGCTGAACCGTGCGCTTGCCGGCTTCGATGCGGTGATCACCGGCCGTAAGCAGTTCCAGACCGCTGCGCGAAACCTCATGCAGCCGGTGGAATTTTTCGCAGGACGATATCGTTTTAACCCGCTGTGGAACTGGTCGCGCGCCGATCTCGATGGCTACTCCGAACAGCATCGCCTGCCGAAACATCCGCTGGTGGAGGACGGCTATGCCTCCATCGGCTGCATTCCCTGCACACGGCGGCTGGAGGCGGGCGAAGCGTATCGCGAGGGCCGCTGGTCGGGCCTGGCCAAGGACGAATGCGGTATCCACACCGGTGTCGACGGTGAGGGCATCTAGGCTGGCGAAGGGCCTTCCAATCCTGCCGACCCTTTGCTAAATCCGGCCTCCCTCAGGATGCGGTCGTGGCGGAACGGTAGACGCACTAGCTTGAGGTGCTAGCGGGGCAACCCGTGGAAGTTCGAGTCTTCTCGACCGCACCACCCTACGCTGCGCAGCAGCGGAGGGGCACAGCGACCGCCCAGTTGCGCGTTTCGCGCGGGGCAAACGTGTCGGGATTCAATTGAAATCAGGTAGTCTTACGCCCGAATCACGGGCGAGAATTCATGACTGAAGGCTTCACGAACTACCCGGCACGAAACGCCGAAATCTATCGCGCGCGTGAGGAGGGCCAGACACTTCGCTCTATCGGAACATCGCATGGCTTGTGTATTGAGCGCGTGCGCCAAATTCATGCTCGGCAGGTTCGCATGAGGCGAGAAATCCAAGAGCGCCTAGAACGTCCGTTGAATGGCGACGTTGGATGGTCTGCATGAAAATCGATCAGGACTATTTGAAAGGGCTGCTGGAAGCCTGCCAAGCATCGGAAAATCCGACATTCGACATTGAGGATTTGAAGCTCGCGGGCTTCGACTACGACGACTCGCGATTCGAATTTCACATGATGATCCTAACTGATCAGGGGTTCATCGAGCGGGACGACCGCGAGGGCGGCTTTGGACTAACCAAGGGCGCTGACGGCCATTTATCTTGGGCCGCTCTGCCGCTGCGGTTGACGGCATCCGGCCATCAGTTCATCGAGGCATTGGAGAACAAGGAGGTCTGGGCGACAATAAAGACGGGCTTCAAGGACGCCAGCATCACAACCCTTAAGACGGTCGCAATGAAGCTCCTAGAAGGCTACACGACCAAAAAGATTAAACAACTCTTAGGCTGACAGACAGGTGCGGGAACCTCTCAAAGTCATCTTTACAAATCAAAGGCACCTTTAGCGCCCGAACCTGGCGCTAAGCCGTTCAAATACCTCGAAAGTGGAACAATTCTCGACCACCAATCCTGCCTTGCTTCGGCCGATCGGACCGCGGCGTCGGGCGCTGCAGGGGTGCGCGAGCTGGCGCTGTGGCTGGCCGCCGAACGATTTGTTTGGCAGGGTATAGAGCCCATCCGCTTCAAGCCGCATCTGTGCAGGATGGGGTAGGTCCATAGGAGCGTTATGGCGGATCGGAACAAGCAGGCAGAGTGGGCGGCGCTGGCGCAGAAGGAATTGCGCGACAAGCCGCTCGATCAGATCACCTGGCAGACGCCCGAAGGTTTCGCGGTGAAGCCGCTCTATACGGCGGCCGATCTCGAAAGCCTAGAGGCCGACACCTTGCCAGGATTTGCGCCGTTCATCCGCGGTGTGCGTGCCACCATGTATGCTGGCCGGCCGTGGACCATCCGCCAGTACGCGGGATTCTCGACGGCGGAAGAGTCGAATGCGTTCTATCGCAAGAATCTGGCGGCGGGGCAGATGGGACTCTCCATCGCCTTCGATCTGCCGACGCATCGCGGCTACGACAGCGATCATCCGCGGGTGACGGGCGATGTCGGCAAGGCGGGCGTGGCGATCGATTCCGTCGAGGACATGAAGATCCTGTTCGCCGGCATTCCGCTCGACAAGATGAGCGTGTCGATGACGATGAACGGCGCCGTTATTCCGACGATGGCGAATTACATCGTGGCGGCGGAAGAGCAGGGCGTCGCACCGGAAAAACTCTCCGGCACCATCCAGAACGACATCCTCAAAGAGTTCATGGTGCGGAACACCTACATCTATCCGCCCGAACCTTCGATGCGCATCGTCGCCGACATCATCGAATTCACGGCAAAGCACATGCCGAAATTCAATTCGATCTCGATCAGCGGCTATCACATGCACGAAGCCGGCGCCACGGCCGTGCAGGAGCTTGCCTACACCTTGGCCGACGGCATCGACTATGTGCGCACGGCGAAGAACCGCGGGCTCGATGTCGACAAGTTTGCGCCGCGGCTGTCGTTCTTCTTCGGCATCGGCATGAATTTCTTCATGGAGGTGGCGAAGCTGCGCGCCGCGCGTTTCCTGTGGTCGCGTATCATGGAAGGCTTCGGTGCCAAGACTGCGGAGAGCCTGATGCTGCGCACGCACTGCCAGACCTCCGGCGTGTCGCTGACCGAGCAGGACCCGTATAACAATATCGTGCGCACGGCCTACGAAGCCTTGGCCGCGGTGCTGGGCGGCACGCAGTCCCTACACACCAATTCCTTCGACGAGGCCATCGCGCTGCCGACCGAGTTTTCCGCCCGCATCGCACGCAACACGCAGCTCATCCTACAAAATGAGTCGCAGGTGACGCGCGTGGTCGATCCCCTCGGTGGCTCCTACTACGTCGAGGCGCTGACACATGCGCTGGCCACGCATGCGCAAGGCATCGTCAACGACGTCGAAGCCATGGGCGGCATGACCAAGGCCGTGGAGGCCGGCATCCCCAAGCTGCGCATCGAGGAAGCCGCGGCGCGGCGTCAGGCGCGCGTCGACCGCGGCGAAGACGTGATCGTCGGCGTCAACAAATTCGAGCCGGAGCACGAAGACCATCTGCCGATCCGCGATATCGACAATGCGGCGGTGCGCGCGCAACAGATCGCGCGGATCAAGGATGTGAAGGCCAAGCGCGATGCAGCGAAGGTGAAGGCCGCGCTCGACTCGCTCACCGAAGGCGCGCGCGGCAATGCCAATCTGCTCGAGCTCGCGGTGGACGCGGCGCGAGCGCGTGCGACCGTCGGCGAAATCTCCGACGCCATGGAGAAAGCATTCGGCCGCCACCGCGCCGAAATCCGCGCCATCTCCGGCGTGTATGGCTCGGCCTACGAAGGCGACAACGAATATGCCGCGCTGCACGGCGAGGTGGAGGCGTTCGCGCGCGACGAGGGTCGCCGCCCGCGCATCTATGTCGCCAAGATGGGGCAGGACGGCCACGATCGAGGCGCCAAGGTGATCGCAACCGCCTTTGCCGATCTCGGCTTCGATGTCGATATCGGGCCGCTGTTCCAGACGCCGGAAGAGGTGGCGAAGGACGCCATCGAGGCCGACGTTCATGTCATCGGCGTGTCGAGCCAGGCGGCGGGCCACAAGACCCTGGTGCCGCAGCTGCTCGATGCGCTGAAAAAACAAGGCGCAGACGACATCCTCGTCGTTGTCGGCGGCGTCATTCCGCAGCAGGATTATGCCTTCCTGCACAATGCCGGGGTCGCCGCCATCTTCGGCCCCGGCACCAATATCCCTGAAGCCGCCTCGCGTGTCCTGAAACTCATCCGCACCCGGATGATAGACCAGGCCGCGGAGTGATCAGCCCTTCGCGGCCCCGCCTGCCACCTCCAGCTTGTTCAGCGTGACGGTCACGTCGCCGAGCATCATCTGCGCCCAGACCTTGACGGCGATGACGTAATGCCCGCTCGGCGCGCCGGCGCTCGGAATCTCCGCGAACAGGGCATAGATCGGCGGAAAGGCTTTGCCTTCCTTCAGAATCTTCGGCTTGTAACCGGCGATCTGGTTGTAATGCACCTGGCAAAGATGCGCCTTGCCGTTCCACAGGCCGTTATCCAGCTTCACCGGCTCGTCGCGGATGTAGTTCAGTTCGATGTCGTAGCGGCGGCGGCCATCGAACACCGGTATGACGGAGCTGCAGGGTTTCGCTGCATCTTCCTTCAGTCCGGCAAGCATCACGCTGACGGCGCTCAGCGGATCGAACGTGTCCTTCTTCTGCTCGTCGGTGACGGGATACTTCTTCGTATTGTATGGTGGATCGGCGACCGTGGTGGGAAGGCCATTCGCAGTGAAGGTGACCTTCACGCGCTCTTTCTTCGTGTCGCTGCGGCGGTAGTAGGAATCGTACACCTCGGGCGACAGGCTGTGCGCGCCGACTTGTCCGCTCGAGCTTGCGTCGATGATGGCGCCCCAGAAGGCATTTACGAACCCGGTGGTCTCGAAGTGGGATGAGGTGTGGTACGCGTTGCCGGCGAAACGCGCATCGAAACTGGTATGGCCGAACGGGAGGCTCCAGAAGGCGATCGTGTAGTCCACAGCGATGGAGCCGGACTTCGGCTGCTCCAAGCTCGCGACTTTGTCGGCCGCGAATCCCGCCGATGCCGCCAGGCTGGTCAGCAGTGCGAGCGGCGCCACTCTCATCAAGGTCTTCGACACAACCATCTCCGATACGCTAAGCACCCCTCGCGAGGCGGAAGATAGCAAACCGGTGCGGCTCCGGTCGAATCATGGCGAGAGCGAGGGCCAGCCAGGATATCCATCAAACGGCGGAGCAGGTCCGTGCCGGGGATCGGCGTGCGCTTGCCCGCGCCATCACCTTGGTTGAATCGGCCAGGCCGTCCGATCGTCCACGGGCAGAGGATTTGCTGAACCTGCTGCTGCCGGATACCGGCCGTGCAATCCGCATCGGCATCTCCGGCGCGCCGGGCGTGGGCAAATCGACGTTCATCGAGGCGTTTGGCGCGTACGTGACAGGCGAGGGCCACCGGCTTGCCGTGCTGGCGATCGATCCATCGTCGCGGCGATCCGGCGGCTCCATCCTGGGCGACAAGACGCGGATGGAATCGCTCGCCCGCAACCCCGGCGCCTTCATCCGCCCATCGCCGGCGGGAACGACTCTCGGCGGCGTGGCGCGCCGCACACGCGAGGCGATGCTGGTGACCGAAGCGGCCGGCTTCGATGTCGTGCTGGTGGAAACGGTCGGCGTCGGCCAGTCGGAAACCGCGGTGGCCGACATGGTCGATGTTTTCGTGCTGCTCATCAGTCCCGGCGGCGGGGACGAGCTGCAAGGAATCAAGCGCGGTGTGATGGAGTTGGCCGACATCGTGATCGTCACCAAGGCAGACGGCGTCCTGAAGGAAGCCGCCGTCCGCGCTGCCGCCGATTACGCGCACGCGCTCCACATGATGCGGCCGAAATATTCCGGCAGCGCGCCGCAGGTGCTTCAGGTGTCGTCGGTCGAAGGCCGTGGCCTTGCCGAGGCGTGGTCCGCGATCCAGTCGTTGCGCGAGACGTTCGTCAGCTCGGGCGAGCTTTCCACCTTGCGCGCCACTCAGCTCCGCCGCTGGTTTTGGAGCG
>DASYBT010000085.1:0-47585 GCA_036500585.1 Rhizomicrobium sp.
CGCCGATGTCACCACGCGCATCACACATGCGGTCGGCAACACGCAATCGACGCAGCTGTTCAAGATCATCGCCGGCGGCAAATCGCGCGGCGTGTATCAGGGCAAGATCAGCGTGGCGGAAGGCGCCAACGGCTCCGACAGCCGGCAGACCGCCAAGGGCCTGCTGTTGGGCGAACGCGCCGAAATCGACCTTAAGCCGGAACTGGAAATTCTCGCTGACGACGTGAAGTGCGCGCACGGCGCCGCGGTTGGCGATCTCGATCCGGAGTCGCTGTTCTATCTGCGCTCGCGAGGGCTGCCCGAAGCCGAGGCACGCGCGCTGCTGATGCGCGCCTTCCTGGAAGATGCCGTGGCGCACATCGGGGATGAAACAATCCGCGCCGAAGTATGGTCGCGGGTCGAGTCTGCTCTTGCGGAGTTGAGCGCATGACGGCACAACCCAAACTCAGGCCGTTGGCGGCATTCGATCCGCTCGTCGCGCGCAAGGATTTCGAAATCCTGTCGCGGCGAGTCTACGGCAAGCCGCTCGCCTATCTGGACAGCGCCGCCTCGGCGCAGAAGCCGCGTCCAGTGCTCGATACGATGTACGACTTCGCCTCGGGCGAATATGCCAATGTCCATCGCGGCGTGCATTACCTGTCCGCCACCGCGACTGAACGGTATGAGGCGGCGCGCGAAACCGTGCGTAGCTTCCTCAACGCCGCGCATGCCGACGAAATCGTGTTCACCAAGGGCGGCACCGAGGCGATCAATCTGGTGAGCTATTCCTATCTCGCGCCGCGGATTCAGCCCGGCGATGAGATCGTGCTCTCGGTGATGGAGCATCATTCCAACATCGTGCCATGGCATTTCCTGCGCGAGCGGCAGGGCGCGGTGTTGCGCTGGGTGGATGTGAACGATGACGGCTCGTTGGATGCCGAGGCAGTCGATGCCGCGGTTGGCCCGAAGACTAAGCTCGTCGCTATCGCCCACATGTCGAATGTGCTCGGCACGATTTCGCCTCTGAAAGAGATCGTGGCGCGGGCGCATGCCAAAGGCGTGCCGGTGCTGGCGGACGGCTGTCAGGGCGCCGTGCATCTGCCGGTGGATGTTCGCGATCTCGACATCGATTTCTACGCCTTCACCGGCCACAAGCTGTATGGGCCTACGGGCATCGGAGCGCTGTATGGCAAGCGCGCGTGGCTCAAATCCATGCGGCCGTTCAACGGCGGCGGCGAAATGATCCGGGAGGTCACCCGCGACGCCATTAGTTATGCCGATCCGCCGGCACGGTTCGAGGCCGGCACACCGCCGATCGTCGAAGCGGTGGGATTGGCCGCCGCGATTGACTATGTGAGTGCACTCGACCGCGCCGCGGTGGCAGCGCACGAGAACGATCTGCTGGACTACGCCACCGAGCAGGTGAAGGAGTTGAACTGGGTGCGGGTGATCGGCGAGGCCAAGGACAAGGGTTCTATCCTGTCGTTCGAAACCGAAGGCATGCACGCGCACGATGTGGCCACCATTCTGGATCGCGAAGGCGTGGCGGTGCGGGCGGGACATCATTGCGCGCAGCCGCTGATGGAGCGCTTCGGCGTGGCCTCCACCACGCGTGCCTCGTTCGCGCTCTACAACACCCGCGATGAAGTGGATGTGTTCGTGGCTGCGCTGAAAAAAGCGCGCAGCATTCTGGGTTGATGACGATGGACCAGGGTTTGCGAGAGCTGTACCAGGAAGTGATCCTCGATCACTCGCGCCACCCGCGCCATTTTGGCGCGCTGGAAGACGCCACGCATACCGGCGAGGGTTACAACCCGCTGTGCGGCGACCGGGTGAAGATTTACTTGGCTGTCGATCCGCAGAACCGCATCGGGGACATCGCCTTCGAAGGGAAGGGCTGCGCCATCAGTCAGGCGTCGGCATCGCTGATGACGGACATGCTGGTCGGCCGCTCGGTCGACGAGGCAGAGAAACTCATGGGCGGCTTCCTGCATCTGGTGAAGGGCGAATCCGCCAATGGGCTCGCCGAAGAAGATCGCGAACGGCTTGAAGTGATGGGCGGCATTTCGGAATTCCCCATGCGGGTGAAATGCGCGACCCTTGCGTGGCACACGATGAAATCGGCGCTGGAGGGCGGCGAGGCCGCCAAAACCGAATGAATATCGAGCCGATGAAGGCGGAGATGAAGACCGAGGTGGCGGCCGGCGCCGGCGCAGAGTCTGCGCTCACGCCGGAAGAGCTTGAGGCGTTCACGCAGAAGCTCGTGACCGCGCTGAAGACCGTTTACGATCCGGAAATCCCCGTGGACATCTACGAACTCGGTCTTATCTACAAGGTGGACGTGGCGGACAATTACGACACCACCGTGGACATGACGCTTACTGCGCCGGGCTGTCCGGTGGCTGGCGAAATGCCCGGCATGGTGCAGCAGGCGCTGGAGGGTGTCGACGGCATCGGCAAGGTCGCCGTGAACATGACCTTCGATCCGCCTTGGACGCCGGAACGCATGAGCGAAGAAGCGAAACTCGAATTGAACATGTATTGAGGTAGTAGGGAGCGGGCAGTAGGCAGTAGGAAGAAGACGAACCGCATACGCGACTGCCTACTGCCTATTGCCTACTGCCTGACACAGACGAACGAGTGAGATATGAGCACAACGTCAACATCTGTGAGAGCCAAACGAGAGCGACCGAAGGCGATCCGCCTTAGCGAAGCCGCCGCGGCGCGCATTCGCGACATCATCGCCAATGCCGATGGCAAGGTTCAGGGCGTGCGCGTCGGCGTCACCAATGGCGGCTGCGCCGGCATGAGCTACACGATGGACTACGCCGAAGCGCCGCAGCCTTTCGAGGAAGTGGTCGAGGATCAGGGCGTGAAGGTGTTCATCGATCCCAAGGCCATCATGTTCCTCATCGGCACGGAGATGGATTTCGTGCGCGAGAAGTTGGGCAGCCGCTTCGTGTTCAACAACCCGAACCAGACGGCCGCCTGCGGCTGCGGCGAATCCGTCACCCTGAAGCCCGCCGAAGCCGAGTGAGGCTCGCCTCGGCCGAGTTCGGCGCGGGGTATTCCCGCATCACCAGGGAAGCGGACCCTCGTCGTTGGAATAGCTCGCGGTCGGGCCGTTGTCGTCAAGCAGCGCCAGGCGCACTGGTTCGCGCGCACCTTCCTCGACCGTGCGCGTGCCCTGGAAATTGTTGAGCGCCGTCTTGGTGTAGCCGGGGCAGGCGGCGTTGACCTTGATGCCCTCGGGCGCAAGATCGAGGGCAAGACCGACCGTCACCGCGTTGAGCGCGGTCTTGGATGCCGAATACATGCCGTAGATGCTGCGCAGATGCTCGCCGCCTGGGCCGAGCGTTCGAGTAAGCGAACCGACGCCGCTCGACACGTTTACGACCCGCGCCGCGGTTGACTTCCGCAAAAGCGGCAGCATCGCCTGCGTCACTGCGATGACACCAAACACGTTCGTTTCATAGATTGTGCGGATGTCGTCCAGCGATGCGACGCT
This sequence comes from Rhizomicrobium sp., assembly GCA_036500585.1. Lineage (GTDB taxonomy): Bacteria > Pseudomonadota > Alphaproteobacteria > Micropepsales > Micropepsaceae > Rhizomicrobium. The sequence continues at coordinate 3,488 of DASYBT010000085.1, forward strand.
GACGCGGCCGAGTTTGACGATTTCCTCCACGGTGCCTTGCGGCTTGCCGATCTTCGCGATGCCGGCATTGTTCACCAGCACGTCCAGCCGGCCAAATTCCTTGCCGATGCGCTCAGCGGCGGCAGCGATGGAGGCATTGTCCGTCACGTCGAGCTGGATGGCGTGGGCGTCTGCGCCGATTTCGCGCGCGGCCTTCTGGCCGTTTTCCAGATTGCGGGAGCCCACCAGCACGGTGAGGCCTTTGGCGGCGAGATCCTTGGCGATCTGAAGGCCGATGCCCTGGTTGGCGCCGGTGACGAGGGCGATGCGTTTGTCGGTCATACTAATCTCCTTGTCGCAGCGTATGGCCGTGACCGCCGGTCAGCGCTATAGAAGCGCAAGCGGAACGGCATTCCGCTTTATACGGAACAGCGTTCCGTTTAGCAAGGGGCCTCTGTGAAGAAGCCGCAAGCGCAGGAAAAGAGCGTAAAACCGTCCAAACGCGCCGATGCGCAGCGCAATATCGAGGCGTTGCTGAAAGCGGCGCTGGCGGTGTTCGCAAAATCGGGCGTGGATGCGCCGATACGCGACATCGCGGAGAAAGCGGGCGTCGGCGTAGGTACGGTGTATCGCCATTTTCCGCAACGCTCGGACCTGATCGTCGCGGTGTTCCGCCAAGAAGTGGACGCCTGCGCGGATGCTGCCGTGGCGTTGGCTGCGAAATATCCGCCGACTGAAGCGCTGTCCCGCTGGCTGTTGCGCTTCACGGAATTCGTGGAGGCCAAGCGCGGGCTAGCGGCGGCGCTGCACCCGGGGGACCCCGCCTATGAACCGTTGCGGGCGTATTATGACGCCAAGCTCCGGCCGGCGATCGCGATGTTATTGAACCGCGCCGTCGCCGCGGGCGAAATACGCGCGGGCGTCCCACCGGGCGATCTCTTGAGCGCCGCCGTCAGTTTGTGCCGTCCTGCTTACGATGTGGCGCCGGACCACACCCGGCGGATGCTCGGGCTGCTGATCGACGGCCTGCGCTACGGGGCGGTGCGAGAGAGATGAACGATCTGCACCGCTACGACGATCTGTGTGCGGAATTGCGCGGTGCCGGCTTTTAAGGTAGCGGATTCGCCGCAAGCGCAGGCCGCCGATCCCAAGGCCATCATGTTCTGCCATCCGGCTTCGCTTCTCTGTGCAAGATTGTTTTCTTTGGCTATACTCGCCCCACTGTCATCCAGACAGTAGGGGAGGGGAGCATGGCAGAGTCCGCAAACGCTACCACTGGAGCAGCGTCTGCCCTACCGGTACAAAAAGTATTGGTTGGCGGTGTCGCAGGGGCGGTAACTACCGTTCTGGTGTTTTTCTGGAACAGTTATTCTGACCACAAAATTCCTGCTGAGGTGGCGGCTGCGCTGACCACCCTGATTACTTTCGTGATTTCCTATCTGGTTCCGCCAAATCCCAAGGAAGCCGTCAAGCCGTAGCATGCCAGCCAAGGGCGATCCGCACCGCCTGGACGATCTGTTTGTGGAATTCGCGCCGATCACCTTGCGGCGATTCTTCGGCGGCGAAGGGATTTGCGCCGGCGATGTCATGTTCGGAATGGTGTTTTCCGACACCATCTACTTCAAGACGGCCGAGGAAACACGACGAGCATTCCTCGCCGCACAGACCAAGCCGTTCAGCTTCGTGAAACGCAGCACGGGCGAAACCGTGGTGACAACGTGGTACGCGTTGCCCGATCGGCTCTACGACGATCCCGACGAACTGGGACAGTGGGCTCGCGCGGCACTCGAGGTGGCCAAGCGTGCCGGAACCGCAAAGAAAAAGGTCAGCCGGCGGCCGCGTGAGCCGACGGCACGCCAGCCGGCACGCCGCCGCCGCTAACTCACCACATATGCACGCGTTGCTCCGGCGGCAGGTAGTATTTGTCACCGGGCTTCACGTCGAAGGCGGTATACCAGGCATCCTGGTTGCGCGTGGCGCCGATCACCCGGAACGGCGCCGGGCTGTGCGGATTGGACAGCACCTGCTGGCGAATGGCCGCGTCGCGATACTTCGAGCGCCAGATCTGGCCATACGAGAGATAGAAGCGTTGGTCGCCGGTATAGCCGTCCAGCACCGGCGCCGGCTTCTCGCCGAGCGAGATGTGATAAGCCTTGTAGGCGATCGCGATGCCAGAAAGATCGCCGATGTTTTCGCCCATGGTGAGCTTGCCGTTGACGTGCAGTCCGGGCAGCGCCTCATAGGAATCGAACTGGGCGCCGAGCGCAGAAGTGCGTTCCTCGAAGGCCTTGCGGTCTTCATCGGTCCACCAGCTCTCCAGATTTCCCGCGCCGGTGTACTTGCTGCCCTGGTCGTCGAAGCCGTGGCTGATCTCGTGTCCGATCACGGCGCCGATGCCGCCATAGTTCACCGCATCGTCCGCGTTGGGATCGAAGAACGGCGGCTGCAGGATCGCGGCCGGGAAGAAGATCGAGTTGAACAATGGCGTGTAGTAAGCGTTGATCGTCGGCGGCGTCATGCCCCATTCGTTGCGGTCCACCGGCTGGTCGATCCGATCAAGCCGGTAATGCCACTCGAACAGATCGCTGCGCTCGACATCGCCGATCAGGTCGTTCCGGTCGATCCTGAGGCCGGAATAATCGCGCCACTTGTCGGGATAGCCGATATGCGGCGTGAAGGCATGCAGCTTGTCCAGCGCCTTTTGCCGCGTCGCATCCGTCATCCAGGTGATGGTGCGCATGTCCGCCTCGTACGCCTTGAGCAGATTGCTGACGAGCTGCTCCGCCTTGGCCTTCGACGCCGGCGGAAAGTATTTCGCGACGTACAGCTTGCCGAGCGGATGCCCGAGGCGTGCATCGATCAGATGGACGGCGCGGGTGTCGCGCGGCAGCTGCTGGTCCTCGCCGGCGAGCACCTTGCCGTAGAAGTTGAAATCCTCCTCGTCGATAGCCGAAGGGAGGAACGCCGCCATGTTGTGCAGGTAGTGCAGGGTCAGCCAATCGCGCCAGACGGCGACAGGCGTGGAGCGGAAGATCTTGGCCATCGGCGGGAAGGCCGTGTTCTCGCGCACCACCACGACCCGCTCGCCGTTCGGTCTATTCGGCGAAATGCCTTCCGCCGCGAAGAAGGTGCGCCAGGGAAATTCCGGCGCAAATTTCTCCAGTTGCGAAATCGTCATCGGGTTGTAGGTCTTGTCGACGTTGCGGCGCTCGGCCTGCGGCCAATGCGCTTCAGCGATCTTCGCCTCGAGATCGTAGACGGCAGCGGCGCGCGGTTCGGCATTCTTCACGCCGCCAAGGTTCAACATCGTGACGAGATGCTTCTTGTAGGCTTCGCGCGTGGCGGCGAGTGCCTTGTCGGTGCCGAGGTAATAATCGCGCGTCGGCATGCCGAGGCCGCTTTGCGTGATCGTCACCATGTACTGATTCGAGTCCTTCGGATTCACGCCGACACCGTCTCCGAACAGACTGTCCGTGCCGCGGCCCTGATCGCCCATGGCGCGCGCAACGTCGTCATAGGTCTTGAGTGAAGCGAGGTAGGCGAGGTCCTTCTTCGCTGGGCCAAGTCCGCGTGCATCGATCTGCTTCTGATCCATGAAGGCATCGTAGAGATCGCGAATTTTTCGTTGTTCGTCGGTCAGCCCGTTGCGCGGCCGCGCTTCGAGCCCGTTCACGATGTCCTTCATCCGGTTCTCGCTCAGGATCTGCAGGTCCTGGAACGAGCCGGTGGAGGAACGATCAGGCGGGATGACGGCAGTCTTCAGCCAATTGCCGTTGACGTAGAGGAAGAAATTGTCGCCGGGCTTCACCGACTTGTCCATGGACGACAAGTCCACGCCCCAGGTGCCGAAGGCCGTCTTGCCGGCCGGAGGCGCCGCCTGATCCCGCCCTAGCGCCGCCGTGCCGGCGAGCGCGACAAATCCCATGGCAAGCGCAAGCGTCTTCATGTTCGATTTCCTCCGTCTGGCGAGATTGCCCCATCTCCGGCCCGGGATAGGGGCGTATATCTGGATGCGACGCAAATCACGCCGCCGCGAGCCTAACCTATCGGATCGCGATCACGGCGCGCAACCGGTCTGTCACGTCACGAATTCGCGCGCGGCGTAGGCAGCGCCGAGGAATGTCGCGTCGGCAGTGACGATCAGCCGGGTCGGGATCGTCTTGACGAAATAGCCGAGGCGGCCCTTGTCCTCGAAGCGGGCGCGGAAGCTGCCGCGCTGCAGGAAGGATTCGATCTTGGGTCCGATGCCGCCGGCGATAAACACGCCGCCGGTCGCCCCGTGCGCCAGCGCGAAATCGCCCGCCACGCTGCCGAAAATCGCGCAGAACATCTCCAGCGCCTTGCGCGCCAGATCGTCGCCCGCTTCGGCCTGCTTCTGGATGTCCGCGGCCTTGAGATCTTCCGCACCCTTGCCGCCGATCTGAGCCAGCGCGCCGTACAGATTTTCGAGACCCGGGCCGGACAGGATTCGTTCGGCCGAGACGCGGCCGAATTTTTGCTCGAGCGCCTTCAGCACCGCGATCTCTTCGTCGTCGGCCGGTGCGAAGGCGATGTGGCCGCCTTCCGTCGCCAGCGGCACCGCGCGGCCGCGATAGCGCGCGAGGCACGACACGCCGAATCCCGTCCCGGCGCCGAGAATGGTGATTGGTCCATCGGCGGTGCCGGACAGGTCCGGCCCGACCGTGTGGAAATCCGCCGCTGCAAGCCTCGGCGCGGAGAAGGCCAGCGCCGCGAAATCGTTGATCAGCAAGGCGTGCTCGAACCCGGCCTTTTTCAGGTCGTCTTCCGAGAGTTTCCAGCCGCGGTTGGTCATCGTCACCGCGCGGTCCACGATGGGGCCGGCCACTGCGATGGCGACCGCGACCGGCTTGCGTCCGAGCTTCGCCCGGTCGAGGTATTTCGAAAGGGCGTCGCCGAAGCTGGTGAATTCCGCGTCGCTGAGGTCCTGCCGGCCGCTGATCGGCGCGCCGGAATCGGAAAGGTCCGCGACGGCAAACCGCGCATGCGTGCCGCCGACATCGCCAACCAGAATGGGACCGTCCATGAAAACCTCTGCGATAAGGCCGCGCCCTTCGGGGCTTTGTTAGCGCCTGTCGCCAGCGCTGTCATCCCGCCGGAGCCTCCAGCAGCCGGCGGAGTTTCCTCGAAGCCCCTCATCTGATGAGTTCAGGAATGATCTTGCGGGTTCTGGAGGTCCTTTTCGGCCTGTTCTGTACCGGGCTCGTCCTCAAGGATGTGTTCGACACCGTCGTTGTCCCCGGCTCGGTACAGGGCTGGCTCAATGTCGCGCAGCGAGTCCGGAAGGTCAGCCATCCGTCGTGGCACCGGCCCGGCAAACCGCGGCAGCGGATGTCGCACGGCTTTGCGCCATTCTTGCTGCTCACGAGCTTCGCTGCCTGGATGATCCTTCTGCTGTTTGCCATCGCGCTTGCGTTCTTCGGAATGCGCGAGTCATTCGCCCCGCCGTTGCGGGCGAAGCGGTTTATGTGGCCGGCGTGTCGCTGGTCACATTCGGTCTCGGCGGCACTATGGTGAGCGGACCGGCGCGCTGGCTGATCTTGGCTGCAGGTTTTTTCGGCATGGGCGTGATCACGCTCAGCATCACCTACATTTTGCAAGTCCAGAACGCGTTGCAGCGGCGCGATTCCGGCGTGATGAAGTTGACCACCACCGCCGGCCGGCCACCGACCGGAATCGAACTTCTCGAAACCTATGCCGAGCTCGGCTGCCGCGCGGAGCTTGGAGAGCTGTTCCGTGAGTGGCGCAACTGGAGCAACGCGGTGCTCTACAGCCATGCCGCTCATCCCGTGCTTGCCTATTTCCGCTCGGTGAGTGCGAATATCGACTGGCCCACGGCGGCGGAAGTGGCTTTGGATGCCGCATCGCTGCTCCTGGCTTTTGTCGACGAGAAGAACATTGGACAAGCGGCATTGCTCCACCGCGACGGATCGCGGTTGGCCGCGGTGATGGCGCGCATTTTCGAAGTCGAGTTGAAGGATGCGCCGGCCGTCACGCCCGCCGCTGTCGCTGTGCTGCGCGACCGGTTGTCGGTGGCGGGCTATCCATTGAAATCCGAAAAGGATGCCGCCGAGGTCTTCGCGAAACTGCGCTCGGATTACGCCGGGCGTCTCGCGGCGCTAGCAAAGCATGTCGGCGCCGCAACGGCGGAGCTTCTGCCGGACTAGGCCGCCGAAATCGGGATCGACGCTCCGCAAGAGCTTAGGAATCGCTGAGAGCTATTCGGCGGCCGCCTGTGCCTGCACCAACGGGTGTGACTGGCGGCCGACCATTTCCTTCGGCACCACCTGCCAGAAATTGCCGCGTTCGGAATGGGTGAGGAGTTCGGTTGCGAAGACGGAGCCGGTTTCGCGCGCATGCTCTGCGATAAGGTCGCGCAGAACGCCATCCCAATGCGACGTCGCGATGCGCTGCCACACCACGCTGTCGGGATTGACGTGGTGCTCGAACAATCCGTCGGAATCGTAGACGAACGTCATGCCACCGGTCATGCCGGCCGCGAAATTGTCGCCGATGGCCCCAAGGATCGCGACCGTCCCGCCGGTCATGTATTCGCAGCCATTGGAGCCGCAGCCCTCCACGACGGCAATGGCGCCCGAGTTGCGCACGGCAAAGCGCTCACCAGCGTGGCCAGCGGCGAACAGCCGACCGGCTGTCGCGCCGTACAAAACCGTGTTGCCGACGATGGTGTTGTCGCGCGCCGCGAACTTCGCCGCTTTGGTCGGCCGCAGAACGATGGTGGCGCCGGACAATCCCTTGCCGACATAGTCGTTGGCGTCGCCGAACACTTCGATGCGCAATCCTTGGACCGCGAAGGCGCCAAGCGATTGGCCGCAACTTCCGCGCAGCCGCAAGGTGAGATGACCGGGCGGCAATCCCGCCATGCCCCACTTGCGCACAATGCGCGAGGAGATGCGCGCGCCAATGGTGCGCATGGTGTTGCGCACATTGTAGGTAAGCTGCGTCTTCTCGCCGCGTTCGAGGAACGGGGCGGCATCCTTCTCGATCTGCGTATCCAGCGTATCCGGCACCTCGTTGCGGCCCTGGCGTGTCGAGCTGCGCGGCAGGTGGCCGGGGTCGGGCTGCACCAGCAGCGGATTGAGATCGAGGTCGTCGAGCTCCTCGGAGCCGCGGCTCACCTGATGCAAGAGGTCGGTGCGGCCGATAACCTCTTCCAGCTTTCGGAAGCCGAGGCCGGCCAGAATCTCGCGCACCTCTTCGGCGATGAAGCTGAACAGGTTCACCACTTTCTCCGCCGTGCCGGTGAACTTGGCGCGCAACCGTTCGTCCTGCGTGCAGACGCCGACGGGGCAGGTGTTGGAGTGACACTGCCGCACCAGAATGCAGCCCATGGCGACGAGCGCCGCCGTGCCGATGCCGAATTCCTCCGCGCCCATCATGGCGGCCATCACCACGTCGCGGCCGGTGCGGATTCCGCCGTCGGTGCGCAACGTCACGCGGTGACGCAGATTGTTGAGCGTGAGGATCTGGTTGGCCTCCGTCAGCCCCATCTCCCACGGCACGCCGGCATATTTGATAGAGCTTTGCGGGGAAGCGCCGGTTCCGCCGACATGACCGGAGATCAGGATGACATCGGCGCGCGCCTTGGCCACGCCGGCGGCAATCGTGCCGATGCCGGTGGCTGCCACCAGCTTCACGCACACACGCACATCCCGATTGATCTGCTTCAGGTCGTAGATGAGCTGCGCCAGGTCCTCGATGGAGTAGATGTCGTGGTGCGGCGGCGGCGAGATGAGCGTGACACCCGGCGTGGCGTGGCGCAGCTTCGCGATCATCTCCGTGACCTTGAAGCCGGGAAGCTGTCCGCCTTCGCCGGGCTTGGCGCCTTGCGCGATCTTGATCTCCAGTTCGCGGCACTGGTTGAGATATTCCGCCGTCACGCCGAAGCGGCCGCTCGCCACCTGCTTGATGGCGGAGTTGGGATTGTCGCCGTTCGGCCTGGCGTGGAAGCGCGCCGGGTCCTCGCCGCCTTCGCCGGAATCCGACTTCGCGCCGATGCGGTTCATCGCGATGTTGAGGACTTCGTGCGCCTCCGGCGATAACGCGCCAAGGCTCATGCCCGGCGTGACGAAGCGGCGGCGGATTTCGGTGATGGATTCCACGTCTTCGATCGGCACAGGCGATCCACCGGCGCGCATTTCCATCAGGTGCCGCAGCGACACCGGCGGCAGGGCTGCCACGCCGTCGGAATAGCGCTTGTACGTTGTGTAGGAGTCGTTTGCGACGGCACTCTGTAAGGTGTGAATCAGATGTCCGTCATGCGCGTGGGTTTCCCCGCCGGCGCGCCACTTGTAGAGTCCGCCGATCGGCAGCGGCGCGTCGTCCTCGAAGGCGCGCGCATGCAGCCGCGCCACTTTTCGCGCGATTCCGGTGAGGCCGATGCCGGAGATGCGGCTCGACATGCCGGGGAAGATTTCCGCGACCATGGAGCGCGATAGCCCAACGGCCTCGAAATTGTAGGCACCGCGATACGATGAGATCACCGAAATGCCCATCTTCGACATGATTTTCAGCAAGCCGGCGTTCACGGTGTCGAGGTAGCGCTTCACGCAGGGCCCAAGTTTCGCATCGCCGAACAATCCGCGCGCGTGGCGATCCGCCAGGCATTCTTGCGCGAGGTAGGCGTTCACGGTTGTCGCACCCACGCCGACCAGCACCGCGAAGTAATGCGTGTCCAGGCACTCGGCGCAGCGCACATTGATCGAGGTGTAGGTGCGCAGGCCCTGCCGCACGAGATGGGAATGCACCGTACCGGTCGCAAGGATCATCGGCATCGCGGCGAGATCGCTCGCGGTGCGCTCATCGGTCAGGATCAGGTGATTGTAGCCTTGGCGAACCGCGCCTTCGGCTTCACGGCGGATGCGGTCGAGCGCGCGCGCCAGTGCATGATCATCTTTCGGCGCGCCGTTCTTCAGCGGGAACACGCAATCGATCTCGTAGAAGCTGCCTTCCAGATGGTCGCGCATGCGGTCGTACATGCCGGTCGAGATAACCGGACTTTCCAGCACATAAACGTCCGCCTGCTTCTCGTCCTGCTCCAGCACATTGCCGAGGTTGCGGAAGCGCGTCTTGAGGCTCATCACGCGTTCTTCGCGCAGCGGATCGATTGGCGGATTGGTGACCTGCGAGAAGTTCTGCCGGAAGTAATGCGATAGCGGCCGGTACTGATCGGAGAGGACCGCCAGCGGCGTGTCGTCGCCCATCGAGCCGATCGGTTCTTTGCCGTCCTCCACCATCGGATGAAGGATCAGCTCCAGTTCTTCGTGCGAGAATCCCGCCGCAACTTGCCGCCGCTTCAGTTCGCCACGCTCGAACAGACGCCGCTCCGGGCCCGGCCCAAGGATCGGTTCAAGCTCCACGACCTTCTTGATCCATTCCTCGTACGGGAATTCGCCGGCCAGCCGATCCTTGATGTCCCGGTCCTCGTAGAAGCGGCCCTCAGCAAGATCGACGGCGATCATCTGCCCTGGTCCGACGCGACCCTTGCGCACGATCTTCGATTCATCCAGCACGACGAGGCCGGTTTCCGATCCTGCGCACAGCAAACCGTCCTCGGTTAGCGCGTAACGCTGCGGCCGCAAGCCATTGCGATCCATGCCGACGATGGCCCAGCGGCCGTCGGTGGCGGCGAGCGCCGCCGGTCCATCCCACGGCTCCATGACCGCGTTGGCGTAGGCGTACATGGCGCGATGCGGCTCCGGCATCGTCGACGCCTTGGGCGACCACGCCTCCGGCACCAGTATGGTCTTCGCCAGCGGTGCCGAGCGGCCCGCGCGCACCAGCACCTCGAACACATTGTCGAGTGCGGCCGAATCCGAGCCGCCCGCCTGGATGATCGGCTTGATGTCGTCACCGTGTTCGCCGAACAGCGCCGACGCCATCTTGAACTCGTGGTTCTTCATCCAGTTGATGTTGCCCTTCAGCGTGTTGATCTCGCCGTTGTGCGCGAGCATCCGGAAGGGCTGCGCCAGCCGCCATGTGGGGAAGGTGTTGGTGGAATAGCGCTGGTGAAAAATCGCGAAGGCGCTGGTGAAGCGTTCGTCCTTCAGGTCGGGATAGAAATTCGCCAGCTGCTCGGCGAGGAACATGCCCTTGTAGATCAGCGAACGCGACGACAGCGAGCAGACGTAGAAATCGGCGATTGCCGCTTCGCGCACCCGCTTCTCGATGCGGCGTCGGCAGAGATAGAGGCGGCGATCGAGCGCCTCCATGTCTTCGCCGTCGCCGACATCGAACATGACCTGCTCGATTTCCGGTCGCGTGGCATTCGCTTTCTCTCCGATGACGGAAATGTCGATCGGCACCTGCCGCCAGCCATAGAGATAGAAGCCGAAACGCAGGATTTCGCTTTCCACGATGGTGCGGCAGGTTTCCTGCGCGGCGTAATCGGTGCGCGGCAGGAACAGTTGCCCCACACCGATGCGCCCCGATCGCACGCGATGGCCAATGCCCTCAACGGCGGCGCAGAAGAATTCCTGCGGCACCTGCAGATGGATGCCGGCGCCGTCTCCGGTTTTGCCGTCGGCATCCACCGCACCGCGATGCCACACACAGCGCAAGGCTTCAATGGTGCGCGTGACGACCTCGCGCCGCGGCTTACCGTCGATGGCGGCAATCAGCCCGACACCGCACGCATCGTGCTCGTGCTCTGGCGAGTAGACATGCGCCGCTTCCAGCTTCGCGGCGTTGGCAAGGAAGCGAGCGACTTCGTCGTCGGTACTCCTCTTACCCTCCCCTTGAGGGAGGGTCGAAATTTGCGAACCGCGTGAAGCAAATTTCGGGGAGGGGTCATTCCACGACCCGGCGGCATCACCCCTCCCCGAAAAATCCTTCGGATTTTTCGACCCTCCCTCAAGGGGAGGGTATGAGATTTCGCCTCTCATTCCGCGGCCTCGCGATAGGCGAGAGATTTTACCTGCAGGTACTGATGAATCCCGCGCGCGGCGTCACGGCCGTCCTTGATTGCCCACACCACTAGCGAGGCGCCGCGCACCACGTCGCCGGCCGCGAATACGCCTTCGATACTCGTCGACATGGTCTCGCTCGACACCTTCGCGCCGCCTGTGCGTATGAGCTCCAGCTCCGGCGTGTTCAGAATCGTGCGCAGGTCTTCGACGTCGAACCCAAGCGCGGGGATCACAAGATCGGCCGCGAGATTGAACGCCGCGCCTTTGATCTCCTCCGGCGTCTTGCGGCCGCTGGCATCCGTAAGTCCCAGCCGCATGCGCGACAGCCGCACGCCTTCAACATCGTTCTGTCCGAGAAATGCCTTCGGCAAGGTCAGCCATTCGAAGACGATGCCTTCCTCTTCGGCGTTCGCCACTTCGCGCAACGAGCCCGGCATGTTGCCGCGGTCGCGGCGATAGAAGCAGGTGACGGACTTCGCCACTTGGCGGATGGCCGTGCGCACGCAGTCCATCGCCGTGTCGCCGCCGCCGATCACGGCAACGTGGCGGCCGCTCGCATCAAGTTTGCCGGACTCGAACTCGGGCACTGCATCGCCAAGGCCTTTGCGGTTCGACGCGATCAGATAGTCGAGCGCCGGCACGATGCGCTCCAGCCCGATGCCAGGCGCCTCCAGCGCGCGTGGCTTGTAGGCGCCGTTTGCCAGCAGCACCGCATCATGCTCGGCGCGTAATTCGGCGAAGGTGATGTCGCGGCCGACGTCGCAATTCAGCACGAAGCGGATGCCGCCGTCCTCGATCCGCTTCACGCGGCGGGCGACCACGTGCTTCTCCAGCTTGAAATTCGGGATGCCGTAGATGAGCAGCCCGCCGGCGCGGTCGTGCCGGTCATAGATCGTCACACGATATCCGGTGCGGCGCAGTTCTTCGGCGGCACTCAATCCCGCAGGCCCCGCGCCGACAATCGCAACCGAAGCGTTGAGCAGCCGCCGCGGCTTCAGCGGCTTCACCCAGCCATTTGCCCATGCCGTCTCGGTCAGGTGCTTCTCGATGGCACCGATGGTGACGGTGCCGTGGCCGGACTGCTCGGTGACGCAGGCGCCTTCGCACAACCGGTCCTGCGGGCAGATGCGGCCGCAGATTTCCGGCATGGCGTTGGTGCTCGCCGAGAGCTCATAGGCCTCTTCCAGCCGGCCCTCGGCCGTCAGCTTCAGCCAGTCGGGGATGTTGTTCGAGAGCGGGCAGTGGATCTGGCAGAACGGCACGCCGCATTGAGAGCAGCGCGACGACTGCTCGGCCGCCCGGTTGCCGATCAAATCGCGGTACACTTCCAGGAAATCGCGCGAGCGCTCCGCCGCCGGCCGCTTGTCCGGAGGTTGCTGAGAACTGGCAACAAACTGCAACAATCGCTCAGGCAACGCGTAAATTCCGCAATAGAGTTGCGCTACTGCACTGCAATACCGGATTCGCTGACAAAAGGCGAGGGGTTGCAAGAGTGGTTGTGGAGCGGTCTGATCCGGTCTGCCGCTCACGCGAATGTCATGGCGCAAGGTAACCGCCGGCCGCATCCGTTCGTATGATCAGTGTATGCGACCGGCCACGGCCGGAAAGGATCAGCCATGGAAACAGGAATCTCGCGGCGCGCGCTGTTTGCGGCCGGATCGTCGGCGATTGCACTGGCGGCGCTGGGCCACCGTGCCTCAGCGGATGCGCCCACGGTCGAGATCGAAAACTTCTCGGCATCGGGCAAGGATCTGGGATCGGTGCGCGTGCCGAAGATCGTCAAGACTGAAGCGCAATGGCGCGCTCAACTGCCGCCGGAGAGCTTTGAAGTTACCCGCCATGCCGACACCGAGCCGCCGTTCCACAATTCCTACTGGAACAACCACGCCGACGGTTTGTATCGTTGCATCTGCTGCGACACGGCGCAGTTCGATTCGCACACCAAATTCGAATCCGGCACCGGCTGGCCCAGCTTTTATCGCCCGATCTCCAGCCGCAACATCACCACGACGACGGATCATCTGCTGATCGTGGCGCGAACCGCCGTGGCCTGTGCGCGCTGCGATGCCCATCTTGGTCACGTGTTCGACGACGGCCCCAAGCCGACCGGCCTGCGCTACTGCATGAATTCCGCGGCGCTGAAATTCGTGCCGCGCGGCAAAGAGGAGACGTGAGATGCGCAAGGCTGCAACGTTTGTGATCGGCAGCATGATTGCCGCTGTTGGGCTCGCAGCCTGGCTGCAGATGGCCTCGGCGGAAGACGCGCGCGTGCTGCCGCCGGCCGCCGCCGATGAAACGGCGCCGCCTGGCTCCGAGACAGCCGTTCTCGCCGGCGGCTGTTTCTGGGGCATGCAGGGCATGTTCGAGCACGTGAAGGGCGTGCAGCATGTCTGGGCAGGCTATTCCGGCGGCGCATCGTACACGGCGCACTATGCGATGGTGGGCACGGAGACCACCGGCCACGCGGAATCGATCAAGATTGCCTTCGATCCGAAGGTTGTGTCCTACGGCACATTGCTGCGCCTCTATTTCTCGGTGGCGCACGATCCGACCGAACTGAACCGTCAGGGGCCGGACGAGGGGTCGAGCTACCGCTCGGAGATTTTCTTCGCTTCACCCGAGCAGGAGAAGATCGCGCATGCCTACATCGCCCAGCTCACCAAGGCGCACGTGTTCGCAGAACCGATCGTCACCAAAGTCGAGGCGCTGAATGGATTTTATCCCGCCGAGGGCTATCACCAGGATTACCTGATCCATCATCCGGAGAGCGGCTACATCCAGGTCAATGATCTGCCGAAGATCGCCAATCTAAAGCGGCTCTATCCCACGCTCTACCGCGATACGCCCGTCATGGTGACGGAGCGGTAGTTGCCATCTCGGCTAGCACATGACGCATGACGTTCCCCTCCCCCAACGAGGGGAGGGGTAGGGTTGGGGGGGCAAAAAACTAATGTCTGTCGAACGCGCAAGTGCGCAAGAACGAAACACACGCCGAGGCACCGATCTAAAAGTACTGTGCGGACTTCGGGTGTCATCGCGCCGAGATCGTTATCGAGCTGCAGCGCACATGGCTTCTGGACTCTGCCGGCTATTGCATCACCCGCTTCTGGAATGTCGAAGCCAATCCGTACTAGATCGCCCAGCAGATTCTGAAGTTGCTCGGCCCCCCACCCCCAACCCCCTCCCCTCGTTGGGGGAGGGGAGACCGCCTGCTCAGAAATCATGGCCACGTTGAAAGTCTCTCACCCGTTAACCGGCGATCACGATTCGGGATAAGAGCGTGTCAGTGAGCGGCACTACCCCTTTCCCTTCGCCATGTTCAGCTTCACGGCGGCCCGGATGAGCGCCTTGAAGGCCTTCTCATTGATCTTGTCGCCTTCATGGAAATCGATGGCGCGGCGCACATTGCCGTCGAGGCTGGAGTTGAACAGGTGCGCGGGATCGGCGAGCGCCGCGCCTTGCGCGAAGGTCAGCTTCACCTTGTCCTTGTAGATCTCGCCGGTGCAGAGGATGCCGTCGTGCTCGAACACCGGCACCCCCATCGGGTTCGCCGCTTTCGCCCATTTCAGCGTCTCCACAACGTCCGGATCGGCCTCGTGGATGAGCGCGCGCAGCCGTTTTAACATGTCGGCACGCCAGTCGCCCAGCTTCGCGATCTTCGCATCGATCAGCTTCGAAGGAGAATCAGGCTCGTTGCTCGCGCTCGTCTTTCCCGTCTTCATCAAAAGACCTCATCGCTTCTTCCCTGCGGCACTATTCTAAATTCCCAAGCCTGAAAGAGCCATGATCCACTCCTGCCGCAGGCATGCAGCTGCAGGACTTGCCCGTTCTCACGGTGGCCTCAATCTGTACAAAGAAAGGAACCGCATGATCAGGCTTCGGATGCTGGCGGCGGCGCTCGCCATGCCCGTGGTGGCAAGCACCGCAACGGCCGACGATGCGCAACCTTCCTATCGAGTTGTGTTCGATGCGGCGTGGAAGACCGTCGACGAGAATTTCTACGATCCGAACTTTCATGGCGTCGACTGGAAGGCTGTTGGCGACCGCTATCGCGCGCGGCTCGGTGGCGTGAAGACGGATGCGCAATTCGAGGCGCTCGTCACCGCCATGCTGAAGGAAATCGGGACATCGCACATCGGCATCGGTCCACCATCGGATTCAAAGGCGTCGGGCGCCGGCGTCGGTATCAAGTTCAAGGAGATCGGCGGGGCGACTATCGTCTCGGAGATAACCCCGCTGTCAAACGCCCATGCGGCAGGGCTGCATGTCGGCGACAAGCTTCTCACCCCCCGCGCCGACTTGACCGGCCCGCTCGGTGAGCGCGTAACGGCGAAATTCCAGGATTGCGCAGGGCATGTGCGCAGCGTCAGCTTGCGCCACATCAGCGCATTCTGGCCACCGCGGCATCCGGCGTTCGAATGGCAGGTGACCAAGTTCGGCCCGCACCGCGCGATCGGCTACATCCGCATCGATCGTTTCGACGACGGCGCCGCCGCGCTTGCCGACCGCGCCATGGCGGAATTGAAGGACACCGACGCCATCATCATCGACGTGCGCGCCAATAGCGGCGGCAATCTTTCGGCGCTCAGGCTCGCAAGTTATTTCCTCGGACCGGCGCAACCGATGGCGGCGCTGTTCGCGCGGCCTTACCTTGAGACGCTGGGACATACGGTGACGGCCGCCGACGTGCTGAATACGCCGCGAGTCAACGATGCATACACGGACGACGCGATCTTCGCCGCCGTCTCGGCGCACCATGGCGCGGCGACGTTCTGGTCGGACGACATGGGCGACAAGCGCTACACCAAACCGGTGATCGTCCTGATTAGTGGCGAGACCGGCAGCGCGGCGGAAGGTTTCGCGTGGACCATGCGCAAGGCGCCGATGGCGAAACTGGTGGGCCGCCGCACGCAAGGTGCGCTGTTGAGCGCGCAAGAGTTCGATCTGCGGGGCGGCTGGAAACTCACCGTTCCGGTGCAGGGCGTGTGGGGCGCCGACGGGCGCGACTATCGGGACCGTGCCGTCGATCCCGATTATGTGGTCCAGTGGACCCGCGCCGATACCTGCGCCGGCCACGACCCCGACATCGCCAAGGCTCTGTCGCTGCTTGAGTAGCCCGGGGTCCGGGTTTGCGCTGGCTGTGAAGTAGGCTAAAATTCTCCGTCGTGCCTGATTGGGGTGCGGCGGCTCTTTGACAGGCGTGTTTTCGATCCTCGGCCGGTGTGGAACGCCGGATTGCCCGCGCATGGCGTTAGAACGCAGTTCGGCCGCGCCCGCGCGAAATTTCGAAAACAACCTGCGACCGGCCGCAAGGGCTAAGGGGGGGCCCCACCCCCATCAAAATGAAAAACGAATGCCTCGCCCAGCGCTGGCCACAATATCTGGAGCAAAGGCGAGCAGAACGCGCGACACCCAGAAAACAAATAGAGGTGTATCGGCTCCTGCGGCAGCCCAAGATGTGGGCCGACGCGAGCGGAATGCGCGACACCCCGAAGATGGAGGTATGCGGCGGCCCAGATGTAGCGACAGCGAAATTGACGCAAAATTCAAAAACAAATCCCAGCTGTAGAATAGCGCCGCGGACGGGGAGGGGGTATTACGAGCCTGACTTCAACAATCAATCGCTTGTGGAATTGCCAACGGCGCGCACCACAGCTGGATGATCGGTGCTCCGGCCGCCACACGCGCCTTCGCTGCCCCCCGCGTCATCCAAACCTTGGCCTTCGTTAGGGCTCTTCCCATATAACGCCGGACTGGGTCGCGAACTGACCGAGAATTCTCCAGGGAAAACGCCATGGTTGCCTTCCTGCACTGGGCCAAGTCGGTTGCGCTCGGCACTCTCAACGGCCTCGTGAAAATCGCCCTGGCCATCGTGCTGGTGGTGCTGGTGCTGGTGGTCATCGGCATGATCCGCGGCGACGGGCTGCCGGACAAAATGGTGCTGACCGCCGACCTGCGCACATCGATGCCCGATTCAAGCCGGCGTGCCGGACTGGCATTCGCAGAGCGCCCGCTGACCACCATGGGCATGGTCCTGACCCTGGACCGCGCCTCGCGCGATTCGCGGGTGAAGGGGCTGTTCCTGCGCATGGGCGGCGGCGTTTCCATCGCCCAGGCCGAAGAGCTCGACGCCGCCATCAAGCGATTCCGCCAGAGCGGCCGCTTCGTCGTCGTGCATAGCCAAGGCTTCGATTCCGGCGGCATCGGCGATTACCTTGCCGCTGCCAGCGCCAACGAAGTGTGGATGCAGCCGAAATCCATGTTCGGCGCGGCCGGGACTGGCGCCGGCGCGTTATTCCTGCGCGGCCTGTTCGACAAGATCAATGCCGTGCCGCAGATCGCCAAGCGCTCCGACTACAAAAGTGCGGCCGACATGTTCATGGAGAAGGACTACACGGCGCCAGATCGCGTGCAGACCACGGCGTTTCTGCAATCCTGGTATGACAGCGCCACGCAAGGGGCCGGAGTGTTGCGCAATGTGCCGGCGAAGCAGGTGGCGGGCTTCTTTCAGGACGATCCGCAATTCGCCGAGGATGCCCTGCGCGAGCATCTGATCGATCGCATCGGCTACGACGACGACGCCAAGGACGCCGCACTCGGCCGTGCCGGAAGCGGCGCCAGGCCGGTCGCGCTAAAGCATTACGAAACCGAGATCGGCGATCTCGGCGAAGCGGGCCTTCCGCATGTCGCGCTGATCGAGGCTGCCGGCGACATCGTCGATGGCGGCACGCATGATGGCGTCGATGGCAGCAGCGTGATTGCGGGCGACGACTACGCCAGGGCCATCCGGCAGGCGACGCGGGATCGCGATGTCAAGGCCATCGTCCTGCGCGTCGATTCGCCTGGCGGATCGGTCTCCGCCTCCGATCAGATTCTGGATGCGCTGAAGAAGGCGCAGAAGGCCGGCAAGCCGGTGGTCGTCAGCATGGCGACGCTGGCCGCGTCGGGCGGGTACTACATCTCGGCTTCGGCGGACCGCATCGTGGCCGAACCCGCGACCTTGACCGGTTCGATCGGCGTGCTGACCGGCAAGGTGTCGTTCGGCAAATCGGTCCAGATGATCGGTGTCACAGTGGACCAGATCGGCATCGGCAAGAACGCGCTGATGGATTCGGTCGCCAGCCCCTACACGCCGGATCAATGGGCCAACCTCAACCATCAGGCCGATGTCATCTATGTCGACTTCACCCAGAAAGTGGCGGAGGGCCGCAAGATGCCGCTCGCCAAGGTGCAGGACATCGCCAAGGGCCGGGTGTGGACGGGCGCCGATGCGAAGAGCCGCGGACTGGTGGACCAGCTCGGTGGCTTCTGGACGGCGGTCGACGATGCCAAGAAGCTCGCCGGCATCTCTGCGAATGAGCGCGTAGCGTTCAAGATCTATCCCAAGCGCGTCGGGTTGTTTGAAGCGCTCAGCTCTACGTTCAGCGGCACAGCGGCGGGCATGCGCGCCGTCGAGGGGCTGGCGGCAATCGAGCAGCTTCCCGTCGCCCATGCGGTGTTGGGCGCGCTCACGGATTCGGCGCGCGGCGGCGTGCAGATGAAGGCGGAGGGGCTGCCGGTCCGGTAAGCCGACACGATGCCTTCGCCGCGAGACACGACGCCAACTTTATGACATAAGGGCCCCGCGATACCGGCGGACTTTCTCGTGCAGATTCAGCAGCTTGTCAGCGCTGCCCAGCAGGCCATGCAGACCGGCCGGATGGACGATGCGGCGCGCGCCTGGACTGCGGTGCTGGCCGCAAGCCCGCAGCACGCGCAGGCGCTGTTCTTCCTCGGCCAGCACAGGCTGACGCGGCAGGATGCCGAGGCCGCAGTCGCTCTGTTCGAAAGAGCGGCCAACGCCGATCCGAAGGCGCCGATCATCCCGCTGAATCTTGCGCTCGCACAGCGTGCCGCCGGCAATGTTTCCGGCGAACTGATTGCATTGGAGCGCTCGCTCTCGATCGACCCATACTACTTGCCGGCTTTGCTCGCCAAAGCCGATGCCGTGGAGCGCACCGGCAATCCGCGAGAGGCGGCGCGGATATACAAGGATGCGCTGAGCATCGCGCCTCCGGACGAGCAGCTGGCGCCGGACCTCCGCCCGGCAATCGATCGGGCGCGGGCCCGCGTGAGTGAAAACACCGATCGGCTCGAGAGGCATCTGAATGCAGCACTGGCGGCGCTGCCGGCGGCATCCGATGCCGGATTGGACCGCTTCGAGCGTTGCCGGGATGCGCTGCTCGGGCGGAGGAAGATTTACGTCCAGCAACCGACGATGCTGCATTATCCAGAGCTACCGGCCATCCAGTTCTATGAGCGGCAATTCTTCCCCTGGCTGGCGGAGTTGGAAGCCTCCGCCGGCGATGTTCGCGACGAGCTTGTGGCCGTTCTCGGCCCGCAGGCGGACGAATTCCGGCCCTACGTGCAGAACCCGGCGAGCGCGCCGTTGAATCAATGGGCAGAGCTCAATAACTCGCGCCGCTGGAGCGCGTTGTTCCTGTGGGAAGACGGCACCCGCAACGACGAGCATTGCGCACGATGCCCGCGTACCGCCGCCTTGATGGAGCGGATGCCGTCGGCGCAGGTGCCGGGATATGCGCCGGCGGTGTTCTTTTCCGTGCTGGAACCGCACACAAGGATTCCCGCGCATACCGGGGTCACCAACACGCGCCTGATCGTGCACCTGCCGCTGCTCATCCCGGAGAAGGGCAAATGCTTCTTCCGCGTCGGCAACGAAACGCGGGAATTCGAAGAGGGGCAGGCATGGGTGTTCGACGACACCATCGAGCATGAAGCCTGGAACGACAGCGACCGTCCGCGGGCGATCCTGATCTTCGACATCTGGAATCCGCTGTTGAGCGAAGCGGAGCGCGAGCGGGTCAGCGCGATGATGGTCGCCATCCGCAACTACTATCGCCAGGCGGATTTGCGAGACGCGTGATCAGCCGGCGTCGTAGCCAAAGCGTTCGATCCAAGGCTTGAGCATGGGCATGCCAGGCTGCAGGAACTCGGCATAGTTGCGCCATTGTCCGATCCCGGCGCTGCTTAATCCTGCTGCCAGCTGCGAACCGCTCGGCGTCGTGACCAGCCCGGCGCTGGCGCGTTCGGCAAAGTCCTGCACCGAGGACGCGCTCCACTCTATCCCGCAGAACGCGCCAATCTCGCTCATGCGGCCGTCGAAATCGGCGACGACGTCTTCGTGCCGGATGGTGAGGAAGGGGAGCGGCAGCATCGAGCGGAGCATGTCGGAGAGCTGCATGTAGCCCGCGTAGAAGCGGCCGGCATCCGGAAGCCGCAGGAGCTCGTAGGTGTAGGGATTGAGCCGGAAGCGGCACCTGAGACAGCTCAGAACAACGTCGCGTGGATCCCGGACGGCGAACAGCACGCGGGCTTCCGGGAAGAGCCGCGCGATCACCGGCAGCATCAGGGCGTGGAACGGCAGCTTGTCGATGAACACCTTGCTAGCGGGCTTGATCTCCATCGCGCGCACACGCGCCCAATAGGCGGCACGATAAGGCTCAAGGGCTTCATTGCGCTGGGCGTAAAGGCGATCCAATCCTTGGGCGTCGGCCATGAATGCGCGGCCGGACTCGACGAACGCTTCGTGTTCCTGCAGCGAAACGACGGCGGGATGGCCGGCAAGCGCCTGCTCGACGAGAGTGGTGCCGGAGCGTGGGAAGCCGACAAGGAACACGTGCACGCGTGGGTCCTCATTTCGTCGCGTGCGCATTGCGCCTGCTGCCGGCCGCGGCCCCTTCTTCCGGAAGTACTCGGTCATCCACTCGACAATGGCGGATGCCGTCTGCCGGTCGCGGAACTGAGGCTGGCTGGCCTGGTGATACTGCTCATTTCCGTCGCGGTACTCGCCGAACGCCTCGTCGAACCGGCGTAGCCGATGAAACAGGTCACCCTTCGCGCCGCGCAGAAGATAGCGCTCCTCCGCAGACAAATCCGTACCCGCCAGCGAGGCATTCAGCCTCTCGGCCGCGTCAGTAAACCGCTGCTCCTGCAAGTCTGCCGTGGCGCGCAGGAGCCCCGCTCCGACATTCGACGGATCCATGGCAAGCGCCTGGTCGGCATATTTGCGGGCGTCCGGCCAGTCGCCGCGGCGGCTCGCGAGATTGGCAAGCCTCACGAGCAGTTCGGGAAACGGCGGCGCGTCCGCCAGTGCGCCTTCGTAACTCGTGCGGGCCATGTCCAGCCGGCCCAGCGATTCGGCGACCATGCCGCGATTGAAATAGGCCGGGGCAAATTTGCTGTCGATGGCCAGAGCGGCATCGAAGGCCTCGCGCGCCTGCCGATAGCGGCCCACCTGGTGCAGTGCCTGACCGAGCGCATTGAGGGTCGACAAGTCGTCAGGTGCGAGATCGCGTGCCCTCCTCAGATCCGCTATCCCCCGTTCCATGTCGCCGCGCGACTGGAGCCACAGCGCGCGCAGGTTCAGCAGCAGCGGATGCTCCGAGCCTGAATCGAGGCAGCGGATTGCGAGCGCTTGCGCGCCGGTGAAGTCCTTTTTTTCCAGCGCCGCCAGAACATCGGGGAGTGCAGGGGTAGGTGAGGCCATCGCCGTGAATTGTTGCCGGATTGCCCGGAGGCTAGGGCCGTCTGTCTCGCAGCGGCAAGCCCTTAAAGCGAAAACGGCGGCCTTTGGGGCCGCCGCTTCCGAGTTCAATATCAGCTCGATCAGTACTTGATCGTCGCGCCGACGAACAGCACGCGACCCAGCGCGTCGTACACCTGCGGATAGGTGTTGCCGTTGCCGAACGGAGGCACGGCGACATAGCTGCTGTCGAGGATCGGCGGATCCCGGTCGAGCACGTTGTTGACACCGGCGTGGATCTGGACACCGGGACGAACCGTCCAGTCCGCCGCCAGATCCAAGTAGTCATACGTCGGAATGCTGGCATCCGCCGTATCGCCGCATGGCCCGCCGCACAGGCCGTTGATGTTGTGGTTGTTCTCGTTGATGTCGAGTTTGACGCCGCTCATATGACGCCATTGAACCGTAAAGTCGAAGTCCCACGGCGAGTTCCAGGTGACACGCAGCTTGTGACGCCATCTCGGAATGGGCGTGCCGCAGACATTGCCGAATTCGCCAGCGCATCCATAGCTTGGCTTCACCGGAGCGCCCGTTATCGGGTTAACAATATTGGCCGCCTTCAAGATGAAGTCTGGTACAGGCTCCTGCTCATATTTTGAAGTGTAGGTCCCAACGAGATTGAACGACAATCCGCCATTGTCGCCCATTCCCCAATTCGACAGGTCCGTCGTGTAATTTGACTCAATGTCGACGCCTTGGGTCTTGAGGTAGCCGGTGTTGGTGTCGAGAGTCGTCACGAAGCCGGCATTGCCATACAGGATCCCGCTGACGGGCGCACGATTGATCAGGTTGCAGAAAAACGGAGCGTCCGTCAGAGCACAACCCTGAATGATATCCGCTTGCGGAAGATTGGTGATCAGCTTGGCCACCTTGATATTGAAATAGTCAATTGTGGCAGTGAAGCCGTCGAAGAACGTCGGCGTGAAGACAAGTCCGACGGTCCGCGTATCGGAGGTTTCCGGCTTCAGGTTCTGGTTGCCGCCAAACAGCGCCGAGCATTGTCCAGCCGGGCAGTCCAGCGTTCCGTTTCCATAGTTGGCCAGATGCTGATCGTGGTTCGTATGATCGCACTGCGCCTGGGTGAACCCGGGGTGCGTGCCGCACGGATCAGCGCCGCCCCACAGCCCGATCGACTGCGGGAAGAAGAGTTCGAGCACGTTCGGTGCACGAACTGCGCGCTGATAGCTGGCACGGATGCGGAAGTCGTCGATCGGCTGCCATTCCGCACCATATTTGTAGGCATCGACCGCGCCGGCGTTGCTGTACGAGGAGTAGCGATACGCACCGCTGAGGGTCAGATCCTCGACCCACGGCATGTTTTGGACAAGCGGGACGCGGACTTCGGTGTACGCCTCGCGAACGTTGAACCCGCCATGGACGCTCGGCCGCGGACCGCCCTGACCGGCGAGATCGCCGGTCGTGAAGGCATCGTCCGTACGCAGATCCAGATGTTCCTGGCGATATTCGGTACCGAACGCCACGGCGACAGGATTCTTCGCCCACGGCGACTGGATACCCCATTCGCCGAGGTCACCGGTCACCGTACCGCCCATCACCCATTCCTGGGTGCTGCCTTCCTGGAAGCCGTTGCCCCTGACGTAGTTGATCATGGCAGGGGTGACGCCGCTCAGGTTGAAAAGGCTGAAGGGCACGCAAGCGGGATCGGAGCCGTCAAGCGCCGCCTTACAGACCGGAAGGCCCGTCGTCGGATCCGTGACCGCCTCCAGCGAGTTCTGCAGCTTCCGGTTCGACGCGTCGTTCAGGTACTCCTCTGCCAAGATGGTCGTGCCGTACTGACCGAATGCGTCATACGACCACCCGCCGCCGAGATCGCCCTTCGCGCCGAACACTTCGCGATAGGAAGTGTGGCGCAGATTGTCCTGGCGATTGCCCGCTTCGACGAGGCGGCGGCCGATCTGCAGGTTGACATCGCTGGTCGGCGTGATGAGGCCCTGATTGATAAGCGGCGCGCAGAAGATGTTGTAGGCCGAATTCGGATCGCCCGCGCTGCCCATGTACGGGTTGTCGCAGTTCATGTGCATGTTGCCGCCGAACGACCCACCGCCGCGGAACCAGCCGGACGGAGCGATCTGGGCAACCGTGTGATCGTCCATGAACATCAGCGAGGTATAGATATCGAGCGCCTTGTTGACCTCGTAGTGACCCATCGCGCCCATCGTGTAGCGCTCGTCCGGACGCTGCAGGTAGTTCAGCGGGGCGAAGTTGAAGGCGTCGCGCGAAGTGAGATAGGGCTCAACGTCGTTGCCGCCGGGCAGGCCACGGAAGGGCGCACCCAGATGGGGATTCAGCTGCATCCCCGTTACAGGATCGATAAAGGAATCTTCACTGCGGATATTGCCGACCGCCGCATTGCTCGAACCGGAGCAGAAGAAGCCCTTTCCGCCTGTGAGCAAGGGAGCAGAGTTCATCGCGCAATCCGAGAAGTCGCGCGAGCTCTCCAGCACCGCCTGGGTATTCTTGTACCCGGCGTACATCGTAAGGTTGCCCTTGCCGTTGTCCGAGTTGACGCCGAGCAGAATGTTGATGTCGGAATAGGCACCGTCGAGATAGCTGCTATTCGGCTTCACGATCGGGAATGCGGCGGCATTTATCGCGCCCTCCGCGATGCCGTTGCCGTTGTTGTGCTGCGCGACGCTGTACTGACCGTCGACTTCGACACCTTCAAAGTCTTTGCGCATGATGAAGTTCACGACGCCGGCGACAGCGTCCGAACCGTATGTTGCCGAGGCGCCGCCCGTCAGAACTTCGACGTGATCGACGAGGGCCGCGGGGATCTGGTTAAGGTCGGCAACCGGCTCACTCGGGTCGCCAGGCATCAGGCGCTTGCCGTCGATCAGGACCAGGGTGCGCTTGGGGCCAAGGTCGCGAAGGTCGACAGTCGCCGTGCCGGTCGCGCCGTTGGCTTCCATCGTGCCGAAGCTGGCGAAGGCCTGCGGCAGGTTGTTGATGAGGTCTTCGACGTTGGTCGTGCCCTCGAACTTCATTTCCTGCTGACCGACGGCGGTCACCGGGCTGGAGCTGTAGAGGCCGGTCTGCGGGATGCGTGAACCCGTCACCACGACGGTTTCTTGCGCTTCCTGAGCGGAGGCGGTTCCTGAAAGACCGAAAACGGCGGCGGAGGCTGCTCCAAGGAGCAGGGCGGAACGCAGGCTGCGTTTGTCTAGATTCAGTTGATACACGTGGAACCCCCTTGGTTCGTTCGAAACGACGACTGCCAACGGACGGATATGTCTGCCGTATGGCAGTTAAGCCCCCCGCGACCAATGATGGCCGACGCGGCGTGCCCGTTTGATCGGAAGCTAGAAGACAGACGCGTCACTGGTCAAAACGGAATCGCCGTCTTCCCGCTGTTCGTCAGGCTTCTGTGGCTTTTGTGCATCTATTTTGACAATGGAATCGGTGCGCTAGCGCCGGAAGCTAAAGCTCTGAAGCGAAATCGTTTGCCGCCACAGGTTCCCACTCAGGGGTGATAGCGCTCTCAAATCGAATCGGTTGACGTGGTTTCACTTCAGTGTGATCCGAATGCCATGCGCACCGGATTGGTTACCAGCCCGGCCTGCTTTGGCCACAAACCGCCGGCGGGTCACCCCGAGAGACCGGAGCGACTCACCGCTGTGCTGGCCGCTCTCGAATCGCAAGCGTTTCGTGACCTCGACCGGCGAGCCGCACCGAAGGCGTCGCCGGAGGAGATCGGCCGCGCGCACTCAAACCGTCTGATCGAAAAAATCCTTGAACAGATGAATGCCGAAGCCGGCGACAGCGGTTACGCCTTCATCGATGGCGACACGGTGATGTCGCCAGCATCGGCGGATGCGGCGCTGCATGCCGCCGGCGCAGCGATCGCAGCAGTCGATGCCGTCATGCGCGGAGAGGTGAAGAATGCGTTCTGTGCGGTGCGGCCTCCCGGCCATCACGCCGAGCGTGATCGCGCCATGGGATTCTGTTTGTTCAACAATGTTGCCGTCGCCGCGCTTCATGCGCGGGCCGCGCACCATCTGAACCGAGTCGCGGTGGTCGATTTCGATGTCCATCACGGCAATGGAACGCAGGACATCTTCTTCGACGATGCGAATCTCTTCTACGCCTCGACGCACCAGATGCCATTGTATCCCGCCACCGGATATCCGTCGGAGACCGGCGTCGCTCGCAACGTGATCAACTGTCCGCTGCCACCATCGGCGGGTTCGGCACAATTCCGAGCAATTTACAAGGAGTCCGTATTGCCCACGCTCGCGGACTTCGCGCCGGAATTCATCTTCATTTCTGCCGGGTTCGATGCGCATCGTGCCGATCCGCTCGCCAATCTCGAACTCGACGAAAACGATTTCGCCTGGGCTACGCATGAAATCTGCGCAATCGCGCGCGACTGCGCCGGCGGGCGCGTTGTTTCGGCTTTGGAAGGAGGTTATGACCTTTCTGCCCTGCAGCGCTCGGCCGCCGAACATGTGCGTGCTTTGATGGAGGCGTAAGATGCTCGATGTAAACGCGACGCCTGAGACACCCATCGAGCGGATGAGCTTCGAGGCGGCGATGCGCGAGCTGGAAAGCATCGTCGCGAAACTGGAGCAGGGCGAAATCGATCTCGAGGATTCCATCGTCTTGTACGAGCGCGGTCAGGCGCTGAAGGCGCATTGCGAGCAGAAGCTGAAATCAGCGGAAAGCCGGCTTGAGAAAATCGTCCAGGGCGCCCGCGGAGCTGAGGGCGTCGAGCCCCTCAATCTCGGCTGAGGGGAGGCTTCGGATGCCGGGGACCGTGGACCAGTTAGCCGAGGCGTTGCGCCATTCCGCACAATTCGTCGAGCAGGTGCTGGACGATGTGCTGCCGCAAGCCGATGGGCCCGAATCGCGGGTAACCGAGGCGATGCGGTACGCCATGCTCGGCGGCGGCAAGCGGCTGCGGCCCTTTCTCGTGCTGCAGACGGCGCAGTTGTGCGGCGTTCCGGCAGAGTCCGCGGCACGAACCGCCGCGGCGGTGGAATGCGTCCACGTCTACTCGCTGGTCCATGACGATCTCCCCGCGATGGACAATGACGACCTGCGCCGCGGCAAGCCGACCGTCCACAAGGCGTTCGACGAGGCAACGGCCATTCTCGCCGGAGACGGCCTGCTGACGCTGGCGTTCGGCCTTCTGGGGGCAGATGCAACCCACGCCGATCCCGGCGTCCGTTGCCGGCTTGTCGTTGGACTGGCGCAAGCCATTGGCCATGCCGGCATGATCGGCGGGCAGGCGATGGACATCCTGCTGGAGGGCAAAAATCCGGACCTTGCGGCAGTGAAGCGCTTGCAGCGGATGAAGACCGGCGCTCTTCTCACCTTTTCCTGTGAGGCCGGTGCCATCCTCGGCAATACCCCGGAATCCGCCCGACAGGCGATCATCGCATATGGGCAGGACCTTGGCGTGGCCTTCCAGATCACGGACGACCTTCTCGACGCGGAGGGCGATTCGGTCCTGATGGGCAAGGCCGCCCGGAAGGACGCGCAACGGGGGAAGCCCACCATGGTTGCAGCCTTGGGGCTGGAAAATGCCCGAAAAGAGGCGGAAATGCTGGCCGGCCGGGCCTCGGCTCGGCTTGATTGTTTCGGCGAAAAGGCCGACCTATTGCGGGAGCTCGCCGTCTATATCGTCCAACGGCGGACATAATCGTTAGGTCAAGATGGAAGCCATGACGCCAGTGTCCGAGACACCGTTGCTGGACCTCGTTCCTGAGCCAGCTGCACTGCGCAACCTGTCCCGCGAGCAGCTGCGGCAGCTCGCCGACGAATTGCGAAATGAGCTGGTTAATGTGGTTTCCGTCACCGGAGGCCACCTTGGCGCGGGCCTTGGCGTCGTCGAGCTCACGGTCGCATTGCATTATGTGTTCGATACGCCGCAGGACCGGCTGATCTGGGACGTCGGCCACCAGGCCTATCCCCACAAGATCGTCACCGGCCGCCGCAGCCGCATGCGCACCTTGCGGCAGGGAGGTGGGCTGTCCGGCTTCACCAAGCGTGCCGAAAGCGAATTCGATCCGTTCGGCGCGGCGCACTCGTCAACCTCGATTTCCGCCGGTGTCGGATTTGCCGTCGCCCGCGACCTCAAAGGCGAGAAGCACAACGTGGTCTGCGTGATCGGCGACGGCGCCATGAGCGCCGGCATGGCCTATGAGGCCATGAACAATGCCGGCGCGCTGCGCGAGCGGCTCATCGTCATCCTGAACGATAACGACATGTCGATCGCGCCGCCTGTTGGCGCGATGAGCGCCTATCTCGCGCGGCTGATCTCCAGTCCGCCGTATCGCGGCATCCGCAAGGTGGGAAAAAGGCTCGCGAGCATCCTGCCGCGCTTCTTCGAGGAGCGTGCGCGGCGCGCGGAACACTATGCCCGCGGCATGGCCGTCGGTGGCACATTGTTCGACGAGCTGGGCTTCTACTATGTCGGCCCCATCGATGGGCACAATCTCGACCATCTGGTGCCGGTGCTGGAAAACGTCCGCGACATGAAGAACGGACCGGTGCTCGTGCATGTCGTCACCAAGAAGGGCAAGGGCTACGCGCCGGCCGAGGCGAGCGCCGACAAGTATCACGGCGTCGTCAAGTTCAATGTGCTCACCGGCGAGCAGACGAAATCGGCCTCAAAGGCGCCCAGCTACACCAAGGTCTATGCGGAAGCACTGATTGCCGAAGCCGAGCGCGATGAGCGTATCGTGGCGATCACGGCCGCCATGCCGTCCGGTACCGGGCTTGATCTTTTCGAGAAGCGCTTTCCAAAGCGTTGCTTCGATGTCGGCATCGCCGAGCAGCACGCCGTGACGTTCGCAGCAGGATTGGCCGCCGACGGCATGCGGCCATTTGCGACGATCTACTCGACGTTCCTGCAGCGCGCGTACGACCAGGTGGTGCACGATGTCGCCATCCAGAAGCTGCCGGTGCGCTTCGCCATGGATCGTGCCGGGCTTGTCGGCGCCGACGGCCCGACGCATGCCGGCTCATACGACGTGACATATCTCTCGACCCTACCGGGATTTGTGGTGATGGGGCCGGCGGACGAGGTGGAGTTGATCAATATGGTCGCCACCGCCGCGCGCATCGATGACCGGCCGTCTGCAATTCGTTACCCGCGCGGCGAGGGCATCGGTCTCGAGCGACCCAAAATCGGCACGCCGCTGGAGATCGGCAAGGGCCGCATCATTCGCGAAGGCACATCGATCGCGATCCTGAACTTCGGCGCGCGCCTGCAGCAATGCCTGCTGGCGGGCGAACGACTGGCAGCACACGGATTGTCGGCGACCATTGCCGACGCGCGATTTGCCAAGCCGCTCGACCGCGACCTGATCAGAAGACTGGCGCGGGAACACGAAGTGCTCATTACGATCGAGGAGGGCGCCGTCGGCGGCTTCGCGGCGCACGTGATGCAGTTTCTCGCAGTCGAGGGCCTGCTCGATCGGGGGCTGAAGATCCGTCCGATGATCCTGCCGGATCGCTTCCTCGATCAGGACTCGCCGGACAAGATGTACGAGGCAGCCGGTCTCGACGCGAATTCGATCGTCGCGATGGCGCTTTCAGCTTTGGGCCGGGAAAGCGAACCCGTGCTCGGCAACATCGCTTGAATGCACTGTGCCGGCATTTTGGAACCTGCGGCGGTTGCACCCTGCAGGACTTAAGTGCCGATGCGTACGTCCAATCCAAGCGCAAGTTGATTCTCGATGCGCTGGAGCGGCATGGCCTCGATGCTGGTGCGCTGCGCAAGATCGTATCGGTGCCACCGAATTCTCGCCGCCGCGCGACACTGAAGATAGAGAAGCGTCAAACCGGAACGCGCATTGGCTTTCACGCGCAACGGTCGCATGACCTGGTCGACATCCGCGAATGTCTGGTGCTGACGCCGCGGTTGTTCGCCGGCGTGCAGTGCTTGCGCCCATTGTTCGATGCAGCGCTGGCGGAAGGCGACAATGCCGAAACCTATGTGCTGGACGCCGACAATGGCATCGACGTTGCGATCTCCTGGAAGCGACGGGCAAGTTCGGACATCATTGCACAGGCGGCTACGCTGGCGCGCGGGCACAACATCATTCGCATCACGGCTGGCCGCGATCTGCTGTATGAATCGGCGACGCCGGAAATCCGCCTCGGCAAGGCTGTCGTGCATCCGCCGCCAAACGCATTCCTGCAGCCGACGCGGGAAGGGGAGGGTATCCTGCAACAACAGGCGATCGCCGCCATCGGCAAGGCGAAACGGGTGGCGGATCTTTTCTGCGGCCTCGGCACGCTTGCGCTGCCGCTGGCCGAGCGCGCGCAGGTACACGCGGTCGATTCCGAGGCGCCGCTGCTGCAGGCGCTCGCAACGGCTGCCCGCACGGCGTCGGGATTGAAGCCGGTCACCACCGAGCGGCGCGACCTCTTCAAGCATCCGCTGGAAGCGCGCGAGCTGAAAGCATTCGATGCCGTCATTCTCGATCCGCCGCGCGCCGGTGCATTGGCGCAGGCGACACAGCTCGCCAAATCCACCGTCAAGCGGGTTGCCTATGTTTCGTGCGATGCGGCAAGCTTCGCGCGCGACGCAAGAGTGCTCGTCGATGGCGGCTTTGGGCTGGATGACATCGTGGGTGTCGACCAATTTCTCTGGTCGGCGCACATCGAGCTCGCCGCCGCCTTCACCCGAAACTGACTGGCAGCGCTATGGCCGGTATCTGTGGCTCGGACTGCTGCTGATCGTGCTTGGCGGCGGAATTGCCGCAGCACATTCGTATTTTTTCTCGGGTGGGTATGGCAGCTGGGCGGCGGTGGTGGTGGCCGGCGACTGGCGCGCCCATGACGGATCGTCGAGCGAAATTTTCGACAATGCGAGGCGCGACGTTTCTGCCGCTCTGGTGAAGATCGGGTTTAAGCCGGAGCATGTGCTGCAATTCTCGGTGAGGCCCGAGCGTTATCCCGGCACGCACCCGTTCAATTCGGATGCGGATTCAATTTCGGCGTCGCTTGCCGCGCTGGCGGGACACGAACGGGCCGGATGCCTGCTTTATTTCAGTTCGCATGGCGCGCCTTCCGGCCTGCTGCTGGGCGAGAGGATCCTTGCGCCGTCAGAGCTCGAGGGCATGGTGACATCCGCATGCGGCGACCGTCCGACCATCGTGGTGATATCGGCCTGCTATTCCGGTGTGTTCGTGCCGGCGCTGCAGGCGCCGAACCGCATGATCGTCACCGCAGCGCGGCCCGACCGCACGTCGTTCCGCTGCGGTGGCACCAACAAGTATCCCTATTTCGACGCCTGCTTTCTTTCGAGCATCGGCGCCGCTGCGGATTTCGAAGAGCTCGCCCACCGCACCAAGGACTGCGTGGCCCAGACCGAACAGCAGACTGGCATGAGCCCGCCCTCCGATCCGCAGATCTTCATCGGCAGCGGCATCGCACAACATCTGCCGGCGTGGGGCTGACATCATGGCGGCCCGTGTGCGTTTGCGTTCATCACCTGCGAAAGATCGCGCGGCATTGCTGACCTATGCGGCCACACAGGCGGCGCGGGTGGCCTTCTACGGGGCGCACTACATCGCGGCCCGTATGATGGCGCGGGAGAACTTCGCCAGTCTGGACAAGCCCGCGCACCCGATGCCCTCCCTGGCCGCCACCGCCGCCGCCATGCGCGATCTGTTTGTGCAGGACTGGAAGAATGTGGAAGCCGGACTCTACCCGATGCCGGTCGATCTTGGCGGTGAGTTGCGTCGCGCCCGCGTCAGCACGCGATATCTCGCCGATATGCCCGGCGTCGTGTCGCGCCAGAAGCGGCATGCCCATGATGAAATACGCACCAAGGCGAAGGGACTGCCGCGCTACTACGCGCAGAATTTCCATTTCCAGACCGGCGGATATCTGAGCGAGGAATCGGCGCGGCTGTATGATTTCCAGGTCGAGGCGCTATTCGCCGGCACTGCGGACGCCATGCGCCGCCGCGCCTACGTGCCGCTGGCGAAATTTCTGGCGAAGAAGCGCGCGCCGGTGCTGCTGGACATCGGCGCGGGAACGGGAACGTTTCTGTCGTTTGTGAAATCCGTGCAGCCGAAGTGGAAAACGATCGCGCTGGACCTGTCGCAGCCTTACCTCGATCGCGCTGCCCGCGCCTTGACCAAATACAAGGGAGTCGAATTCGTCGCGGCACCGGCGGAAGCCATGCCATTGCCGGATGCCGGTGTGGATGCAGCCGTGAGCATCTATCTCTTCCACGAGTTGCCGCCGAAAGTGCGTGTCGCCGTGGCGAAGGAGATTGCGCGCGTGCTCAAGCCCGGCGGACTGTTCGTGCTGGCCGATTCCATCCAGTATGGCGACGCGCCGGGCTTCGACGGAATGCTCGACGTTTTCCCGCACCTGCTGCACGAGCCGTACTATGCGAGCTACGCCAAAGCCGATCTCGATGCGCTGTTCGGCGCCGCCGGCCTGAAGCGAGTCGCGACAGACATCGCTTACCTCACAAAGATCGCGACGTTCGAAAAGGCCGCAGTATCAAAACGAAAATCACGTGCTCGATGATTTCTGCGAGCCAGCTTCGTTGCCGGTGATGATGGCGCTGCGGATCTGCTCGATGACATCGATCATGCCGGAGGGAGAGTGCGGCATCAGGATCACCTTGCTGCCGGCCGAGACGCCGATCTCTTTCATGGTGTCGAAGTATTGCGTCAGCAGCACGAGGTTCAGCACCTCGTGTTCGTTCACCCCGCCGACCTTGTCGGTGAACGCGGCAATGGATTCGCGCAGGCCGTCGATGATGGCGCGGCGCTGCTTGGCGATACCTTCGCCCTGAAGGTGCTTGGATTCAGCTTCGGCCTCCGCATTTTTCACCACAAGGATCTTGTTCGCTTCGCCCTTGGCGGCGGCGGCGATCTGAAGCCGCTGCTGCGTCTGGATCTCGTTCATTGCCGCCTTGACGTTGTCGGCGGGATTGACGTCGGTGACGAGCGCATTGGGGATTTCGTAGCCGTACTGCCGCATGGAAACATCGAGTTCGCTTTTCACCGCCGCGCCCACGTCGTCCTTCCTCTCGAACACCTCGTCGAGAGTCATCTTCGGCACTTTCGCGCGCACCACGTCGAGCACGTAGGATTTGATCTGCTCCACATGGTCCTGCAGCTTGTAATAGGAATCCGCTTCGCTGCCTTCGACCACGCGATACTGCACGGCGACGAACAGCTTCACGAACACATTGTCGAGCGTCTTGGTTTCCACCTCCACCGGCAATTGCTGCACGCGCAGCGACACGCGCTGGGCGATGCTTTCGATGTAGGGCGTCTTGAAGTTGAGCCCCGGCGTCGCGGTGCGCACATATTTGCCCCAGCGCTCCACGATGGCGCGGCTTTGCTGCTGCACGGTGAAGAAACTGCCGAAGACCAGCCCCAGCAGGAAAAACGCAAGGATCGCGAGTACGACGAACAAAATAACTTCCATTGGTTGCCCCATTCGACAATTCAGCCCATTTGTGCGCGGTGCCTGAGCGCGTGATCGGCCAAGACGCACGCCATCATCGCTTCGCCGACCGGTACGGCGCGGATGCCGACACACGGATCGTGCCGCCCCTTGGTGACGATTTCCGTCTCGTTGCCTGCGATATCGATGGTTTTTCGCGGCGTCAGGATAGAGGACGTCGGCTTCACCGCGAACCGCACCACAATCGGCTGGCCCGAGGAAATGCCGCCGAGGATGCCGCCGGCATGGTTGGAGAGGAAGCGCGGAAGCCCTTCGTTGCCGGCGCGCATCTCGTCGGCATTCTCTTCGCCAGACAGCATGGCCGCGGCAAATCCATCGCCGATCTCCACGCCTTTCACGGCATTGATGCTCATCATGGCGCTGGCGAGGTCGGCATCCAGCTTGCCGTAAACCGGCGCGCCGAGACCGGCCGGAATTCCTTCCGCCACCAGCTCCACCACGGCACCGCAGGAAGAGCCGCGCTTGCGCACCGCTTCGAGATAGTCCGTCCACGGAGCGACCGCTTCCGCATCCGGGCAGAAGAAGGCATTGCGGCCAACCTCGGCCCAATCCCAGCGCGCTCGCTCGATGGTCTGCTCGCCGATCTGGATCAGCGCGCCGCGGATGGTCATGCCGGGATAGAATTGCTCCAGAATTTTGCGCGCCACCGCTCCGGCCGCAACGCGCGACGCCGTCTCGCGCGCACTTGAGCGGCCGCCGCCGTGATAGTCGCGCAAGCCGTACTTGGCCCAGTAGGTGTAGTCGGCATGGCCGGGGCGAAACTTGTCGCGGATTTCCGCGTAATCCTTCGACTTGGCATCCACATTCTCGATCAGCAGCGCGATGGGAGTCCCCGTGGTCACCTGCTGCGCCATGCGCTCGTCCTGGAACACGCCGGAGAGGATCCGCGCCGTGTCCGGCTCTTTTCGCTGGCTGACGAATTTCGACTGTCCCGGCCGCCGCCGGTCTAGCTCCGCCTGGATGTCCGCCTCAGCCAAGGCAATACCCGGCGGGCAGCCGTCGATCACGCAGCCGAGCGCCGGCCCGTGGCTTTCGCCGAACGTCGTCACCCGAAACATCTGGCCAAACGTGTTGAACGACATATTCCGCCTGAGAGGCTTCTTACCGGCTAGCCATGCGATCCGCCGATGCTACGGCAAATCTCCGGCCGAGGGACAGGCCAGATCGGCCGGATCACTCAACGATGTAGTGGCGGCCGAACAGCACCAGATTCCATTGGCCCTGCTCGAACGTCAGCGGAGCCGATGCCGCGCTCCCGCTGGCCGAGTAGGTGACCTCTGCAGCGTTGCAGTCCTTCGCGGCCACGGCGGAGACGGGAAAGCTGATCGTCGATTCATCCGTTCCGTAAATCGCCACCATCGCCCGCTTCAGAGTCGCTTCCACCGGCGCCTTCTCCGGCAGAGGCGGACAGCCGGATGGTGGCTGCGAAGCGGCGGGGGTCGAGGTGGGTTGGGGATTCGAAGGCGGCACGGAAGTCGTAGTGTCTGACGGATGGGCAGGGGCCGTTTGGCCGGCCGCTGGCGGCGGCTTCTCCTCGTGCTTCTGGCCGCAACCGGCGCATAGCAACGGAATGGCGAGCAGCAGAACGGTCAGGCGTATTGGCATCTCTATTCCTGCTTCGGCACGGAGATATCCGGCGCATCCACCGCCTTCATGCCGACGGCGTGATAGCCGCAATCGACATGCAAGGTTTCGCCGGTGACCGCCCGGCCGAGATCGGAGAGCAGGAACAGCGCCGTCGATCCGACTTCCTCGAGCGTCACCGTGCGCCTGAGCGGCGAGTTGTATTCGTTCCATTTGAGGATGTAGCGCGAGTCCGCAATGCCGGCGAAGGCCAGCGTCTTGATCGGCCCTGCCGAAATCGCATTCACCCGGATCTGCCGCTTGCCGAGATCCTCCGCCATATAGCGTACGCTGGCTTCGAGCGCCGCTTTCGCCACGCCCATCACGTTGTAGTGCGGCATCACCTTCTCGGCGCCGTAATAGGTGAGCGTCACCATGGACCCACCATTCGCCATCATCTTCTCGGCGCGTTGGGCGACCGCGGTGAACGAGTAGCAGGAGATGTCCATCGTGGTGCGGAAGTTTTCCGGGGTGGTGTCGACGTAGCGGCCCTGCAGCTGGTTCTTGTCCGAAAATGCGATGGCGTGGACGAGGAAATCGAGGGAGTCCCATTTGCTGCCAAGCACCGCGAACGCGTTGTCGAGCGAACCCTGCTGCGACACATCGCAGTCGATCACCGCGGCGGGATTGAGCTTCGCCACCAGCGGCTCAACCCGCTTCCGGAACAGGTCGCCCTGATAGGTGAACGCAAGCTCGGCGCCGGCGGCGTGCAGCGCCTCGGCGATGCCCCAGGCAATGGAGCGGTCGTTGGCGACGCCCATGATGAGCCCCCGCTTGCCAGCCATAAGCCCGGTCGTGGACATGGGTTGCTCCGCCAGAATCAAGCCCTCCGGCTAAGGCCGAACGGGCCGGAAATCAAGCCGAGCAGGGTCCGCTGAACTGGCCGGCCTTGCGACGCAGGCGTCATTTTCCCTGCATGTTCGGGGGTGTCCCGCCGGAGCGGAGATTGGCCGCCTTGTCGCGCAGTTTCGCCGTCAGCGCTGTGACGTTCCCGCCGTTCTGCTTCAGGAACGCGGCGTACTCGTCCCGCTGGGCGACAGCGAACCACACGCCCTGCACGCTGGCATCGACCACCGCGAACTTGCCGTTGCCTTCGTCCAGCACGCGCAAACTGATCAGGCTGGGCGGCGCGTTCGGCGTGGCGGCATCGTGGATGGCGGCTGTGACAATGAAGTCGTTGTCCGCGCGCGGAACGGCATTGGTGACCTCGATCCATTGGCCGCCATAACCGCCGAGGTCGGAGTAGTAATTCGCAACGGAGAACTGGGTATAGGCATCGACGAACGCGCTCACGTCATCCGGGGAGGCTGAGGACGCGGCCGCCCCCAGGGTGAAAATCGCCATCCGACGGAAATCGAGCAGCGACTTGAGGAACGCCTCCAGCCGCGCCTTGCGGTCGGTATCGCTAAGGGACTTGTCCTTGAGGATCGCGATGCCGCTGTCGGCGCCCTGTTGAACGAATTGCTCCACCGGACTGGCCGCAGCGCCCGCGCGGGAACTTTCGAACTGCCCGGCGGCCGCGAGAGCAATCCCAAGCAGCAGACCCCATTTCCCCATCGCAACCTCCGCATCCGCTCGCCGAATGCTGGCGCGGGCCGGGGCCGCTGTAAATGGGATTTGCAACTTTTCCCATTCGGCGCGCGTTGGATGCGCATTGTCGCGGGGGTGCGCCATTTGAATCGGAGGCAACAATGAACGGCCTGATTTACCTTGTCGGTCTGATCGTCGTGATCCTGGCTATCCTGTCCTTCCTCGGCCTCCACTAAATTCAAAGGAGCCGGATATGGCTATCGTCGAACAGCGACCGGTGCTGGCGGATGAATACGGCATCGAAGTGCATTGGAAGCCGGTGATCGCCGGCGCCATCGCAGCCGCCGCGTTGTCTTTCGTGCTGCTAACCTTTGGAACCGGGCTGGGGCTTGCGGTCAGCTCCGTGTCGCCGACATGGCGCGATACCTCGGAATGGCTGTGGTTCCTTTCCGGCGTCTACCTGATCTTCATCGCGCTGGTGAGCTTCGGGCTCGGTGGATATGTGG
Organism: Rhizomicrobium sp.; assembly: GCA_036500585.1. Lineage (GTDB taxonomy): Bacteria > Pseudomonadota > Alphaproteobacteria > Micropepsales > Micropepsaceae > Rhizomicrobium. Next base: position 40,123 of record DASYBT010000085.1, read on the forward strand.
CCGGGCGCATGCGGGCGCGGATCACAACCGTGGCCGCGTCCGACGAAACCGACTTTCGCGACGGTATGCACGGCCTGCTCGTGTGGGCGCTGGCGATTGTGATCGGCGCATTTCTGGCCGTCATGGCGGCCCGCGCGGTGACGCCAGCGGTCGTGCCGGGCAGCGGCACTGCCGGGGCATCCGAGTCGGTGGCGGGCGAAAATACCCTCGCCTATGAGATCGATCAGCTGTTCCGGTCGGACCGGCCGATGCGCGACCCGAACATCGCCTACACCCGATCGGAAGCGGCCCGCATTCTGCTCACATCCTCTGGCCACAGCGGGGTGTCGCCGCAAGACCGGGATTACCTGACGCGGCTTGTCGCCTCGCGCGCCGATGTGCCGGACCAGGAAGCCGCCGCGCGTGTCGACCGTGTCATCCCTGAGGCGCACGACGCGTTGAAGCGTGCGCGCCAGAGCGGCGTCCTGATCGCGTTCATGACGGCAGCAGCGCTTCTGCTCGGAGCGGTCATCGCCTGGTACGCGGCGCGTGAAGGTGGCCGCGAGCGCGAAGTCGGCGGCGCCCCGATCTGGCGCTGGTCGCTGTCGCGCCCCGTGCGGATGTAAGGGGATAACCCTCCGCAATTGACAGGATGCTATCACAGTGATAGCATCCTGTCATGGCTCAGCTTCTTGTCCGCGACATTTCCGACAAACTGGTGTCGGCCCTGAAGAAGCGGGCGAAGCAGAACGGCCGCAGCGCCGAAGCCGAGCACCGGCACATTCTGGAGGCAGCGTTAGGCCCGAGGGTTTCGGCCGCCTGGAAAGAGATTGATCGCCTCCGGGATGAGTTGGCGGAAAGCGGCCGCAAATTCTCCGATTCAACCGAGATCATTCGGCGGGACCGCGATAACCGGTGATTGTCGTCGATACGTCGGTCATCGTGAAGCTGGCAATACCGGAAGCTCGCAGCGATTTGGCCGCCAAGCTCCGCCTCCAGATTCTCGGAGCGCCGGCGATTTGGCGCGCGGAGGTGGCAAACGTCCTGTGGAGGAAGGTGCGTGTTGGCGAAATTGGTGAAGATCGCGCCGCCGCCTTTCTCCGGGCTCTGTTCGACGGCGTCATTGTCACCTTGCAGCTGGACGACGACCTCGTGCACCGGGCGCTGGCAATCGCGATGGCGTTGAATCATCCCGTTTACGATTGCTTTTTTCTCGCATGTGCGATTGACCAAAACACCGTCGTCGTTACCGATGACTCCCGCTTCGGCACTGCCGTGGTCCGCCATGGACGCTGGAGTAAATACCTTAGAATGCTGGAAAGCATCTAACTAACGCAGCTTCGCGCGCGGGTCGTAGGCCACCTTCCAGCCTTCGGCGAATTTGCGCAACTCGGCGTCGGGCTTTTCGGGCAGGGTGACGACGAGCTTCACATAAAGATCGCCGGCCGCCGCGTTGCCATGCGCGGGAATGCCTTTGCCCTTGAGCCGCAAGGTCGCGCCGGAATTCGAATTCGCCGGAATGGTGAGCGCGACCGAGCCGGTCAAGGTCGGGACCGTCGCCTTGCCGCCGAGCACCGCCTCCTGCAACGTGACCGGCAGCTCCATGCGCAGATCGTTGCCGTCTCGGGTGTAATACGGGTGCGGCGCGACCGACACGTTCAGCAGCACATCGCCGTTCGGTCCGTTGTTCTTTCCCTCTCCGCCCTGGCCCTTCAGCCGGATTTGCTGGCCGTCGCGCAACCCGACGGGAATGCGCACGTCGACCTCGCGGCCGTCAGGCAGGTAGACGCGCCGCGTGCCGCCCTTTGCCGCTTCCTCGAAGCTGACGGTGAGGGCGATCTCATAGCTCTCGCCCTGGCGCGCCTGCCGCCTGCCGCCGCCGCCGCCGCGCCTACCGCCAACGCCACCGCCGAACAGATCGGCGAAGATGTCCTCCGGCCGAAAACCTTCGACCGTCTCGCCGTCATCCCCGGACGTCCAGGTGTACTGGAACCCTCCAGGTCCCGCGCCGGCCTGCTGTCCGCCGTACGGTCCGCCGCGAAAACCGTGCGCGCCGGGATCGAATCCGCGCGGATTGCCGTTGGCATCGATTTCGCCGCGATCGAACTTGGCGCGCTTCTCCTTGTCGCCGAGGATGTCGTAGGCGCCGCTGATCTCCTGGAACTTCTTCTGTGCCCCCGCGTCGCCCCCCTTGGTGTCGGGATGGTACTTCTTGGCCAGCGACCGGAACGCCTTCTTGATGTCGGCTTCGCTCGCGGACTTCTTCACACCCAGGACGTCGTACGGATCGCGCATGATTTCTCCAGCCGCGAATCCGGATGAGTCGCGGCCCCATTACAATATGGGTATTCGTCAAGCCGCGTTAAGGGCTTCGCGGTTGTCCGGCCGCATCGGATTTGGCCTTGGCGGCCTCAAGGGCTGAGAGGCGCGCGCCGGCTTCCTTCACTCCGCGGCCGGCCGCCTCCGCATAGAGGGATTCGGCCTTGACCAGGTCCTGCGGCACGACCGTGCCTTCTTCGTACAACTCGCCGAGGCGGAATTCCGCCAGCGGATGATGCGCCGCTGCCGCACTCGCCAGCCACGGCAGCGCGCCTTTCGGATCGGCAGGGCCGCCTTCGCCATCGAGCATCATCTCGGCGAGATCGTATTGCGCCGTCGGCAGACCGCCTTGCGCCGCCCGTTCCAGATATTCGCGCGCACCTTCCGGATCCCGATCGGTACCCAGGCCCTTCCGCTTCATCAGGGCGACATTGCGCATCGCGGCGATATCGTCGTCGTCGGCAAGTTCCTGGAAGATGCTATAGGCGGTGTCGTAGTCGCCGGCGTCGAACGCCGCCGTGCCCCGGTCGAACTTCGCCTGATCGTGCGCCAGCGATTGCAGCGTGTCCTGTGCCAACACCGGCGCCGTGAATCCCACCGATGCGCCGAGACAAACAATCAGGAGACACGCGGTTCGCAATTTCATTCGTGGAGCGCTACTCGGCCGCGAGTTCTTCTTCGAGGATCAAGCGGGCGATAAACTTTCCCTTTGTCGAGGCATGCTGGATGTCGTAGCCCACGGGATGCCCGTCCTCGCCGAGATCGAGCATGATGTCCTCCTCGACTTCGACCGTCCGGTGAGACGGCAGGGGCCGCACCTCGACATAGAGACTGTCGGTAGACTTATCGTAACTCGTCTTCATGGTGCGAAATCTTCGTCGGCGAAGGCATTGTGGACCGTCTCGCCGTCCGAGAGTACCACGACTCTCAGATAGCATCCTAGACTCTCTGAGAATCCAAAAAGGCGGATGCGGCCGTCCGGTTGAGTTTCTTTGCGTTCAGGCATGGCAACGATACGCCTGATCTCGATCGGATCGAGATGGGGACGCCGTGGGAGCACGTCGAACGCGAAATACTTCGTCCTCCAGAAGGGAGGCGGTGGCAGCCTTTCAGGTTGTTCCTCAGCCACTTGCGTTTCCCAGCAGCGGTGCTTCCGGCCGCAAAGCGGAGGTGCTAGCAAGGCCACCATGAGCGACATTGGCGGACCCATCGACGACGGCGGCATCGCGGTTCGCGACGATCCCTTCGTTCTGTTCGATGCGTGGATGGAAGAGGCGAAGAAGTCGGAGCCCAACGAGCCGAACGCCATGGCGCTCGCCACGGCGGATGCCGAAGGCCGGCCGAATGTGCGCATGGTGCTGCTGAAGCAGGCGAGTGCCAACGGCTTCGTGTTCTACACCAATTACGACAGCGCCAAAGGCTGCGAGCTCGCCGCCAATCCCAACGCGGCGCTGTGCTTCCACTGGAAGTCGGCGGCGAAGCAGGTGCGCGTGCGCGGGCCCGTGTCGAAAGTGAGCGAGCGCGAATCCGACGACTATTTCGCCAGCCGCGCCAAAGACAGCCAGATCGGCGCCTGGGCCAGCGCGCAATCCCGCCCGATGGAGGGCCGCTTCGCCTTCGAGAAGGAAGTGGCGAAGGCCGCCGCCAAGTATGCGCTGGCGAAAGTGCCGCGGCCGTCCTACTGGGGCGGCTTCCGCGTGACGCCGCTCGAGATCGAGTTCTGGCGCAACAAGCCGTTCCGCCTGCATGACCGTCTCGTCTATCGCCGCGCCAGCCCCAACGATCCGTGGCGCACCGAGCGGCTGTTTCCGTGATGGTCGCCGCAGCCACAGCAGAAGAGATCGAGGAGGGCGCGCACGGCACGCTGATGCGGCGCGCCGCGTTCGCCTCGCTCGGGACATCCATCGGCCTCGTCATCCTGAAAGCCGGTGCATACTTCCTCACAGGATCGGTGGCGATGCTGGCGTCGCTGGCCGACTCCGCGCTCGATCTGTTCAGCTCCACGCTCAACCTCGTCGCCATCCGCTCCACGCTCACCCCGGCCGACGAAGAGCACCGCTTCGGCCACGGCAAGGCGGAGCCGCTGGCGGGTCTGGCGCAAGGTGCGTTCATCGCCGGGTCGGCGACGTTCCTCATCGTGCAGGCGGTGAACAGGTTCATCGCCCCGCAGGAGATTGGCCACGAAACCGCCGGCCTGATCGTGATGGGCATCTCCATCGCCGCCACCCTGGCGCTGGTCACCTATCAGCGATCCGTGGTGCGGCGTACCGGCTCCGTCGCTATCTCCGCGGACGGCAAGCACTACGCCAGCGACCTCGTCACCAACATCGGCGTGGTGCTTGCGATTGCGCTGACGAAATGGTTCGGCTGGAAGCTGGCCGATCCCACCATTGCGCTTGCCATCGCCGCCATCCTCATCTGGAGCGCGTGGAGCGTGTTCGTGCAGAGCTACGACCAGCTGATGGATCGCGAGCTGCCCGATGCCGATCGCGACCGCATCAAGCAGATCGTGCTCACCAACCCGGCGGTGCTCAGCCTGCACGATCTGCGCACGCGCGCGGCGGGCGTGCACACTTTCGTGCAGCTGCATATCGAACTCGACCCGAAGATCAACCTTCTGCGCGCGCACGAGGTGAGCGACGAGGTGGAGAAATCGTTATGCGCGGAATTCCCCAACTGCCAGGTGATCATCCACCAGGACCCCGCTGGCGTGGAAAAACCCCCGGCGCTGGCGCGGAGTTGAGGCAGTAGGGAGTAGGCAGTAGGCAGTGGCGAGGTGCACGACTGCCTACTGCCTATTGCCTACTGCCTATTCGCGATAGTCTCTCCGAATGGCCAGCGACCCCCGACCTACCGAAGACCGCCGCACCCTGATCCTCACGGGCGCGTCGCGCGGCATCGGGCACGCGACCGTCAAGCGGTTCGCGAGCGCCGGCTGGCGCGTCATCACCTGCTCGCGGCATGCGTTCCCGGAGAATTGTCCGTGGGCCGCTGGGCCGGAGGATCACATCCAGGTCGATCTCTCCGATCCCGCCGACACCATGCGCGCCACCGAAGAGATGCGTGAGCGGCTGACCGGCGGAAAGCTGCACGCGCTCGTCAACAACGCCGCGATCTCTCCGAAAGGCAGTAGGCAATGGGCAGTAGGCAGTAGTGAAGGGCCGCAATCTACTGCCTACTCCCTACTGCCTACTGCCTCGGAACGGCTCAACACGTTGACTACCTCCGCCGACCTCTGGCGCCAGGTGTTCGAGGTGAACTTCTTCTCGACCATCTGGCTGGCGCAAGGCCTGGTGGCGGAGCTCGCCGCCGCGCACGGCGCCATCGTCAACGTGACGAGCATCGCCGGCTCCCGCGTGCATCCGTTCGCCGGCAGCGCCTACGCCACCTCGAAGGCGGCGCTCGCCGCGCTGACGCGCGAGATGGCGGCGGACATGGGGCCGCTCGGCATCCGCGTCAACGCGATCGCGCCGGGCGAGATCGACACCGCCATCCTGTCGCCGGGCACGGAGAAGATCGTCGAGACCATCCCGATGCGCCGTCTCGGGAGCCCGGAAGAAGTCGCCAAGGCGATCTATTATCTGTGCACGGAACAGTCGTCCTACGTCACCGGCGCCGAGTTACACATAAATGGTGGACAACATGTGTGACTTTGCCACCCAAGGTGAGCCGCGGACATGCTACAATCAGCGGAGGAGTGATTCTCTACTACCCTGCGACTTGGGTTCGGTGGCCCACCGATGCTGAAATCTCACAAAAAAACCATAATTGAGGCATTGGGACGCCATCCGATCCATCCCTTTCCGGCGAGAATGGCGCCGGGTATTGCGTTGGATGCGCTGTCAGAGTCCAAAGGATGCTTGTCCGTACTTGATCCGATGATGGGGTCAGGCACCGTTCTCGCGGTTGCGAAGGCGAGCGGTCATAAGGCTATCGGCTCAGATCTTGATCCTCTCGCCGTGCTTCTGAGCAAGGTTTGGACAACACCTGTCGACCGTAAGCGTGCGACCGATGCCGCAGTGAGAGCCTTGGAACATGCGCGCGTTGTGGCAGCAAAACTCGCTCAACGCGATGCGTATCCATCGTCTGCTGACGAGCAAACGAAAAAGTTCGTGCGGTATTGGTTTGACCCTTACGCGCGCAGACAGCTTGCCTCTCTGGCAAGGGCGATTTCACGGGTCAAAGATCGTTCGGTTCAAGATGTCCTTTGGTGCGGCTTTTCCCGGCTCATTATCACAAAGAGCGCGGGCGCCTCTTTAGCGATGGATTTGTCGCATAGTCGGCCACATCGCTCATACCAAACGGCCCCGCTAAAACCGTTTGCGAAATTTATGGCGGCTGTAGAAACCGTCATTTCAAACTGTCCGAAGAAGTCTCACAAGAACGGGCCTTATGCCTCGGTGCGCCACGGCGATGCACGTGATCTTCCGATTTCGGACGGCTCAATAGACTTGGTATTGTCTTCGCCACCTTATCTCAATGCGATTGACTACCTGCGATGCAGCAAGTTCTCCCTGGTGTGGATGGGCTATGGCGTTGACGAGATAAGGAGGATTCGAAGCGGGAGCGTTGGCACGGAAGCGCCATCGGAGGCCTGTCAGCACCAGCCTCTAGTTCGTGCCGTAATTAGGTCGCTCCGACTTGCACCAGCGCTATCGCGCCGAAACCGCGCAACTTTGGCGCAATACGTATGGGACATGTACCGCGTGACTGCCGAAGCTGCCCGTGTCCTGAAGCCAGGGGGACGCGCGGTCTATGTGGTAGGCGATTCCACTATCCGCGGCACATTTGTGCGTAATTCGAGCATTGTTGCTGCTGTTGCTCGAAGAAATGGCTTGACGCTTGTTTCCAGAAGTTCGCGGAAGTTGCCGGAAAATCGTCGTTATTTGCCGCCACCACGGAAGCGCAATCGCGCGAAGTTGGACGCAAGGATGCGACGCGAAGTTATTTTGGTCCTAAGAAAATAGTTGCACCGAATAGTTTGTACGTCCGGACTTAACGCTGATGGGGTGCAAGGATGGTTGCAATGAAGTGGGCGGATGTTGTCGGTGATGTTGGTCATGACCAATATCACGAAAGAATTCGAAAGCTGAACTCGCTCGGCATCACCACCACTGAGATAGAGGCGACCGTCGAGCAGGCCATTGAGAACTTAACACAAGGGG
>DASYBT010000086.1:0-12983 GCA_036500585.1 Rhizomicrobium sp.
CAGATTTTTCGACCCTCCCTCAAGGGGAGGGTGCAGTTTCAGTGTGCTCGAGCCAATCGTAAGCTAATCCACCGCCTGCGGCGCCACCGTGTGCAAATCTTTCAGCCGGCGCTCCTCCGACAAGGTGGCGAGCCAGTCCATCAGGGCGAACATGAAGCCTGACGCGAGGAACGTCAGGTGCAGCACGATCAGCCAGAACATCTTGCGCTCGTCGAATGCGACGCCCGGCTCGGTCAGGCTGACGAACGCGCGCAACAGCGAGATGACCGAGATCGCCACGATCGATCCGATCAATTTCATCTTGAGGCCCGAGAAGTCGAGCGTACCCATCCAGGCCGGCCTGTCTTCGCTGCCGCCGGTGTCGATCTTGGAGACGAAATTCTCATAGCCGGAGAAGATGACGATCAGCACGAGGTTGCCGGCCAGCGACAAATCGATCAGCGTCAGCACGGTCAGGATCATTTTCTCTGGATCGAGCGCCAGGATCTCCGCGAGGGAGTGCCCAAGCTCACGGACGAACACCACGAGCAACATGGCAAGCGCAATGACCAGACCCACGTAGAACGGCGCCAGCAGCCAGCGCGACTTGAACAATCCGCCTTCCAGAATTCTTTCGAACAGAGTTTCGCCCTGCGCGTCTGCCATGCAAATTTCCCGTTTCGAGCGGGCAGAAGCTATGGGAAACGATCCGGCATCGCAATTGCTCGCTACCGGTTGCGATGGCCGATCATCGCGCCCATATCGGCGATTTCGGTGAAGCGGCCTTCGGGTGAGAGTTCGGCGAGCGCGGCGCGCAGCTCGCGCTCGAATTCATCCTTGCGGTCGCCGAGCTTCTGCGGCGCCGTGTAGGACAGCGAGTAGGCAAGTCCCACCACATCGTCCGCCGTGATCTCGCGCTGCACGACGACGCCATAGCGCTCGATGCGGCGAAACGGCGAATAGAGGAAATAGGATTCATGGGTGCGGTACTCCGGGCTGCGGCGCTCCACGATATGCGGCGCGCCGGCGCGACCGTACGTGTCGCCGAGATCGGTCAGCACCCGCCGCCACGTATTCTCCACCGTCCGCGGATGCTCGTCATCGAAGTGCACCACAGCGCCATCCTGCGTCACGAGAGCGTCCAGCATCGCAAGCGTCGCTTCGCGGTCCATCCAGTGGAACGAGCGGCCCATCGTCACCAGCCGGAACGGCCCGATGCCTTGCGGCATGTCGAACGAGCTGCCTTGCTTCACCCCGAGCGCCACCCCGGCCGCATCCGCCGCAGCCTCGCAGGCCGCCAGCATCTCCGGCTCGGGATCGACCGCCGTGACACGCATTCCGGCCTTGGCGAACGGAATCGCAAGCGTCCCCGGCCCGCACCCCAAATCCAACACCGCGTCGCCATGTTTCAGCCCCACCAGTTCGATCACCTTGGCGATCAGCGATTGCGGATATCCCAGCCGGTAGCGGGCGTAGTACGGCACCGCGCTCTGGAATCGGCGGGGATCGTAGGATTGGGGGGACTCAGCCATGACGGTTATGTTTCGGGCGGCGGCGGACTATATTAGCGGCAACGGCCTGGGGTGGAATGACGGAATGGCAAATATCGCGCTGGTCGACGACGACAAGAACATCCTGGCCTCCGTCTCCATGCTGCTGGAGCAGGAAGGCTACACCGTGCGCACCTACTCCGACGGCGCCAGTGCGTTCAGCGGGCTTTCCACGGCGCCGCCCGATCTGGCCATCCTCGACATCAAGATGCCACGCATGGACGGATTGGAACTGTTGCGCCGCCTGCGGCAATCGGGCGATTTGCCGGTCATTCTGCTCACCTCGAAGGATGAAGAAATCGACGAGTTGATGGGCCTCAATGCCGGCGCCGACGACTATATCCGCAAGCCCTTCTCCCAGCGGCTGTTGCTGGAGCGGGTGAAGGCTGTGCTGCGCCGGGCCGATCACAAATCCGGCGCCATCGCCCCCGGCGAACCGAAGAAGGAGCCGCTGGTGCGCGGCAAGCTAACGCTCGATCCGCAGCGCCACGAATGCACCTGGGGCGGCAAGCCCGTTCGCCTGACGGTCACCGAATTCCTCATCCTGCAATGCCTCGCCCAGCGGCCCGGCTTCGTGAAGAGCCGCGACAATCTGATGGACGCCGCCTACGACGACCAGGTCTATGTCGACGACCGCACCATCGACAGCCACATCAAGCGGCTACGCAAGAAATTCAAAGTGGTGGACGACAGCTTCGACGCCATCGAAACGCTCTATGGCGTGGGCTACCGCTATCGCGAGGCTTGAGCGGTCGCTGATGAATGCGTGGAGCAGGATCGTTTCCCGGGGCGGCGCGCGTGAATCGTTCGAGCACTTCCGCGATGTCGTAAGGCCGGCGGTACGCACCCGCTCCGCCCTGACGCGACGCATCATCTTCTTCAATGCGGTGGCGCTGGTATTCCTTATCGCCGGCGTGCTGCTGGTGGAATCCAGCCGCGTCGGTCTGGTGGACGAGCGCCTGTCGAGCATCACGCAACAGGCGCGCATCATCGCTTCGACGCTCGCCGAATACAGCGCCAACCAGGAGCGCTATACGATCAACATCGATCAGGGAGAGCCGCTGCTGCGCCAGCTGGTGGCGCCGACGCGATTGCGCGCGCGGCTGTACGGCACCGACGGACATTTGATGATCGATACCCGCAATCTGCTGGCGCGCAATGTCGTGCAGGTCACGGAATTGCCGCCGCTCGATTTCTGGAGCCGGCTGCGCGGATGGTGGGATCGGGTTTATGATGGAGTCATGGGCGTGCGGCCGTTCGCGCAGCTGGCGCCCTATTTCGAAGCCGGCAACGATGGACGCGTCTACAGCGAGGTGAACGCCGCATTGAGCGGAGAGAGCGCCACCGCCGAACGCGTCGACGAAAACAACCGGCTGGTGTTGTCCGTCGCCGTGCCGGTGCAGCGGTTCAAGGCGATTTACGGCGTGCTGATGGTCTCGACCGAAGGCGGTGACATCGACAGCATCCTGCGCGAAGAGCGCGCAACCTTGCTGGAAGTGTTTCTCGTCGCGGTCGCCGTCATGGTGCTGTCGTCGCTTTACCTTGCCGGCGTCATTGCCGAGCCGATCCGCAGGCTGGCAGCGGCGGCCGACCGCGTGCGCAGCGGGCGAGGCGGACGTGAGATCATCCCGGCAATGCCGGAGCGCCGTGACGAGATCGGCGATCTGTCCAAGAGCCTGTCGGCGATGACGAAGGCGCTTTACGACCGCATCGATGCCATCGAAAGTTTTGCCGCCGACGTGGCGCACGAGCTCAAGAATCCGCTGACATCGCTGAAGAGCGCCGTGGAAATGTTCGAGCGGGCTCGTGACAATGAATCCCGCGAGCGGCTGATGCAGATCGTGCGCAACGATGTCCGCCGCATCGACCGCCTTATCACCGACATCTCCGATGCGTCGCGGCTCGACGCCGAACTGAGCCGCGAGACGGCCGAGCCGGTCGATCTCAAGCATCTGCTGGAGACGGTGGCGGATGTTTATCGCATGCTCGAGCTGCCGCGCGGGATAACCCTGGCGCTCGATATCGCTTCGCCCGAGCCGATGATCGTCATCGGCCGCGACGAGCGGCTCGGCCAGATCGTGCGCAACTTGATCGACAACGCGGTTTCCTTCAGCCCCGACAAGGGCGTCGTGACCATCCGGGCAGGCGTCGCTGACGGCAAGGCACGCATCGCGGTGGAGGATGAAGGCCCCGGCATTCCGGCCGACAACATCGAGCGCATCTTCCGCCGCTTCTACACGGAGCGGCCCAAGGAGCACGGCTTCGGCAAGAATTCTGGCCTCGGCCTTTCCATCGCGCGGCAGATCGCGGAAGGCATGGGCGGGCGCATCTGGGCCGAGAACCGCAGCGACGGGCCCGGCGCACGTTTCGTTGTCGAACTTCCAGCGGCAAGGACGATGTGATGACGAATGTTCACGGCACGACGATCCTGCTCGGCCGCGCCGGCGACATTCTGGGCGCGCCGCCAGACACCGGCATCCTGCTTCTCGGCGAAAGCGGCGCGGGAAAGTCCGACCTGGCGCTGCGCCTGATCGAAAGCGGCGCCGTGCTCGTGGCCGATGACCGGACTGAATTGTTCGTGCGCGACGAACGACTGATGGGCAAGGCGCCCGCAGGGCTCGAGGGCCTGCTGGAAGTCCGCGGCGTCGGCATTCTCGAACTGCCGCGGGCGAACGAAGCACGCGTCGACCTTGCCGTGCTGCTTGCCATCGGAGCCGACACGCTGCGCCTGCCGCAAACGCACCACTACGATGCGCCGGCCAGCGTCGGCGTTCCGCACGATGCCAGGCCGCCGCTCCTGCACCTCGCGCCATTCGAGGCGTCGGCGCCGGCCAAGGTGATCGCCGCCGCAGCGGCCCACGCCAAGGCACTTTTCCGTGACCAGCGCAAGGCCGTTTAGGCTCTTCCCTGTGCTCCTGCCGGTGCTATCGTCCCCCGCGTTTCAGCCACGTCGGGCCATGCTAGGTATCGTACTCGTCACGCACGGGCGGCTTGCCCAGGAAATCATCGCGGCCATGGAGCACATGGTCGGTCCGCAGACGCAGCTGCGCGCCATCTCGATCGGGCCCGACGATGACATCGAACGGCGCCAGCGGGAGATCGCCGCGGCGGCGAAGTCGGTCGATACCGGAAGCGGCGTGGTGCTGGTCACGGACATGTATGGCGGCACGCCGTGCAATCTCGCGCTCACACTGTTGAACCGCGGCAAGATCGAGGTGCTGGCCGGCGCGAACCTGCCCAGCCTCATCAAGCTGCTCGATGTGCGCGGCAGGCTGCCGCTCGAGCAGGCGGTGAAGGAGTCGATCGACGCCGGCCGCAAATACATGCGGGCCGGCTCGGCCGATCTGGTGCACGGCTCGTGAGACATGTCTGAGCCGCTCAAGGCGCGCGCACTCATCACCAACAAGCTCGGCCTGCATGCGCGTGCGGCCGCCAAGCTGGTGGAAGCCGCTGCGCGCTTTCAATCGAACATCCGCGTGGTCAAGGACTGCGAAACTGTCGACGCACGATCTATTCTCGGCCTGATGATGTTGAATGCGCGGCCGGGCACCAGCATCGATGTGGTTGCCGATGGGCCGGATGCAGCCGAGGCCATGCACGCCATCCTGGCCCTGATCGAAGCGAAGTTCGGCGAGGATTGATCAGCTGCCGTCGGCTTCTTCCGAATCCTCCGCAAGAATCCCGCTGTCCTGCCCGTCCTGGGCATCGCCGTATTGCCTCGAGAAGCGCGACAGCGGTGCGGCATCCGGAAACATATATGCCAGCGGGTCCGTTTGATCGCTCGTCGATGCGAAGGCCGTCAAATCGGCCGTGAGGCTCGTTTCCGCAACAGGCGTGGTTTGCCGAACGGCTGCACCCGACGGAACGGCCCGCCACGGTGCGACAATCATGACGGCGGTGACGAGGGATGCGGCGACTCCTGCGGCCGCCCATTGGAGATTGCGCCGGCGCACGACCGCCTGATCGGCTGCCAACAGCACCCGCACGGCAAAATCGTCGCGGAACGGAAGTCTTTCGCGATTGTCTTCCGGATTCATTCACAATCTCCCGCGACCAACAGCGACCTCAGATTCTGCCGCGCACGATGCAGGCGCGACTTGACGGCCGAGACACTGGAGTGCGACAGCCGCGCCAGCTCTTCGTAGCTCCGGCGTCCATCGAGCGACTGCCGCAGAATGGCGCGCTGCGCTTCCGGCAATTCATCGATGCGCTCCTCGGCCGCCGCTGGCCGATCCGGCGTGTCGTCCGGTGCCGCAATCGAATCATGGCCGGCTTCATATGGCACGAACAAGCGCCGCCATCCCCGGCGTGCGCGCAGGTGGTCGCGGCAGACGTTGCGCGCGATCTGAAACAGCCATGCTTCGAACCGCTCGGGCTCGCGCAGCCTGGGCAGCGCCAGCACCATCTTGACGAAGATCGTCTGGCACAGGTCTTCGTAATGCGAGGCATCGTTCGTCTGCGCGATGACAAGGCGGGCGACCCGCTGCTGGTAGAGCACGATCAGCTTCTCCGCCGAACGCCGATCGCCGCTGCCGGCCCGCGCAACGAGCGCAAGTGTTTCAGCCGGCAGCGGTTCACGGTCGCGCACAGTGATGTCGTTCAGTCGTCCGTGTCTGGCATGTTCTGTTCCGAACCCATCAGCTGCTGAACCTGGGTATGCAGGTCGTGCAACTTCTTGTGTACATCGGCGAGCTTCTTCACCTGCTCCGGCGTTAGCACGTTGCGGATGGCGACGGCCGTGTCGGCCATGTCCTGGTTCAATTTGGCTTCGAGGTCGGACGCCTTCTGCACGAGCGGCTTGAGATCGGCGGACGATACGGAGCCGGCACCCAAAAGCTTGTCCGAAATCTGTTCGTGCAGGGCCATCAGCTGCCGGTGCAGCGACATCATCTGCGTGCGGTTCGAGCTCAGGATCAGGTGCACCTGCGATTTTTGCGCGGGTGTCAGATCGGCGGAGCGCAGGAGCATCAGGAACGGCGACCCGCCATGCATGCCCGACATGGCGACGCGGGCCATGTGGCCGCCCATGCCCTGCGCCGAGGCGGATGGGGCTGCAAGCGGCGAAGCACAGAGAAGGCCGCCGACCGCCGCGGCGATGAGGGTCTTGCTGCGGATCATACCATTCACTCCATCGTGGATCGTCTATGCCCAAAGACGAAGCCTACGCCTGAAAGTTTCGCCGTGGCTCACAATTTCGTCGGATGCTTCCGGTATGGTGCCTGTTAGCGGTTGCGCTGGGCTGCGCCGCGGGCAAGTCTTGGCTCTGCCAGGAAGGGGAATGCGGCATGAATCCCAGGATGCCCGTGTGGGGCGCCGTTGCCATCGTGGCCGTGACCTTGCTGCTTGCCTGGCTGATCATACCGCGGCTGCACCGGGCGCCGCCGTCGCGGGCCGAGCAGTCGGCCGCGGACCAATTTCCGAACGACGCGTTCCCCTCCACCTACAAACCCCTGCCGTCGCGCCCCACCATCATCCGCAACGCGACGATCCTCACCGGCACCGACAGGGAGATGACGCACGCCTCCATCCTGATGCAGGACGGCAAGATCAAGGCCGTCGCGGCCAAGGTGCCCGAGCCGCCGGGCGTGGTGATCATCGACGGATCGGGCAAGTTCGTCACGCCGGGCATCATCGACATTCACTCGCACCTCGGCGTCTATCCTTCGCCGTCCAACGAGGCGACCCAGGACGGCAACGAGGCGGTCAATCCCGTGACGGCCTATGTCCGCGCCGAGAATTCGGTGTGGCCCCAGGACCCAGGCTTCACCCGCGCGCTGGCCGGCGGCGTGACGTCGCTCGAAATTCTGCCCGGATCCGCGAACCTGATCGGCGGACGGTCGGTGGTGCTGAAGAACGTGCCGTCGCGCACCACGCAGGGCATGAAATTCCCGGACGCGCCATACGATCTCAAGATGGCGTGCGGCGAGAACCCCAAGCGCGTGTATGGCGAGAAAGGTGGGCCGCAGACTTGGATGGGCGATGTCGCCGGTTATCGCATCGCCTTCCAGAAGGCCGAGGAGTACCGCGCCAAATGGCGCCGGTACTGGAAGCATGGTGGCGACAGGCCGGATCGCGACATCGGCCTCGAAACCTTGGCGCTGGTGCTCGATGGCGACATCCCGGTGCAGATGCACTGCTATCGCGACGACCAGATGGCCACGATGATCGACGTGGCGAAGGAATTCGGCTTCCGGATCGCGGCGTTCCACCACGCGACGGAGGCCTACAAGATTCCTGACCTCTTAAAGAAGAACCACATCTGCGCTGTGATGTGGGCGGACTGGTGGGGCTTCAAGATGGAAGCCTATGATGCCATTCCGGAGGGCCTGGCAATGATCGATCACGCCGGCGCCTGCGCGATGATTCATTCGGATGATCCCATCGGCATCCAGCGTCTCAACCAGGAAGTGGCCAAGGCGATGGCTGCCGGGCGGCGCATGGGCTACCGCATCACCCGCGCCCACGCCGTCGCTTGGATGACGCGCAATCCTGCCATGGCGCTCGGCATCCTCGACCAGACCGGGACGCTTGAGAAGGGCAAGGACGCCGACGTCGTCATGTGGAGCAGCGATCCGTTCAGCGTCTACAGCCATGCCGAAAAGGTGTTCATCGACGGAGCACTTTTGTACGACCGCGATAATCCGAAGCTCAGTCCGCGCAGCGACTTCGAAGTCGGCCAGGAAAACAACGCTAACTTCGGCGGAGCCGGACAATGAGAACGCTAAGCTCACCTCCCCCTCGCGGGGAGGTCGAAATTCGAGACCCCGCACTCGATGCGGGAGAGCGAATTTCGGGTGGGGGGAACATTTCAGCTCAGCCCCGCACCCGACGCAGCTCCGCTTCGTCGACCTCCCCACAAGGGGGAGGTTTCGCCTGGCGTTTTGTATTCGCCGTCGGGATCACGGCGGCCCTCGTTGGCCCTGCACTGGCGCAACAGCCGACGCACGCGCCGAGGCAACTGGAAGCGCGGCCGGCCGGAGCGCGACCGCGCCTGGCACCGGCAAGCGGATCGGTCGCAGAACCCGGCGGCGCTGCCATTCTGATCAAGAACGGCCGCGTTTATACCGTTGGTCCGCTAGGCACGGTCGACCATGGCGACGTGCTGATCGTCGGCGGCAAAATCATGCAAGTCGGACAGGACCTGACGCCGCCCGACGGCGCGAAAATCATCGATGCCAAGGGCAAACCCGTCACGCCCGGCCTGATGGCATCGGCCACCGATCTCGGCATTGTCGAGGTGCAGATGGTGGCGGAAAGCAACGACAGCGGTCCCGGCCTCGATTCGGGCCGCTTCGATGCCGACGACACCGCCGGGCCGCACGAGCCGGAGCGCGCGGCGTCCGCGGCGTTCGACGTTGCCGATGCGATCAACCCGAACTCGACGCTCATTCCCATCGCGCGCATCGCCGGCGTGACGCGATCGCTGACCACGCCCGACATCGGCGAGGGCGTGTTCCGCGGGCAAGCGGCCGTGATCGATCTCGGCAACGGCCCCCATCTCGTCGACAAGCCCAAGGCGGCCATGGTGGTGAACCTTACCACCGGCGGCGGACAGAACAGCCGCCCGACATTGTGGGCGACGTTCCGCGAAACGCTCGACGATGCGCGCGAATACTGGGCCGACCGCGCCGGCTATCATCGTCCCGGCGGCGCCAGCAATCAGCGCGCGGCGCAAATCGATCTCGACGCGCTGGAGCCGGTGATCCACGGCAGCGAGCCGCTGATCGTCAATGTCGACCGCGCCTCCGATATCCGGCAGGCCGTGGCGTATGCGCAGGCCAACCACCTGAAGCTCGTGATCCTCGGCGGGGCCGAAGCCTGGCAGTGCGCGCGCGAGCTGGCCGCGGCGCAGGTGCCCGTCGTGCTCGACAACGATCTCAACCTGCCGACCACCTTCTCCGATCTCGGCGCCACCGAAAGGAATGCCGCCCGGCTCGACGCGGCGGGGGTCACCGTCATTTTCCAGCCGCAGGCCGACGATCCCGGCCATTATGCGCGCACCATCACGCAGATCGCGGGCAACGCGGTTGCGAACGGCATGCGCTGGGATCACGCGCTGGCCGCGATCACGGCCAATCCGGCGCGGGTGTTCGGCATCGCCGATTCCTACGGCACGCTCGAGCCCGGCAAGGACGCGGATGTGGTCATCTGGGACGGCGATCCGCTGGACGTGACCAGCGCGCCGACCGCCGTGTTCATCAAGGGACAGAACATTCCGCTGGTGTCGCGGCAAACCCGTCTGCGCGACCGGTATCGCGACATTGGGGCGAAAAATCCGCCGTTCGAATATAGATAGCGGTGAAACCGGGGATTGAAGGCATGAGACTCGTCATGGGCCAGGTGATCCGCAGGTTGGGAATCGTCTTGTGCGCGCTCCTCGCGGCCGGCCTCGGGCCCACGCGCGCCGGCGACGCGGAATCGGTGCAGGCGCATCCGGCGCTGTGGACCGTGCACGGACCGAAGGCGACGGTCTATCTGCTGGGCTCCATCCACGTGCTGCCGAAGAACATGAACTGGCACACGCCTGAGATCGATGCCGCGCTGAAATCCGCCGATGTCTTCGTCTTCGAAATCCCGATGGATGCAACGAAGCAGACGGAGCACGTGAAAACCTTCATCGCGCAGTACGGCATGCTTCCGGCCGGCATGGCGCTGCCGTCGCTGCTGAATGCCGAGGAGCGGCAGGATTATTCTGCCGCCGTATCGCTCGCCCATATTCCGGCCGAGAATCTCACGCCGATGCGGCCGTGGCTGGCGGCCCTCACCTTGCAGGCCGGTCTTGTGCTGCAGCAGCACCTTTCGCCGGACGACGGACTCGACCGCCAGGTCTATGCGTGGGCGCTGAAGAAGCCGGGCGTGTCGTTCCGCGCCTTCGAGACCCTGGAGCAGCAATTGAAGCTGCTCATGCCGGAAGACCAGTCGCTCGAGATGCAGGAATTCGACGCCGACCTGAAGGAAATGCTGAACGAGACGGCCGAGGTGCACGACCTCATCGCCGCCTGGAGCAAGGGCGATGTCAAGACTCTCAACGGCATCACCAATGCCGGCTTCAAGGACAATCCGCGCGCCGAGAAGGCGCTGTTCGAAGACCGCAACCGCGCGTGGATCGTGCAGCTCAAGCAAATGCTGGCAGAGAAGCACACATTCTTCGTGACGGTCGGCGCCGGCCACCTCGCAGGCGCCAGGGGCGTCCCCGCACTCCTCCGCCAGGACGGCTACAAGGTCGACGGACCATAGAGCTGATTTTCCTCATACTCAAACAATCCGTCATTACCCGGTCGCGCGAAATAGCGCGATCCGGGTAACCCATTTTCGAGTTGACCGGAAGGAAAATGGGGCGCCCGGATCGCGAAAGAAACGCGACCGGGCGATGACGACGGAAAAATCGATTCACCGTCAAACAAACCACCAAGCGGCACCGTTGCCCTAAGGTTGGCCGCTGCCTCCGGCGGCGCCGTAAACTTGTCCATTGGCGTAACTCGCGTCGGCAGCGGCCAGCTGCACGTAAATGGACGCGAGTTCTGCCGGTTGTCCCGGTCGTCCAAGTGGTGTCCAGCCGCCGAACTTCTCGACCCGCTCCATTGTCGCGCCGCCAGAAATCTGCAGCGGCGTCCAGATCGGTCCAGGCGCGACACCGTTGACGCGAATGCCCTTGGGGCCCAGCTGTTTGGCGAGCGACTTCACGTAATTCATTGTCGCGGCCTTGGTCTGCGCGTAATCGTAGAGATCGGGTGACGGATCGTAGGCCTGCTCCGAGGTTGTGCCGATGATCACGGAACCGGGCTTCAGATGCGGCAGCGCCGCCTTGATGATCCAGAACGGCGCGTAGATGTTGGTCTTCATGGTGGCGTCGAATTCCGCGGTGGTGAGATCGAGGATCGACTGGCAGGCCTGCTGGCGCCCCGCATTGCACACCACAATGTCGAGACCGCCCAGTTCCTCGACCGCCTTACCCACCAGCTGCTTGCAGAAATTCTCGTCGCGCAGGTCGCCCGGAATGGCCATGGCCTTGCGTCCCGCTTCCCTGATGAGCGCGATCACCTCATGCGCGTCCGGCTCCTCCGTCGGATAGTAGTTGATCGCCACGTCGGCGCCTTCGCGCGCATAGGCGATGGCCGCGGCGCGTCCCATGCCGGAGTCGCCACCGGTGATCAGGGCCTTGCGGCCTTCCAGCCGACCCGAGCCGCGATAGCTCGTTTCGCCGTGATCGGGCCGCGGCTCCATCTTGCTTGCAAGGCCGGGCCAATCCTGCGACTGGCGGGCAAACGGCGGATGGGGATACTTCGTCGTGGGGTTTTCCATGGTCATCTCCTTGGTCGATCCAGGAACGCCCAGCGACGGACTTCTACCACGGAATTTCGCTGAGCGCCGATGCCGCGCGCATCTGGATTTCGTGCATTTGCTGGCCGATCAGTAAGACCTCAACGATCATGCGCACGCTGGCGCATCAAGGCGCGGTCGAGGTCACCGAGCCGTCTCGTGGCGTTTTGTACGTTCATAAAGAACCCGGCCTTCACTACGGATGACTGTCGCCAATTCCGCCGGCGCCGTTTCGAGGCGCACCAGGTCAATCATCAAAAGAGTCGGCGCGTTCTCCGCCGCTTCCTCGATATCGGACCACCGCAACGGATCGGCTGTAGGCGCCTCAACGGCCAGATCGATATCGGCACGCGCGCCGGCGTCGCCGCGAGCCCGCGAACCGAAAAGGATCACACGCCCGACCTCCGGAAAGCTGCTCAATCGCGCGGCAACGAGGTCTTCCGGCTGCTTCATGTCGTGATGATACGCGAAAATCGCTCAACGCCATACGGACGCACGTTTCGCGATTTCCTCGTGGCTTTTGCGTGAGCGGCTTCGCTGTCCGGCCGAACGATGGGCTTGACCCTTAGCGCTGCAAGCATATACATTTATGCCTGCGATACAAGAGTAAATTCTCCTACAATGCACAGCATAAGCCACAGATTCCATGGTGTTTGGCGGCATTGTTCCCCGAAGGGCGGCCGATCAGGCTGGCGCCCCGGTCTTAGCCGGGCGGCCGCCCGACCGCGCGGCGCAGCCGGATCGGGTGGCACATCGTGACTTCAAATGCGCCGCGGGCCCTCGGGCCACAACATCTTGTGGTCGGCCGTACTCCAGGCCGCCGCGGCAAAGAAAATTGCGCTCGCTCAGGCAAATTGCGGGCACAACGCGATTTCAAATGCTTGGAGCAAGGTCCGGCCACAAGATGTGGTGGCATCTCCGCTCGCAAGAAATTCAAAAACAACCGGCCAAGGGCGTGGAAAAGGGGGGGTACCCCCGGGTCGCCATTTTTGCAAGGCTCTAGACCATCAGGCTAACGCTGATAGCCTGAAAAGATGTTTCGTAACAGCAAGTTGAGCCCGTATCGGATTGAAAAAATCGCCGAATGCTTCTGTATCGATATCGAGGCCAGCAAAGCTGCGCTTCTGCTGAAGC
>DASYBT010000087.1:0-13299 GCA_036500585.1 Rhizomicrobium sp.
CTTATGTTTTCAACCTGGTCCAACATTCGCCGTCTCATCCATGCCGCGCGCGTGCTGGCGCGGCATGATGCGCTGGTGCCGCACGAATATGCGGCGATGATGCCGTTCTCCGTGCGGCTGGCGCGGCGCGTTCTCGGCACCCGCGACGCCAATCCGGAGCAATTCTCGGCCGGTGTGCGATTGGCGCGCGCGCTGGAAAGCCTCGGGCCGGCTTACATCAAGCTCGGCCAGGTGCTGGCGACGCGGCCTGACATCATCGGCGGCGACACCGCGCTGGCGCTGGAGACCCTGCAGGACAGCCTGCCGCCATTCGCCACCGCTTACGCGCGCGCCGAAATCGAAGCCTCGCTCGGCCGCCCCATCGAACAGGTGTTTTCGACGTTCGGCGATGCGGTGGCCGCTGCGTCGATTGCGCAGGTGCATGAGGCGGAGACCACGAGCGAAGAGCCACGCCGCGTCGCGGTGAAAGTGCTGCGGCCGGGAATCGAGAAGCAGTTCGCGGAAGATATTTCCGCCTTCGCCTTCGCCGCCAAGATCGCCGAGCGCTATTTTTCCGAAGCGCGCCGGTTGCATGTCACCGATGTGGTCAACACGCTCGCCACGTCGGTTGCGCTCGAGCTGGATCTGCGCATGGAAGCGGCGGCCGCATCGGAGCTGCGCGAGAATACGCGCGGCGATGCCGATTTCCGCGTGCCGGGCGTCGACTGGGATCGCACCTCCGCACGCGTGATGACGGCGGAGTGGATCGACGGCGCATCCGTGCGCGATGTGGCAGCTTTGAACGGGGCGGGGCACGATCCGAAGCGCATCGCGGTGATCGTGATCCAGAGTTTTCTGACGCAAGCGCTGCGCGACGGCTTCTTCCACGCCGACATGCATCCGGGAAACCTGTTCGTGGATGCCGAAGGGCGCCTCGTCGCCGTCGATTTCGGCATCATGGGAAGGCTGTCGCCGGACATGCGCCGCTTCCTTGCCGAAACGCTGGGCGGATTCCTGAACCGCGATTACATGCGCGTGGCGCAGGTGCATTACGACGCGGGCTTCGTGCCCGAGACGCACCCGATCGCCACGTTCGCGCAAGCCTTGCGCGCCATCGGCGAGCCGATCTTCGGCCGCACCGCGCGCGATGTCTCGATGGCGAAGCTGCTGCAGCAATTGTTCGACACCACGCGCCGCTTCGACATGGAGCTGCAGCCCGATCTCGTGCTGCTGCAGAAAACGATGGTGGTGGTGGAAGGCGTGGCGCGCGGACTCGATCCGGAGTTCGACATCTGGGAGGCGTCGCGGCCCGTGGTCGAGCGCTGGATGCTGGAGACGGTGGGGCCCGAGGCGCGGCTGCGCGACATGGGCGAAGGTTTGAATGCGCTCGCCAAGGTGGCGCAGCATTTGCCGCAATTGTTGCGCGATGCGGAGAATATCTCCGAGATGCTGGCGGAAGGCGGCGTCAAGCTGCATCCGGATTCGCTGAGGAACTTCGCCGACGTGCAGGAGCGGCGCATCCGCCACATCAAGGCGGCCATGTGGGTGACCGCCGGCGCGCTTGTGTTTCTCGCCGTGGCGCTGCTGGTGCGGTAGAAAGATCGGCGACAACGCGTTCTCCTTCCCCCCTTGTGGGGGAAGGTGGCGCGCACTCGCCTCGGAGAGTGCTGCGACGGAAGGGGGGCGTTCGTGAGCAAGGAACGGGCCCGCGAACTGCGTCGAACCATGACAGACGCGGAGCGTAGGCAGCGCGGCTGCCGCGTCATCCGGTTCTGGAACGAAGAGGTGTTCTTGTGTCCGGATCGGGTTGTGGAGATCATTTACGATGCGTTGCTCGCCTCAGCGCATTCGCGCGCGGCGTGACACCTTCCCCCACAAGGGGGGAAGGGGAACGCGCTAAATTCGGAGGAGATGAGGGTTTTGCGAGCGGATTTCTGATTCTCCCCGGCGTGTTCATCTGGAAATCTGTCGGTCATGTTGCCTTCCCGCCGGTTGCTGGAATTTCCGCCGAGCCGTACCGTCTATGAGGGGTACAGGGGGGCGGGGGGCGGGATGAGCGAAATTGCCGTAAGGCGCGAAGGCGGCTGGGTGCCGGTCAGCCTGCGCGCAATCGTGACCGGTCTCGTCGTCGGAATGGTGGCGGCGAATGTGTGGCCGCTGCTGCTGCTCCGTCTCGGCATGCCGCTCGCCGCGGCGCTGGAAGCCCTGTTCCTGATTCTCTACGTGCTGTGGGCGGCCGGTGGCGGACCGCCGCGCGCGTGGCAAGCCGCACGCGCCGATGCGTTTCGCGTGCGCCGTCTCTCAATCGCCGATTGGGGCTGGGGGCTGCTTGCGGCACTTGCCTTCGCCTCGACCATCCATGCCGCCATTGTCGTGCTGTTCCGGCTGGTGCCGTTTCCGGCGGCCGCGTTCCATGCCGGCTACGACTTCTCCTTCATTCCAGCGGGACCGTTGCAGTGGGCGGCGATCGTGGCCTCCGCGATTTCCGCCGGCGTCTGCGAGGAAACGGGATTCCGCGGCTACATGCAGCGGCCGATCGAGAAGCGCCACGGCGCAGCCATCGGCATCCTCGTCTCCGCCGTGTTCTTTACCCTGCTTCACCTCAACAAGGGCTGGGCGACCATCGGCATGGTGCCGATTGTGTTTCTGGCCGGGCTGCTGCTTGGCCGGTTGGCGATTGCATCCGCCTCGCTGGTGTTTTGCATGATCGGCCACACGATCATGGACATCGGCCTCTTCGCCTATTGGTGGACGCAGATCGCCGGAACGTTCTCGCAGCGGCCCATCGGCGAGACGGGACTCGATGCGAGCTTCTTCGTCGAGGCCGGCGCCTTCGTGCTCGCGCTCCTGGTCACGCTCCTTGCGACCAACCGCCTGGCCGCGGTGCGGATGAGGTCGAGCTAGGCTTCACTGTCTTTCATACCAAGGCACGCATTTTCACGCGGGGTCGCGGAGGATGCGAATTTCTCTTCGTGTCCTTGGTGATCTTCGTGGTTGATTTCTTACCACCAAGCACACAAAGAACACGAAGGCGACAAACTGTTCTTCCGCGACCTCCGCGTGAGTCCTCTGTCTTGTTGCGTCGCCCGAAAAAAAACGCCGGGCGAGAGGTCCCGCCCGGCGTTGCAAGTCAGACAATCAGAAAAGCTTCAGCAGCCGCCGGCGCCGCAGGCCCAGTTGATGAGGTCGCCGAACGTCCATTCGCCGTTTTGGCCCGGCGAATAGAGGATCGAGCCGCCCTCAACCTGGTAATTGCTGTCGTTGTAAACGTAGCTTGTCGACGAAACGAGAATATTCCCGCCGAGCGTTTCGGTCGGGATGCCGGTCGGCGCCTGTCCAAAGTCCTGGAGCTGCGGGCCGCCGGACGAGCCGCCTGCCTGGGCGGTTCCCCATTCGTAATTGTTGGTGCCGGCGACGTGGTTCTGTGCGTAGGTGGCGATGGGATCGCTGCAGCTGTCGAGGTTACACGGATAGCCGACCTGCGTCACCGCAATCGGAGCCGGCGCGTTGAACTCGTATCCCAGATCGCCGGTGAGATCGCCGATCGAATGAAGGTGATGCTTGTAGGTCTGCTGATTGAGAATGATGACCGCGTCGTCCTGCTCGTTGGGAACGCCGCCGCCGCCAAAATACCAGGCGGTTGTCGTGTCGGCGTTTGCCCAGGTCCAGCTGCCGTACGGGCCCTTGCCGCCATTTTCGGCCGGCACGAACAGCCAGTTGGTGTAGTAGTTGCCGTTGCCGTCATTGACGCAATGGCCCGCCGTCGCAATCGTGCTCCAGCGGATGACCGATGCCGTGCACACGTAACCCGAACCGTTGATCGTGAAAAAGAGCTGGCCGATCGTGGCGTACGGATAGATCTTTTCCAGCTTCTTGTCGTTCTGCGGGAAGAAGCGGTTCGTGGTGTAGGGCTGGCCGCTCGTGCCGACCAGCGGTGGACGCGTGCCGCCGCCTTTCAGCGCTGGATCGTAGAGCTTTATTTCCAGCGAGGAATCGTAGTCGTTGATGCGTGGCGGCGCCCCGGGAAAGATTTGCACTTTGCCGGTTGGCGCGTGGTGGGCTCTCGACGGGACTCCGGATACGACCTTGTCGAGTGGCTTGGCGGCAAGCATGCGTTCCGGCGTCCAGTAGGCGCGGACCGCGGCGTCCGTGCCCAGAGGGGCGACGGCAGGCGGCGCCAGCCGCTGATTGTCTGCGGCACTCGCCGCGGTCGCCACCGTCAAAGTGGCGATTGAGGCCGAGCAAAGGCATAAGCTTTGAAGAATGCGCATTGTGAAGACTCCCCGATCCATGCCGCCGAAGCGGCGAATTGCCGTCCGTTTCAAATACGCGCGCCGACGGCATCTGCGCCGGTTCCACCATTACACGTGAATGACGGCATCCTATCATTCCGGCAATGATTGCGCGAATCGCAACTTCACCCGTGCGCACAGCGACTTAGCGGTGAGCCAAAGGCGACGCGCCACCTGCGGTGACAGGACGCTCAATTTCGATGAAGCGCGGTTTGAGTTCGATCAGGCCGCTTGTACGACGACGGACATGTGGCCCGACTTCTTCCTGCGCGCAGGTTTGACGGTGACTTCCACATCCTGCCCAAGAACCGTCAGGAATTCCATCAAACGGCCTAGGGACACCGAAGTCGGCCGGCAACGCATCAGCGCAGACACCTGTGCCTGCGTGGTTCCGAGCACCTCAGCGGCTTTGGTTTGCGTCAGCCCCCGTTCGCGGATCAGCCGGTAGATCTGCAGCGTCAACTTGGCCTTGAGCAACTCCTGCTCGGAGTCCGGCAGCCCGAGATCGGCAAACACGTTGCCACTGCTTTTTTCGTATGCCTTTTTCATTTCAGCTAGACATCTCACGAAATCCAAGACCAGCCGTTCAAACCGTCAACACAGAGAGGGTCAGCCCGCACTTTCTCTGCCACCCATCCGCTATATTGAGCAGCCCTGAATCATTGTCATTCAGATCAGGGGCCAAAGCCGACATTAAGCCTCCCAGGACAAGCGAACCCTTTTTGGTCGCAACTAACTCTGTTATCTCAATCTCCTGTGGGGAGACGCGCGGAGAAACACCTTGGCTACGGTGATGATACGTATAGTCAAGAAACGTGTGAATTTGCACTCCCGATGAGTCTGTCGGTCTGGGAACAGTTGAGAGCCGAAGTTTCGGGTCTGTCACACCTCTTTCCGCCCTGACGACAGACAGCATGCAACTCGCGGTCTGCTGCTGATCGGGCGGGAGGTCCGCTAATTCGGCACAAGCTCCCGGCGTCGATAAGACCATGCCCCAAACCGAAACGATGCTCAGCGCCAATGCCCGCCAGAACACTTTGCGGTCCTCCACTCTCAAGCGTCCAACAAGGTGCATCCGAGATCGATGTTAGCGCAGAAACACAGTTGCTGGATCGCGACGGCTGCCATCATGCGGCATCTCCGCCACCTCAGCGCGCACTACGAGCAAATCCGCAGCGTTCTTCCGCAATATCCGAGCATCTGCGGAGTTAATAGCGACAGACTCCGCCAACCAAATCGCTACGAAACCTTGTGCGGTTTCAGGTCGTGGCGGAAGTCGGGAACGCCCCGGCCCACCACGCGCAGATGTCCGCCGTCACAATCCGCCGTCTTCTGGCCGACGACGTAGACATTGAGATTGACGGTGTGATCCGGCAGATCGGGCACATCGGGAATGCGCACCTTGACGCCGTACTTGCTGACCTCTTCATCCGTTGCCAGTACCTTGTTGTAGCCGGGTGAAAGCTGCTCCGGCACGGCGGAGATCGACAGCACCACGCGCACATCGGCGTTGGCGTCGCGATGCTCGATCGGCGCGCACGCCACCACGATCTCATCGCCCGGCGCGACATTGGGCACGATCTCGGCGCCGCCATTGTCCTGCGGTGTCGCCGGCAGCGCCGTGTCTGCGAAAGCCGGCGTCGCAAATGCGGCGGCTGTCGACAGAACCAGTGCGGAAAACATGTGGCGCATGGGGTCCTCCTCCCAAAGGATGCAACCCAGAGCAGCTTTAGTTTACCTGTCTTTCGCGCCCTTCCCAATAGGGCTGGCGCAGTTCTCGCCTGAGAATCTTGCCGGACGGGTTTCGAGGGAGAGAATCGGCGAAATCGACCGATTTCGGCAGCTTGTAGCCGGCGATCCTACCCCTCGCGTAGGCGATGATCTCGGCCGGCGTGGCGGATGTGCCCGGTTTTTTCACCACGATGGCCTTCACCGCCTCGCCCCATTTGTCGTCCGGCACGCCGATTACCGCGGCGTCGGCCACCGCGGGATGGCCCATCAGCGCGTTCTCCACTTCCGCCGGATAGATATTTTCGCCGCCCGACACGATCATGTCCTTCACGCGGTCGTGGATGTAGAGATAACCCTCGGCATCGAAATAGCCGGCGTCGCCGGTGTGGAACCAACCTTCGCTGATCGATGCGCGCGTGGCATCGTCCTTGTTCCAGTAACCCTTCATCACGTTCGGCGCGCGGATGGCGATCTCGCCCACTTCGCCCTGCGGCAAGGCATTGCTGTGTGCGTCGACGATGCGGATTTCATGATGGGGGGCCGGCTTGCCGCAGGAGCGCAGGCGTCCGCGCTCCGGCGCGTGATCCTCCGGCGATAGGAACGTGCCGCCGCCGGTGGTTTCGGTGAGGCCGTACACCTGCAGGAATTCGCAGCCGAAAACCTCCTGCGCTTTCAGCAGCACGGCATCGGAAATCGGCGACGCGCCGTAAGAGATGTTCTTGAGCGACGAGAGATCGATGTCGCGAATGTTCGGCTGCTGCAGCAGGAACTGGATGATGGCCGGAACGAGAAACACGTAGGTCACACGCTTGGTCTCGAACAGCCGGAGGATTTCCTGCGCATCGATGTCGCCCAAGATGACACCGCGCGCGCCTTGCCCGATGGAGAGCAGCGCGATGTTGACGCCGGCCACATGGAAGAACGGCATGGCGATCAGCACCACATCGTCGGGCGTGTAGGCGCCGAGCGGCATGTCGGAAAGGCAATTGAAGATGGCGAGGTAATTCGCGCTGGTGAGGCGCACGCCTTTTGGGTGTCCCGTGGTGCCGGAGGTGTAGAGCTGGATCACGTCGTCGTCCGGCGCAACCGGCAGCATTGGATCGGTGGCGGGATGAGCATCGCGCCAGCCTTCGTAGGACTCCCAGCGCGGATCGCCGCCGTCGATGGCGATGATGGTTTTGAGCTTCGGTGTGTCGAGCGTGATCTTGTCGACCAGGTCCATGTATTCGCGGGTGACGAACAGCACTTCGCAAGCCGCATCGTTCAGCACATACGCCATCTCGGGCGGGGCGAGCCGCCAGTTCACCCCGACCACGACGCAGCGTGCCTTGAACGCGCCGAGCAGCACTTCGCAATAGCGATCGGAATTCTTGCCGAGATACCCGACGCGCGCACCGGCGCATTGTCCGAGCGCGATCAGCCCCTGCGCCACGCGGCTGGCGCGTTCGTCCAGTTCGCGGAAGGTGGTGAGCCGGTCCTTGTAGTCGAGCGCGATGGCGTGCGGCCGGTCCGCCGCCTGGACGCGCGACAGATCGGCCACGGATTCCATTCGCGAAAAATCGAACATGAGCATGCTCCCTTCTGCCAGCGCTTGTCCCGCGCCGCTCCTCCCATTAAACTAGTTTGTTGCCTAGTTTGAAAGAGCCACGCGCATGGACAGGACTGTCGGCTTATTCGAGGCGAAGACGCACCTATCGGAACTGGTGGGGCGTGCCGAGAAAGGCGAGGAGATCGTCATCACCAAGCGAGGCAAGGCGGTCGCAAAACTTGGACCACCGCCGCCGAAGCATGATCCGGAAGCGGCACGTGCCGCTCTTGCGCGCATTCGCGCGCGGGCCAAAAAAACCGGAATCAAAAAGTTCGACTGGAAAGAATGGAAGAAATACGTGAACGAAGGCCGGCCCTGATTCTCCATGCCGGCTCTCGTTCTGGATGCTTCCATCACACTGTCCATCGTGCTGCCCGATGAGACCGACGATCGTGCCATTGCCGCCTGGGAGATTGCCGCCGCGCGAGGTGCCCTTGTTCCTTCACATTGGCCGCTGGAAGTCGCCAATGGTCTGGTCATGGCGCAGCGCCGCGGCAGGATCAGCGACCGCGACCGGCAGAACACGATTGCCGATCTGATGGCGTTCACGATCGTAATTGACGGTCATACGGCTGACGTGGCGTGGCTCGGATCTTCCATCCTCGCCGGCCGCTACCGCCTCACTGTGTACGACGCAGCTTACCTGGAACTCGCCGCACGATCCGGTCTGTCACTGGCGACACTGGACGATGAGTTGGCTGACGCAGCTGGCAAGGCGGGCGTACCGATCATCAAATAGAGCAGACTTACATGGCTTCCTTCACGCCGATGCGCCGCCCCCGGGGAGCAATCCCTTCCCGAGCCAGAACCAAGCACTAGGAATCTGCCGTCACCTTGCAGGATGGCAAGAGTCGCGTTACATGTAACGGATGAGCAAGCAGGCGCCAAAGAAGAAGCCGAAGCCCAAGACGGGCCGCGAACGCGCCGCCGCCTTCCGCATCAACATGCGCCGGCAGGGTAAGCGCCTAGTGCAGCATTGGGTGGCGGATGCGCGCTCACCAGAATTCCGCGCCCGCGTCAATGAGCAGTTGCGGCGACTCGCGCACACGGTTCAGGAAAAGGACGATCAGGCTTTCATAGATTCTCTGGTGGCCGAGGTCTGGCAGGACATCGAGCGTGAAGAGGGGTGACGTCGTCACCGTCGCGGCCGGCACCGGTTACGCGGGCAAGCCGAGACCCGCCGTCATCATCCAGTCCGATGTGTTCGAGACGCGCTTTTCGGTGGTCGTCTGTCCGCTGACAAGCAATCCCTTTGAAGTGTCGGCTGTGCGGATCACGATCGAACCGTCGCTCGCAAACGGTTTGCGAAAACGATCGTGGGCCATGGTGGACAAGATGGGCGCCGTCCGCCGCGACAAGCTCGGCAAAAAAATTGGCGCACTTACCGCTGCGGACCTTTCCAACCTGGACGAAGCTCTGCTCCTTTTCCTCGGCCTGGCCGAGTAGGCTTAGCGCTTCCGGCTCAGGTACCAGAAGCGGCCGCACATCACCGCGGCGGCCGCGACCAGCGCCAACGACAGCCCCATCCACACCCCCACGCCCTGCATGTGCAGTCCCTTGCCGAGCCAGATGCAGGTGGGGAATCCGACCAGCCAATAGCTTGCGCCGGCCAGCCACATCGGCATGCGCGCATCCTTCAACCCGCGCAACGACAGTGCCGCCACTACCTGCAATCCGTCGAACACCTGGAAGGCGCCCGCCCATTGCAGGAACGAAACCGCCAGCAGCAACACCGGAAGATTGACGGCACTCGGCGGCAGATACAGCGCGGCGATTTGGAAGGTGAAGACGAAGATGAGGACTGTGCAGACGGCCATGAATGCCGCCGCCACGATCATCGCCGAATAACCGGCGCGCCGCACCGCTTCGCCATCGCGTGCTCCTGCCGCCAACCCCACGCGCACCGTTGCCGCCATGCCGATGCCGAGCGGCACCATGAAGGTCACCGACGGCACGCTCATGGCAATCGCATGCGCCGCCACTGCCGCCACGCCGAACGTGCCCATGATGAAGTTGGCCGAGAAGAACAGGGTCGCCTCGAACAGCATGGTGATGCCGATCGGCATGCCGAGCCGGTAAATCTCCGCCAGGCGCGACCAGTCCGGCCGCCAGGCTTCGCGGAACACATGACAGCGCGACAGGGTCTGCTTGCTGCGCACGACCAGCGCCATCACCGCGAAGCTGAAGACGAGCGAGCCCGCGCTGGCGATGCCGGATCCCATCAATCCCAGCCGCGGCGCGCCGAAATGGCCGAAGATGAGGATGTAGTCGCCCACCGCGTTGAACACGATGGTGAAAAGCATCACCACCAGCGCCGAATTCGGCCGCGACAGTGCGGTCGCGTAACTCCTGAGCACCTGGAAGCACAGCGAGAACGGCAATCCCAATGACAATGGCACGACGAAACGGCTCGCCGCATCCGCCAACGCCGGCTCCTGCCCCAGCAGCAGCAGGATGCTTTTGGCGAACATGAGGAAGATCACCAGCGGCACCGACAGGATCAGCACCGCCCAGAATCCCATCCGCGTGACGAGCCGCACATTGCGGGTGTCGTTGGGATCGGCACCGAGCGCGTGGGCGATCAGCGGCGCCACCGCAGCGGTCTGGCCCGAAGCGAAAATCCAGGTGAAGTAGAACAAGGTGTTGCCGAGCACCGCGCCGGCCAATGCCTCCTTCGAAAAGCGGCCAAGCATCAGGGTGTCGGTGACGCTGATCGCCATCTGCGCCAGCTGGGTGAGCGCCAGCGGACCGGCGAGCTTCAGCAGCTCGCGCGCTTCGGCGATCCAGGCGTCGAGGCCGTGGCCTGACACACGTGCGCCGGCATGGGCCAAATCCAGTTCGGAAAGCTCTGCAATCTCAGACATGACACGGGCTTTTCTTGTAATGCCCGAACCCGGGAAGCGGCGAGAAGCGGATACAAAAATCCCCTCGCAAGCTTGCCGGGCTCGGGAGGGGTGAAACCTCTGAACGGATTAGACGAATCTAACGCGCGTTCTCCTCGCGAGCCGCAACGGCGCACACACCGTCCGGAAATCCGGACGCAGCGGCCGAAAATGTGATGAGGGTCTGATTCATCAGGCGACTCGCGTGAGTTGACGAATGTGACGGTGCTACGCTTCGGATTCCGTGGAGTCAATCGCGCGGCCGTGCAACCGTTCCATTCTCCAAAAGCGTGGCTGGCGAGACACGCTCGCAGGCGCACAAGCTGTCAATCGCAACCGACGTCGACGTACATGTCCTTAAGGGCAGGCCGCGTGAGAATGTGGTCGCCAGAGATTTTCCGGAATTCCAGCGTCATGCCGCCAACATGGGATGGATCGCCGTGAATGATGCGAAGGTAGGCGAGGAAATCTTCCGCCTCGCCATACGTATCGAAGCACGCCCCGGTGGGGTTCTTCCCCGGCCGCACAAATTTCAGTGCGTTTTGGTCGGAGTAGCGATGCAGGCCGAACATTGGCGGCGCCGCGTCCCGACCGGGAATGAGGACGACGGTCGAATCCGACGGTGTGACGGTGATTTCCTGGACTTTGTCGTCGGCTTCCTCATAGGTCGGATCTCCACCGAAAACGTGGCGGAGCGTGTAGGTCAATCCGACCTTGGCCTTGATGCCCGAACGACCATATTTGGACGGCGGAATCGAGACCTGCTTCGAGGTGATTTCGAGATCGCCCGGCGCCAGCCAGCCTGGCTTCTTGATCGTGTCCGTTGCCGGCTTCTTGTACGACGTGACCGCGAACACTGTTGTGCTTTCCGGCGAAGCGCATTCGCCACCGCCTTGGGCGGGGCAATAGGTCATGTCCACTTTGATGACGGTATTGCCCGCAAGGTCGACGCCATATCCACCCTGCCTGCGGATCTTGAGGCAATGGCCGTCGCAATCGATTGTCGCCGTCAAGCTTTCCAGCTGGGCCGATGCGGTCAGGTTTTCGACGCGCGTGTCTGTTTGCGAGCCGCCGAACGTTCCGCTGGCCGCGAATGGGAAGGTGGAGGGCGCCCCAAGGCTGAGGTTCTCGGTTGCCCCGCGCGCCTGCGTGAGTTGCGCGGTTCCCGCGTTGATCGTGGTGTATGCGGTTGCGACGGTGTCCCAATTGTCGAACCTGGCATTGTCGGTGCTGATGGTGACGTCGGTCGCCTCCAGCCGGTCTGCGGGATTGAACGGCGGCTCCTTGCGCACGGTGACGATCAAGGTGCGGTGGTAAACCGTGCGATCGATACTGGTGACCGGGGCGGGGGCGGGCTTCCCCACCAAGGCGGCGCAATAGTCTTTCGATGCCGCAGCCATCTTCTCGTCGCCGAACGCAGCGACGCACGCCGCCAGCGCCCGATCCGGCGGCACCGATGCCGAAGCCGCAGCCGGCGGCGACGCTTGCGTCACAATGCTGACCGCGGACGCGCTCGCCGACGGATAGCGCGCGGTGCAATCGGTGGTGCCGGTGGAGTCGGTGCAATTGACGGAGGCGTAGCGCCCGACAACCTGATCCGTTGTCGTGCCGCACGCTGCCGTTACCAGTGGCAGCGCCGCAGCAAGCCATAAGCGCGCCCTAAACACTGCGCAGTCCGTAGATCGTGCCCGGCTCTTCTTCTTCCTCCGAGCCGCAACGCCGCTTGCTCGTTCCCTCGCTGCTGATCACGATCCAACCGTCTTTGGGGTCACTGTTGGGCGGATCGTTGTAGCATGGAAGAGCACGCAACTCCTCGGCGGTATCGGCTATGGCGCTGTAACACCATCTGTCGTCTTCGGCGTATTTGTCGAGAACGAGAATGTATTTGATCATGCTGACGCCCCCCGACCCCTCAGCAGACGAAAAGGTATCGTACCAGCAGTTGCAAGACAAGCGGTTCTCCGAAATGTGTGCCCGACCCGATGGAAACCGCAACCGATCGCTAACCATTCCGGCAGCGCTAGGTAGTGGTCCGGATGCCGATATTCGCAGGCGCGGCATAGGTTCCGCTCGCACACGGCAGGAAGGTCTCAAATGCTGGCGCTCATACAGGACGATATTGCGGCCGATGCAGGCGAGTCCTTGCGCGAATCCATGCGTCCGCTCGCGGAGCCGCGCCATCGCGGTGCGCAGCTGCTGCTGAACATCTGGCGCGAGCGCGAAGCCGCCGGCGGTTTCACCATCGGCCGCGACATCCCCTCGCGCAGCGTCGCACGCATCATGCATAACCTCATGGTGTATGAGCCGGTCGAAAAAGACGGCGCGGTTGCCGATCTGCGGGTCCGCGTCGCCGGCGACACGTTGCGCTTCCGCTTCGGATGCAGCCCGGCCGGCAAGCGGATGTCGCAGATATTTTCGCGCGAGGAATTCGAAAGCCACATCGAAACGCTGCGCGAAGTGATCGCGGCAGGCACACCAATTGTACTCAATTCCGAGATGTCGCGCGGGCTTGTGATCGAGCAACGGTTGGAAGTCGTCCTGCTGCCGGTGTGGAATGCTCAGCACACGGAACGCTGGGTGCTGGTCGGCATATTCTATTTCGACTGAGTTTTGTCGGCGGAAGACGTCGAACGAAGAATGACTCACGCGGAGGTCGCGGAGGAGACATTGTGGGCCGCCTTCGGCGGCCGAAGACGACCCGTGTCGCTTTACCTCCCCCATTGTGGGGAGGTCGATCCGGCTGAGTGCGAAGCACGAAGACGGATCGGGTGGGGGTCTGCAGGTGACCTCATCACCGCCCCCCACCCGCGTCGCTTCGCTCCGCGAC
>DASYBT010000088.1:0-8496 GCA_036500585.1 Rhizomicrobium sp.
AACGAGCCCGGCTATTACAAGACCGGCGAATACGGCATCCGCATCGAGAACCTGATCGTGGTAAGCGCGGCCAATCCGGTTCCAGGCGGCGATCAGGAGCGGAAGTTCTTGGACTTCGAGACTATCACCTTGGCGCCGATCGATCTCAATCTGATCGAGCCTTCGCTTCTCACGTCAGACGAACGCGAGTGGCTGAATGCCTATCATGCCCGGGTGCGCGAGGCGCTTTCGCCATTGGTTGACGAAGAAACGCGTGCCTGGCTCGATGCCGCAACGCGGGCGATTTGACATGAAGCGCGATCATACCGCCGCACCGGGGCAAATTCACCGGCTGAAGATCGAATCGAGCGTGCTGAAGAGCAACATGCTAGGCGATCCCATCGAGCGCATCATAGATGTCTATGTTCCGGAGGGTCATGACGGCCGTGGGCTGCCGTTGCTGGTCGATCTCGTGGGCTTCACTGCCGGCGGGCCGGCCCACACAAACTGGAAGAACTTCGGCGAAAATCTGCCGGAGCGGCTGGACCGGCTCATTGGCAGTGGCGCGATGCCGCCTTGTGTCGTCGCCCTGCCCGACTGCTTCACACGGCTTGGCGGCAATCAGTACATCAACAGCGCGAGCGTCGGCCGCTGGGACGATTTCCTGCTGACCGAATGCGTGCCGTTCGTCGAACAGAAGTTCGGCTGCGGCGGAGAAGGCAGGCGCGGCTGCTTCGGTAAGAGCTCGGGCGGCTATGGCTCGATCGCACATGCGCTGCTGCATCCGGGTTTCTGGGCGGCGGCCGCGTGCCATTCCGGCGACATGGGGTTCGAATGGTGCTACCTGCCTGAGTTCCCGAGGCTGCTTCGTGCGCTGGCCAAGCACGGCAACTCGATCCAGAAGTGGATGGAGGACTTCTACGTCAAGCCGAAAGTGAAGGATGCCGAGGTCCACGACCTGATGACGCTTGCGATGTGCGCCACCTACGATCCAGATCCGTCCGCTTATCTCGGCATCCGCCTGCCCGTGACGATGGACACCTGCGAGGTCATTCCGGAGCGGTGGGCCGATTTCCGCAAATGGGACCCGTGCGTGATGGTGGAAGAGCGCGGGCCCCGCCTGAAGCAGATGAAGGCTGTCTACATCGATTGCGGCGATGTCGATCAGTACAATCTGGTGTACGGCGCGCGGCGATTCCATCGTTCCCTGGAGCGGCTTGGCGTACCGCACACCTACGAAGAGTTTCCCGACGACCACAGCTCCGTCGATTACCGGATGGACCGCAGTCTGCCGATCCTGGCGAAAGCGTTGACGGAGTAGTTCACATGCGGCGTGCGCTTTCGCCTTTGGTGCTTGGGGTGCTTGCCGGCTGCACCGTATGGCCGGTCAATCAGGACCCGGCCGGCATGGAGTATCGCCGCGAGGCCAATCAGGTCATCGATGCCGTGCAGAGCTACCGTCACGATGCCGGACAGTTTCCAGCCGACCTTGGTGCGCTCACGCCGCGCTACATTGCCGAGCTGCCGCACGTTCCAGCACTCCGGTACCACGCAGCCGACGGATCGCTGGACTACGCCTACATTCCGTCGTGGCCGCAGCTGCGTCCGGTGCGGTGTTTCTCCGAAGGCAACACCACCGTGTGGCGCTGCGCCGAACACCTGACCGACCAGCCGATGTAGCGGATGGCCGTAGCATGAGTGCCGACCAAAATGGCGTGGCAAATGACGGCTCGGCCGCGGGGGCGGTTAGCAAGATTGATGGCCCCGATTTTATCGGGATTGGGATGGCGAAATCGGCAACGGGGTGGCTGTTCGATCAGCTCAAATACCACCCCGATTTCTGGATGCCGCCAATAAAGGAACTCGACTACCTGAGGCGCCGTGAGCCAAAGGTGCTCAAAACCGTGGAGCAACTGCTCGCCCGATTGAGAGATACCAATCGACCGCCGCACGAATTGTTCGGATGGGCAAACCGCCGGCCGGGAGACCTTCGCGACATTCAATTCCTCGAGGAGACAGGTATCGGGACTGGAATCGCGGCTTACATGTCGTTGTTTCGATACAAGGAGTGCCGGCTTTCCGGTGATATTTCCCCCGGATACGCCGGCATGGAGCCCGCGCTGGTCGCCCAAATCTCAACGGCGATGCCGGACACCAGGATCATCCTTCTGGTGCGTGATCCTGTGAGTCGCGCGTGGTCGCACACCTGCATGCGGCGGCGCTCCGGAAGCATGGATGAGAGCGCGTTCCAGACGGCGCGCTCCTATCGCGAATTCATCGAGACGCCGCGAAGCCTGGGCGTGCAACCCTTCCCGACAAGGATTATCGATAGCTGGACGCGCCATGCGCCGAAGTTGCCTTTTCGGTGTTTTCTGTTCGACGATATCGTGGCCAATCCCGCCGGGACGCGCGGGGATATCTTGACCTACCTCGGCGCGGACCCGAGCAAAACGAGTGGAACTCTGCCCTCCGGCTACAACAGGAAGGATGGCCGGGACAAAGTGGAGCTTACGAACGATTTGAAAGACGTGCTGGTCGAATATTTTCGCGAGGAGCTACTGGCTTGCGCGGATTATTTTGGCGGTGCGGCACGCGATTGGCCGAAGCGTTACGGGCTATGAGGTGCTAAGGCTGACCGCTGCCGATTAGATCGAGCCACGCATCCTCATCGATTACTTTCACGCCGTGCTTCTGCGCCTCCGCAAGCTTGGAGCCCGCGCCGGGGCCGGCCACCACAAGATCGGTCTTGGATGAAACCGAACCAGAGACTTTGGCGCCGAGCGACTCCGCCCGCGCCTTAGCCTCCTGCCGGGTCATTCTCTCCAGCGAACCCGTGAACACGACCGTCTGACCGGCAACGGGCGAACCCGAAGCGCGGACCGCGGCGACCGGCTTCACCGTCACCTCCTTCAGCAGGTGATCGAGGGCCTTGCGATTGTGCGGTTCGTCAAAGAAATCCTTCACGGCTTCGGCGACGGTCAAGCCCACGCCTTCGATGGCATCCAGTTCCTCCACAGCGTTCTTGCCTTCCATCGCGGCGATGAACGCTTCGACCGTGTGATAGGTGCGGGCAAACAGTTTTGCCGTGGTCTCGCCGACATGGCGGATACCCAGCGCGTTGATAAAGCGATCGAGCGGAATCTCGCGGCGCCGGTCGATCGCGTCGAACAGGTTGCGCGCGCTCTGCTCGCCCCAGCCTTCGCGGCGCATGATGGCCTTGTCGCCTTCGCCGTATCGCTTCTTCAGTAGGAAGATGTCGGCCGGTTCCTTGATCAGCCCGTCCTCGTGGAAAGCGACGATGTGCTTCTCGCCCATGCCTTCGATGTCGAAGGCATTGCGCGACACGAAATGCCTGAGCCGCTCGACCACCTGTGCGGAGCATATGAGGCCGCCCGTGCAGCGGCGCGCGGCTCCCGCCTTGCCGGTCTTTTCGTCGACCTCGCGCACGGCATGGCTGCCGCAAACCGGACACTTCTCCGGAAATCTGTAGGGTTTCGCGCGCTTCGGCCGCTTATCTTCGATCACGCGCACGATTTGGGGAATCACGTCACCGGCGCGCTGCACCACGACCGTGTCGCCGATGCGGATATCCTTGCGGGCGATTTCGTCCTCATTGTGCAGGGTCGCGTTCTGCACCACGACACCGCCGACCGTCACCGGTTTCAGCTTGGCGACTGGCGTGAGCGTGCCGGTGCGGCCCACCTGGATGTCGATATCCTGGAGAACCGTCTCGGCCTGCTCGGCCGCGAACTTGTGCGCGATGGCCCAGCGCGGGCTGCGCGAGACGAACCCGAGCCGCTCCTGCAGCTTCAGGTCATCGACCTTGTAGACGACGCCGTCGATGTCGTAGCCGAGGCTCGCGCGCGTCTCTCCCACGGCGCGATAGAATTTCAGCACCTCGTCTGTTGTCGCGCAGCGGCGCGTCAGCGGATTGACCTTGAAGCCCCAGGATTTGAACGCCTGCAGCATGTCCCATTGCGTGTCGGCGGGCAGATCGCTCGCCTCGCCCCAGGTGTAGGCGAAGAAGTTCAGCGACCGGGACGCCGTAATCGCCGGATCGAGCTGGCGCACCGAACCGGCCGCCGAGTTGCGCGGATTGGCATAGAGCGGCTTACCGTCCTTTTCCTGCCGCTTGTTCAGCGCGGCGAAGTGGGCGTGCGTCATGTAAACCTCGCCGCGAATCTCGATCACATCTGGCGCACGTCCATGCAGGCGCAGCGGGATGTCCTTGATGGTGCGCAGATTTGCGGTGATGTCCTCGCCTTCGGTACCATCGCCGCGGGTCG
Organism: Rhizomicrobium sp.; assembly: GCA_036500585.1. Lineage (GTDB taxonomy): Bacteria > Pseudomonadota > Alphaproteobacteria > Micropepsales > Micropepsaceae > Rhizomicrobium. The sequence goes on from DASYBT010000088.1 coordinate 4,266, forward strand.
CTCCCTGAACGAAAACGCCCTTCTCGTAGCGCAGGGAGGATGACAGGCCGTCGATTTTGGGCTCGGCGGTGAACACCAGTTCTGCCTCGGCCTTCAATCCGAGAAAGCGGCGGACGCGCGCCACGAAATCCGCCACGTCTTCGTCGCTGAAAGCATTGTCGAGCGACAGCATCGGCACCGCATGCACGACCTTGGCGAACTTCTCGCTGGGCGCGGCACCGACGCGGTGGCTCGGACTATCGGCGCGTATCAGATCGGGAAAGCGCGCCTCGATCGCCGCATTGCGCTTGCGCAGCGCATCGTAATCCGCATCGGAGACCGACGGCGCATCTTCGAGGTAGTAGCGGCGGTCATGCGCGGCGATCTCGCCCGCGAGCCATTCGAGCTCCTTGGCAGCTTCCGGTGGCGAAAGTTTGTCGATCAGCTTGCGCTCGGTCATGCGCGTTTGCGGGTCTTCTTCGGCGGCGTCTGCGCCTCGATCAGGAGCCGCCGAGCGGCAGCACGGGCCTCTTCCGTCACAGCTGCGCCGGACAGCATGCGCGCGATCTCCTCGACGCGTTCTTCGGCGGAAAGCAATTCCACCTTGGTGCGGTCGCGCTGGCGGGTGATGCGGAAATGGCGCTCGGCACGCGCCGCCACCTGAGGGGAATGGGTGACGAGAAGGACCTGCGTGGAGACGGCGAGCCGCCGCAGCCTCTCGCCGACGGCATCGGCGACCGCGCCGCCGACACCGCGGTCCACTTCGTCGAATACGAGCGCGGCCGGCGCGGTTGCTTCCGAGAGCGCCACTTTCAGCGCCAGCGAAAAGCGAGCGAGTTCACCGCCAGAGGCGATCTTCACCAGCGGACCGAATGGCGCGCCGGCGATAGTCGCGACTTCGAACGCGATCCGCTCCAGACCGGTTGCACCTGCGCTATCTTCATTGATGGCCTCGAGGGCAACACGGAATTTCGCGTCACCAAGCTTCAGCGGTGCCAATTCTGCGGCCACGGCAGCTTCCAGCTCACCGGCGGCATTCTTTCGCGCCTGCGACAGCTGTTTGGCCGTGACAAGATACGCGGTGCGGGCACGGGCCACGCCCGCCTCGGCCTGTTTCAGGCCTTCATCGCCGGCGGAGATGGCGATGAGTCTCGTTTCCGCCTCCCCGAGGATGCGCGGCAGATCGTCCACCGTTACAGCATGCTTGCGAGCCGCCGCGCGCAACGCGAACAGCCGCTCCTCTTTCTTTTCAAGCTCGCCCGGGTCGGCCTCCAGCCGCGACAGAACCGCTTCCAGCTCCCGCCGGCCCTCTTCCGCCATCGCGAAGGATTGATCGAGAGCCCGTTCGGCCGGTGCCACAGCCTCTCGCGCCTCCGGCTTCAGCCGCATTAGCCGCTTCAGCGCCGAGGCCAAACTGGCTTCCGCGCCGCGCTCGCCGGAGAGCAGTTCCAGCGCGGCCGAAATGTCTTCGGCGATGCGGCTCGCGTTCATCAGCAGAGCCCGCTCGGCCGCGAGCTTCTCTTCCTCGCCGGCTTCCGGATGCAGTGCGGAAAGCTCTTCGATCGTGTGCTTCAGGTAATCGAGATCGGCAGCGGCGCTCGCAACCTCTCGGCGCAACTCGTCGACGCGGCGGAGAGCCTCTTCCAGTTCGCCGAACAGCGCCGGCACTTTGGCGGCAAGCTCTTCATGTCCGCCGAATTGATCGAGCAGCCTGCGGTGTGTGCCGGCGTCGAATAGCCCCCGGTCGTCCGCCTGACCATGGATTTCCACAAGCGTGGCGCCGACATCGCGCAGCAACCCGACGCCGACCGGCTCATCATTGACGAAAGCGCGCGTGCGGCCATCGGCGGAGATCGTGCGACGGAGAATCAGTTCGCCGTCCGCGGAGATGCTGTTATCGACGACCAGGGCGCGGGCCGGATGAGCTCGCGGCACATCGAATATCGCGGCTGCCGATCCTTGCTGCACACCTGGCCTGACGCTGGAGCGATTGCCCGCGCGAGCGCCCGTGGAGAGTCCCAACGCGTCGAGCAGGATCGACTTTCCGGCGCCCGTCTCGCCGGTAAGCACATTCAGGCCGGCAACAAAATCAAGCTCAACATCGTCGATCAGAACGAGATCCCGGACCCTGAGCGTGGCAAGCATCGCAACGCCGGTGCTTCAGGCGGGAGCTTTGAACAGCCGGGTGATCCACGAGTTCGGGTTCTCCTCCGGCTTCATATTGTGCTCGGTCAGAAGAACATAAGCGTCCTCGTACCACATGCTTCCCGGATAATTCGCGCCAAGCACGGCGGCCGCGCTCTTGGCCTCATCGTATATGCCCATCGCATAATAGGCTTCCGTCAGCCGCTCGAGCGCTTCGCTGATCTGCGGCGTTCGCTGGTAGCGCTCGACAACCGTCTTGAAGCGGTTGATGGCGCCGATGTAGTCGCCTCGCTGCAGATAATACCGCCCCACCGCCATCTCCTTGCCGGCGAGGTGATCCATCGTCAGGTCGATTTTCAGGCTTGCATCGCGGGCATATTCCGTATCCGGGAACCGCTGAATGATATCCTGCAAGGCGGTCAGCGCCTGCTCGGTGGTCGTCTGGTCGCGGCCGACATCGGTGATCTGCTCGTAGAGCGATATCGCCTTCAAATAGAAGGCATATGCGACTTCCTTGCTGCCGGGATGGAGCGCGATGTACTCGTCGGCGGTATTGATCGCGTCCTGGTACTTGTTCGCCTCGTAGTAGCAGAAGGCGCTCATCAGCATGGCCCGGCGGGCCCAGATCGAATACGGATGCTGCCGCTCCACCTCGTCGAACTGCTTCGCCGCATCGGACCAGGAGCGGTCGCGGATCTTCTTCCACGCGTCGGCATAGATCTGGTCGACGGGCCGCTCGACATATTTGGCGTCTTCGTCGTCATCGCTGCGGTTGAAGGCCTGGCAGGCCGATAGACCAAGCACGCAGGCGGCAGCGAAAAACATCGGCAAAGCGGCGCGCGGCCGGAGCAACGCGGCCGCTGAACGAGAAGCACTCAACAACATCATTCCATCCGGGTTCAGGGGCTCCCTGACGCCAGCCGCGCCGGGGATCGTCTTATGCCATTGAAGAGCCGAACAATCCAGCGCCGTCAGGGTAGCGGGGCACGCTGGAAATTGGCCGGATCGGCGAACACCGCCCGCAACAACCGGTTGTTCAATGCATGGCCGGAGCGGCGGCCTTCGAATCGGCCGAGGATGGGCGCTCCTGCCAAGGCCAAGTCACCGATGGCGTCGAGAATTTTGTGGCGGACGAATTCGTCGGCGAAGCGCATGCGATCAGCATTGATCACTTTGTCGCCGTCGATGGCCAGCGTGTTCTCCAGCGAAGCGCCGCGGCCGAGGCCGGCCTTGCGCAGGGCGTCAAGCTCGTGAACGAAGCCGAAGGTGCGTGCCGGCGCGATGTCGCAGCCGTAGGCCTCGGCCGAGAATTGCCAAATGAGATGCTGCCGCCCGATTGCAGCCGAGGGAAACTCGATCTCCAATTCGAACTCCCGCCGATCCGACGGCTCGAGCGCAGCGGTCGCGTCACCGCCGCCGACCTCGACGCGCCGCAGCACCCGGATACCCTCTCGCGTACCGGGCTGGTCGACTATCCCCGCCCGATCCAAGCATTCGAGAAAGGAGAGCGCGTCGCCTTCGAGGATTGGCAGTTCCGGCCCATCCACATGGATCTCGAGGTCGTCGATCTCGGCACCGGCAATCGCCGACATCAGATGCTCGATGACAGCGACCTTCGCGTCACCCTCGGCAATGACGGTTCCAAGACGCGTATCGGTGACGCGGTCGTAACGCGCCGGCACCGGCGCGCTGGCAAGATCGGATCGCCGGAAAACAATGCCGGCGCCGGGCAGCGCCGGCGCGATTCTCAAGTGCACGCAGACACCGGCATGCAGCGCGGTTCCTTCGGCAGAAATTTCGTGGCGGACGGTGCGGCGGCTCATTTAATCCTCGTATACACGCATGCCGCGCACCGGAGCGAAGCCCTGCTGCGCTCGTGCGCATCGCTACTCCAAGAGCAAGATCGCTTCTGGTGAAGCAACTGCGGCATCTATGGCTTTGATCAACCGCTCACGGGCTTGAAACGCTCGAACCGGTGTGTCCGAAGCTGCAAAGAACCATATCCACAAAGAAGGACGAAGGCCCTGCGGCTCTCCTGCAAATTTGAAGTTTACCCATTTTCCAAGGCAATTGAGTTTCCAATAAGCTTCTCCTACCCGAGAGGAGA
>DASYBT010000089.1:0-8438 GCA_036500585.1 Rhizomicrobium sp.
CAATCGGCGCAGGCGCATCTGCTGACACAACGCTGTCAGCAGACCCCGAAATGATCGCGACGCGGATGACGTCAGAATGTGTGCGCCTCAAAGCGGCCGCGTTGCGCCAGTGAATCTGCCACGACCCAGGCGGCGCCGGTAAGGACGAGGTTGGCGGCGTTTTCCGTCCAGAAGAAATGGTTGGAGGGATTGCCGATCAGCATCGGCAGATGCACCAGCGGCGTGAAGAGGGCGTACATGATGGTCAGCAGAATGGCGGCAAGCCGCGCCTGAATTCCGGAAAGGATCGCCAGCCCCGCAGCGATGTGGAATGCGCCCGTCGCATAGCCCCAGAACAGCTGGTTCGGCGGCAGCCATTTCGGCACCAGCGGCGCGGTCAGATTCATGTACTTGAAATGCGCGCCGCCGAAGACGATGGCGCAGATCCCGAACGCGATCTGGCCGATGCGCATGAGCCGCGCCGCGCGCCGCGCATCGAGCTTCGAGGTCGATGCATAGACAATCAATGCTCCGGCCGCGATGGCAATCTGCTCTGCGAGGCCTTCATAGATTCCGTACACGGCGTAATGCGCCAGCACGATGCGGCCGTTCATCAGGATGATGACAACGAGGATGTAGTAGATCGCCAGCGCGGCAGCGGCCCATGCGGCCGTGCGGCGCCATTCGATCGCTAGCCCAACCACGAGCATGAAGGCGCCGGCGAGATAAGCGAGCTCCGTTCGGCCGGGAAATCCCTTCGGCACCGGCTGGCCGGGATCGAACGTGCCCCACGCCAGCATCAGCGCCGCGATGAAGATGATGCCCGCGCCGAACACATATCGGCCGTAGCCTGATCCTCGCGCCGGCATGCCGATTTTCCCCCTGCTCGCGCGAGTATAGCCGATGCGCGGCCGGTGCCTCCCGTCGCTGGAAACACAACGTCGTGAAAAATGACTCACGCGGAGGCCGCGGAGGAAGAGGAGGTCGGCGCGCTTTGCGCGCCAAAGAAAACGCGGCGATGGGACAGGCGTCAAACAGAAACGCGAGAACTCCGCATCCTCCGCGCGAAAAATTTGGTCGCCGCGCTAGACGAAAATGCGGTAGCTCACCACCTGACCGTCCGGCTGCTTGAGCTGGAATTCGGCGCCCTTGTCATGCTCGTCCATCAGCGCTTCGAACACCCGCAGCGCATTGCGGATCACCTCGGCATAGGACGCCGCTTCGGTTTTCTCCTTCAGCCTGGTGAGACGCTCCATCGCCTGCGGCGGCATCTCGAGTTGGACGCGCGTGGTGGTGCGCTCGCCGCTCTCCATGGCATCGGCCGCGGCACGCATCGCCTCGGCGGCGACGCCGTGAAAACGGCCGTGTCGTCCGCGCGCGCTCACGAATGCTCCTGCGGCGGTGGCGTGACGATGGGGCCGCGCCGGCGCGGAGAGGATGTGCGCGGCGGCGACTGGATGTCCGCATCGGTGTAGTAGCGATAGCGCCCGGCAGTGTGGCCGTGGCGGTGATGGCGGGCGGCGATGGAGATCAGGATCAGCGCGGCCAGAATGCCGAGGATGGTGAGCGGCGCGCTGATCGCCGCGGCGATAAGCGCCACGATGGCAATGACCACCAGAACCGGAATGGCGAGGATCAGCGCCGCAATGCCGATGCCGCAGGCGCCCAGCGGCCAGAAGCGCGGCCGCCAGCTATAGCCCCAGGAATTTCGACGCCCGTTGTCATTACGGCCCAGCCCGTCGACCACAGCGGCGCGAATCTTGTCCTTGAGAGCGCGCTTCCAGGCATCCCATTCGGCGCGGTGGCTCGCTTCCCACTCGGCGCGCTGGTTGCGGACATCCTCATCCCACGCGTGCTGGCCTTCGCGCTGCCACTTCCAGCGCTCGAACTCCACGCGCGCGTCGTGTTCGGACGGCCCGCCTTGAGCGGACGCCTCCGCGGAGTCGGCTTGGCCTGCATCGGCAAATGGTTTGCGCGCATCGTTCGAGACGCCGACCGGAAATTCCTCGCCGATGCCCACGCCGATCTTGCCCATGGCCAAACCCTCTCATCCTCTATGGATGAGTATTTGATGATTATGTGATGAGAGTCAAGTGTGTGAGAGGTAATGTCTCAGCTTGAATTCCTGGTGCTAGGTGTGGGCATCACCTCAATGTTCTGAGGCACCCTTTCGCGATCGAGAAACCCCCCTATGCTTCCCCAACCGTCGCGGTCGTCGTATCGCGATTTAACATAGGGGCGCGCGCCGTCGGTTCCGTGAAAATCCGTGTTGAGATAATCCTTCTCGTCCTGTGTTAGCTCGCGAATCGAGCCGTCTGGGTTGACGCGAACAAATCTGTCGGCTCGATTTTCAGTCCTCATGCTCCAGCCTTCTTATACGGCCCGCGTTTCCTAGGCGGGCGGGTTCGATGCGTCAATCATAGCGCAAGCTTGTCATCCCCGGCGAGGCTCGCGCATGCGTGCGCGGGCCGAGGGAAGGGGACCCAGGTGGTTAGAATTCAGAAATCAGAAGTCGGAAATCAGAAAAGTTCTGGATTCCGATTTCTGCCTTCCGATCTTCGAAGATCTGGGCCCCTTCCTCCCGCCTTCGCGGGAGCTTCGCCTCACGGCATCACGCTGGCGCGCGGTACTCGCCGGATGACAGCCGATGGCGAGGGGCGGGAGCGTCCGATAGATTGCCGACATGATCGTGCATCCGGCGGGCAAGTTCGACAATCACGCCAAGCGCTACGCGCACATCGAGGCGCGGCCGCTGGCGGCGGCGATGGGCGCGGAGATTTGCGGCGTTGAGCCCGCAAAGCTGAGCAATGCGCAATTCGCGGAAATCCGCGATGCGCTGTTCCGCCACAAGATGATCTACTTCCGCAATCAGGAGATCGGCCGCTCCGACCATGAGGCGTTCAGCCTCAGGTTCGGCCCCTTCGCCGAAGATGCCTACACGCACGGCATCGAAGGGCATTCCAACGTGCAGCCGGTGATCAAGGAAGCCGATGCGAAAACCGGCATGGTGTTCGGTTCCGGCTGGCACACCGATTCGCCGTTCCTGGCGCACCCGCCGGCGATCAGCATGCTCTACGCGGTGGAGGTGCCGCCGTTCGGCGGCGACACCATCTGGGCCAACACGGTGCTCGCTTACGCGATGCTGAGCGAAACGATGCAGCGCATGCTGGCAGGCTTGCGGGTTCACATGTCGATGGCGCGCGTGCTGGAGTCGGCGCAAGAGTATGGCCGTGTGGATGACTCGGCCGTCGGCCGGCTGGCGGCTTTGCGCGGCGCGGCGTTGCCGGACGACATTGTGCGCAAAGTGCAAGGCACGACCCATCCGCTGGTGCGCACGCATCCCGTGAGCGGTGAGAAGTCGCTTTATTGCGACGGCTCCTACGCCGTCGGCATCGAGGGGCTGACGGAACCGGAGTCCGAAGCGCTGCTGAAGTTTCTCGTCGCGCATATGACGCAGCCGGCCTTCACCTGCCGCCTGCGTTGGGAGGCGAAGACCTTCGTGCTGTGGGACAACCGCATCTGCATCCATCAGGCCTTCAACGATTACGACGGCTACCGCCGCGAGATGTATCGCACCACGGTGGCGGGCGAGGTGCCGGCGTAAATCACAAGCGGAGCAGGTTCAGCGGCCCATGGCCCTTGCCGAAGCCAGGCGCGGTTTCGATTGCCGCCTGCACGAACTCGCGGGCGCGGCCGGTGGCGAGCGGCAACGACTCGCCCTTGGCCAGCCCGCAGGCGATGGCGGTCGAGTATGTGCAGCCGGTGCCATGCGTGTGGCGCGTCCTGATGCGCGGGAAGGCGTAAACCTCCACACCACCTTTCCACACCAGAACGTCATCGATGGTGGCGCGCGTGGAGTGGCCGCCCTTGATCAGCGCCGCGCCGGCGCCCATCGCCATCAACTTGCGGCCGGCCGCTTCCACCTTCTTGCGATCCGAGTTGCGCAAACCGGCCAGCGCGCGCGCTTCCGGCAGGTTCGGCGTGACCAAGGTGGCCAAAGGAAACAACTCTCGCTTCAGCGCTTCGACACCGCGTTTGTCCAGCAGTGTTGCGCCGCTGGTCGACAGGATGACCGGATCGAGCACGACGGGGATGTTGCGCGCGCGCTTCTTCAGGGCCGTCGCAACTGCCCGCACAATCGCCGCGCTGCCGAGCATGCCGATCTTGATCGCATCGGCGCCGATGTCCTTCAGGCACACGGCAATCTGATCGGCCACCACAGCGGGCTTCATCAGCTGCACGGCATGGACGCGGCGCGTATCCTGCACCGTCACCGCCGTCACCGCCGTCGTGGCATACACGCCGAACGCGCACGCCGTCTTGATGTCGGCCTGCAGCCCGGCGCCGCCGCTCGAATCCGATCCCGATATGATGAGAAGCCGCGGCGGCCTGTCGCTCAAATGCCGGCTTCCCGCACAACCTCGGCAAGCCCGCGCACCACATCGCGCAGCTCGCCCTCGTCTTCGCCTTCGGCCATGATGCGGATGACGCGCTCGGTGCCGGATTTGCGCACGATGAGGCGGCCCTTGCCGTTCAGCCGCGCCGTGCTGGCATCGATGTGCGATTTCACCTTGGCATCCTCGAGCGGCGAGCCGTTGCGGAACTGCACGTTCTCCAGAATCTGCGGCAGCGGCTCGTAGAGGCTGGCCACTTCGCTGGCCGGCTTGTCGTCTGCGGCGAGCACGGCGAGCACCTGCAGCGCGGCAATCAATCCGTCGCCGGTGGTGCAAAAGTCGCTGAGGATGATGTGGCCGGATTGTTCGCCGCCGACATTGAATCCGCCCTGGCGCATCTGCTCGATGACGTAGCGGTCGCCCACCTTGGCGCGCGCCAGCTTGAGGTTCATGCCGGAGAGATAGCGCTCCAGCCCCATGTTCGACATCACGGTGCCGACCACGCCGCTGCCTTTGAGCTCGCCGCTTCTCGACCATGAGCGCGCGATCAGCGCGAGGATCTGGTCGCCATCGATGATGCGGCCTTTCTCGTCGGCCATCACCACGCGATCGGCGTCGCCGTCCAGCGCGATGCCGAAATCGGCGCGCATCTCGCGCACCTTGGCGCGCATCGCTTCGGGCGCGGTCGAGCCGCAATCAGAATTGATATTGAAGCCGTCGGGCGAAACGCCGATGCGGAACACCTCGGCACCGAGTTCCCACAACACCTCCGGCGCCACTTTGTACGCTGCGCCGTTGGCGCAATCGATCACGACCCGCAGGCCATCAAGCCGAAGCTGCTTGGGGAACGTGCCTTTGACGAATTCGATGTAGCGCGCCTGGGAATCATCGATGCGTTTGGCGCGGCCGATCTGGTGCGGCGGCGCCAGTCCCTTCTCGAGGCCGTTCGCCATGAACGCCTCGATCTTCTGCTCCATCTCGTCGGAGAGCTTGTTGCCGTCCGGCCCGAACAGCTTGATCCCGTTGTCGTGAAACGGATTGTGCGAAGCGGAGATCATCACGCCGAGGTCGGCGCGCAAGCTTCGCGTTAGCATGGCGACGGCCGGCGTCGGCAGCGGGCCGAACTGGAACACATCCATGCCCACCGCGGTGAACCCCGACACCAGCGCGGATTCGATCATGTAGCCGGAGAGGCGCGTGTCCTTGCCGATCACGACGCGATGGCGATGCTCGCCGCGGGTGAACAGTCGGCCGGCAGCCATGCCGACCTTCATCACGATCTCCGGCGTCATGGGATGGGTGTTGGCCGGACCGCGGACTCCGTCGGTGCCGAAAAGCTTGCGCGTTGTCATAAAGGAAGGGCCTCGTGATCGGTCAGCCGGGCATTCAACAACCATACCAGAACGCGTTGCTGCAGCGCGAGATGCCGCGCATCACGCGAGGTTACCGGCTGTTTCAGCCGTTGAGCGCCGCCCAGGTGACGAGCGCATCGCGCAGCGGCTTCGGCTCGTGGGTGCGGATATAGTCCGCACCCTGACAAAAGGCGAAGATTTCCGCGGCCAGGGTGGCGGGCAGCGACTCCTGTGGGCCGCGACCGGTGAGCTTGCGCAGGAAGGATTTGCGCGAGACGGAGATCAGCACCGGCAGACCGAAGGTGGATTTCAGCCGCCCGGTGCCGCGCAGCACGGTAAACGACGCATTCTTGTCGGTGCCGAGGAAGAGGCCCATTCCAGGATCGAGGATGAGCCGCTCGCGCGCGATGCCGGCGGCGGTGAGGGCGGCGATGCGGGCTTCGAAGAAGGCGAGGATGCGATCCATCAACGTATCCGCCGGAACGCGCACGCGCGTGGCGGGCCCGCGGCCCTGCACCGAATGCATGACGATGAGCTTGGCGCGCGAGCCGGCAAGCGCGGGATAAAGCGACACGTCGGGAAAGCCCTGGATGTCATTCAGGTAGTCGATGTTCTGGTCGAGCGCCCAGCGCTGCACCTGCGGCGCGAACGTATCGACAGAGATGGATGCACCTTCTTCCTTCAGCGTGGGAATGACGGCCGCAAGTCGCGCGATCTCGACATCCGGGGCCACCGGCTTCGCATCCGGGTTGGAGGACGCCGCGCCGATGTCGAGCCCGTCGGCACCATCGGAGATCAGCGCGCGACCGTGCGCGAGCGCTGCTTTCGCCTCCAGGTACTTCGCCCCATCGGAGAACGAATCCTCCGTGATATTAAGGATGCCGAGGATTTTCATACCGGTTTCTGAAATGCCGCGCGCATAGCGATTTGCAGAAGCGTCATCCCGTCCGATCGGAATCCTTTGCGACTCCGCCAGGGGATCAGGTTTCCGACGCCGAGGAGAAATGACACTACCGCAAACGCACCAAGTGCATTCTGCAGCATCTTGTCCGGCGAGATACTCGTCACGAACAGCAGCACGCCTGCAAATGCGAGACTGGCCACAGGACCGCCGGTGGCAAACATCGCCACGCGCCAAGGTGAATTATTCGGAGTGGATGCTACCGAGACTGCACCGCCAATATCACCCGAGGGGCTTCGCCAGATTCGAATTTTTCCAGTGCGCGGATAGTAAGCAAGCGGGAATACCGCAATATACTTGAGCCGCCAGCCATTCGCGAGGCCCACGCATGCGTGGCCAAGCTCATGCACCAGTATCGAAATTGCGAGAGTTGCGACGTAAAGGAGGACAAACAGGATGCCGGCCAGTGCTCCAGTACTTCCAGCAATTTCTTGGGACGCGGTCCACACGAATGCACTTGGCAGAGCGAGTATGCAGTAGGCGAATGCTCGCGCGAGCGTGTTCATCGGCCGATCATACGAGTCGGCAACCGTAAGAGGTAGGAAAAAGGTTGCGTATCGACAATCTTGAAATTATGCGAGGCCGAATCTCGGTTCGCAACTTGCGCTTGGCACGAACTTGGGCGGCCAGGAACCGGGACCTGCTGCCCGACACTTGGCAAAGACTGCAAGCATGAACACAAACGCGATCATTGAGGTTGGAAGCCCGCTTCCGAAAATCGAGAAGGTACGGGCAGATACAAATTACCGGCTGCGGATCAAGTTCCGCGGAAAGGCGTGGCGCGCGGTGGCGCTGGACGGTCTGATCGCCCGCTACCGGGGGTTGGCGCCCCTCAGCGAATCTGCAATTTTTCGCAAAGCGCGAGTCACTGATTGGGGCGGTGCTGTAGGGTGGCCTGAAGATATCGGTATCGGCGCAAGCACGTTGTGGCATATGGCCGAAGAACAAAGGACATTCACGTCCGCCGATTTCTGCCGCTGGCAAGATGAGACAGGCCTGTCCAGTGCCGAGGCAGCCGACGCCTTGGGTCTGAGCCTTGCCACGATCAAGAATTATCGATCGGGCGCATCGATTCCGGCAGCGGTGGCCATTGCCTGTCGGGCCATGGCCGCCGAGCCGACGACCTTGGCGGCTCACTTCCGTCCCCGAAAAACCGGCCGTCCTAAGGTGGCTGCCTGACAACACAGCGGCTCCAGACGTGGGACCTCAAGCGCCGCCGCAGGAGTGTTCCGAGTCCGGCAAGGTCCATGACTCCACGGTGCGCAGATTCGTCGTCGTGTAGGTCTTGCCGCGATTGTCGCCGCGCGGACAGTCGCGAGGGATGAACACCAGGCAGATCAGCACCGGGTCGCCGCGCCGCGAATGATGCACCTCGGCGAGTTCTTCGTAGGAGACCTGAGAGAGCCTGTTGGCAAATGTCACTGCGCTGCCGCTGTCGGCTACCGGCTCGCGGGTGACGCCGTCCTCAAGACGATGCCCAATCGCGCTGATGCGCGTGCGCGCGCAGTCACCAATGCGGCTCGGCAGCGAATTGCGCGCGATGGACGGCTGCGTAACGAGCGCAGCCACGACACTGAAGGCGATAGCGCAGAGTCCCCGACCCACGCGCGCGCCTAGAGCGTGATCGGCCTTTTGTGAATCGGTAGGGGATTCCCAAAGAGGCGCGAGTCAGATTCAAGATGCGGGCTGGGTATGGAGGCCGGCATGGATGACGCGAGCGTATTCCTTGGACCTTCGGGAGCGGGTGGTTGC
>DASYBT010000090.1:0-17244 GCA_036500585.1 Rhizomicrobium sp.
CGATCAATTTCGGCATCGTCTACGGCATCTCCGGATTCGGCCTCGCCAATCAGCTCGGCATCGGCCGCGACGAGGCGAGTGACTACATCAAGAGATACTTCACGCGCTTTCCCGGCATCCGCGACTACATGGAAGCCACGAAAGATTTTGCACGCAAACACGGCTATGTCGAAACCCTGTTCGCCCGCCGCGTGCATGTGCCCGCGATCACTTCGAAAATCCCCGGCCACCGCGGCGGCGCCGAGCGGCAGGCGATCAATGCGCCGATTCAGGGAACGGCCGCCGATATCATCCGCCGCGCCATGATCCGTGTGCCGGATGCGCTGGCGGCGGCGAATCTGCGCGCCAGGATGCTGCTGCAGGTGCATGACGAACTGATCTTCGAAGCGCCCGACGACGAAACCGACAAGGTCTGTGAACTCGCGCGCGCAGTGATGGAGAAAGCCTCGCTACCCGCCGTCGCATTATCCGTTCCGTTGGACGTGGATGCCCGCGCCGCCCACAACTGGGACGAAGCGCACTGATATGACAATCACAACGGTTTAGTGCGCTATTCTGCTCACGCTTCCTAGTACTCTCCTGTGTTCATCGTAGAACTTCATCTTATCGCGCAGAGCGAACATACGACCGAGAACACCTCCGAAGTTTATGTCGTTTAGGTTCCTGCCTGCGCGGAGGGCGGTTTCGGCATAAGCAGCATAAAAGCGGGTCGCAGCGTCAACTGGAGTGCCGCCGTCTTTCATCGTGAGATTGACCGCTCCACGAAGCAGTTGCGCCTCGAATTGGGGCAGCGGATTTTTCAGTGGTTGCTCATAATAAGTTTGGAGTGCTGCCAGCGTGCGCGCTTCAAACCACCCCCTTCTTAGCATTGCAGTCACCGCAACGTGTCGGAGCCACGGCCGATGATTGCTCTCCAGACTTAACAGAGCGTTGATAGACTAGGCTCACCGTCATGGCTGGGCTTGACCGGCTTGACCCGGCCATCCATCGCGCGAGCGCAAATGAGTCTTCTCGGCGCGCCGACGCGCGCCGGATAGATGGCCGCCTCAAGGGCGGCCATGACGGTGAAAGAGTGGCTTCAAACAATCGCGCGTCAGGCGTCCTCATACACAAGATCGATCAGGTAGACCTTTTCGCCGGGGCCATGCTTGGCGGTCTTCAGCAGGTCGACAACGCCGGCAAATCCCGACGTGCGCGCCAGTTCCGGCGTGATGTCGTGTAGCGTGATCTGACGCATGCGCGTGACGCGGACGAAGCCGTGCTCCATCACATAGCGGCCGCCGATCTTCACCTGCGGCCGCTGCCAGATGCGGATCGTGCAGGTGATCTCGCCGCGAGCAATCGGGTCGCGCAGCCGCTTGAGGAAGGAAATTCCCATGCGCGCGATCTAGGACCCGCTGTTCGGCCGTGACAAGACGGAGGCTTTGTCGTGCCGACAGTCGCACGGACCTGTAACGCGGCGTACGGACATGCTAGGACGAAATATGAGCAAGACGACGACGGTCACTATTTCCGAGCGCGCCCGTTCCGTGGCCGAAAAGCGGGTTGTGGAGGAAGGCTTTTCTTCGATCGATCAGTACATCGATGTTCTGATCCTGGAGGACGATCTGGATGCCATCCTTCCGCAGGATTGGGTTCGCGCCAAGATCGAAGAGGGGCTGAATTCCCCCGATGCCGGAGAACTCACGCGGGGCCGTATCGCGGAAATCGTCAGCGAAGGAATTGAGGCGGCGACGAAGCCGCATGAGCCTGCGCATTGTCTCTATCACCACAATTGCACAGCAGGACATTCGAGACATTGCGGCGTACATCGCAGGAGACAGTCCGAAATCCGCCAAGAGGTTTGAGGAAGAGTTCGCCGGCGCAATAGATCGCATTCGCGAGTTTCCCGAGATTGGACATCGGCGGCAAGAGCTTCCGGCGAACCTATACGCCGCGCGTGTTTCGCCGCGGTTCCGGCGCTACTTGATTCTTTATCGGCTTCTTGATCACGGCGCTCGGGTACAGGTCGTGCGCGTGCTGGCATGGATCACGCGACATTTCGAAGGCGTTACCGGATCGGTAATCAGGCGGCTATCGATCTCAGTCCGGTTTCCGGCCTGATGCCGGCCTTCTGCAACATCTGCATCAGTTCGGAGATCGCCGCTTGCGGATCGGGTACCGTTGCATTCGCTTGGGCGGAATATGCAGCATAGCCGGTGAGAAAGCCGGGCTGGCCCAGATGAGAGAGCACAAGGTCGCGGGCGCGTGCGGAAAGCCGTCCCTCGGTCAGCAGTCCGCCGGCGCAGAGCCTCAGGATGGCTGTGGCCTTCTCCACATGGCCGACCGGCTTGGCTTCGATGCTGTCGAACAGCTTGGCGCGCGATTCAGCATCGCTGGCAATGCGATCCAGCATCTCGGCCAGTTCGCGCTTCTGGTTGTCCTGGAACCCCGATTTGAGCACGCTGGCCTGAAGCTGCGCGATCTTCTGCAGCCGCGCGAGCAGCGGCGCCTTGCCCAGAATGAAATGATTCTCGAACACGGCCGATGTGACCACCGGCACGATGAACGATACGAGACGGCGCTTGTTCTCGACGCCGACGATGTTCTCCTCTACCAGCAGAAGTCGGGCCAGCTTCTCGTCCGGAGAGGGTGCCTCGTTCATGTATTCGTGGATGCGCTCGTGACTGACCAGTCTTCGCGAGCGGAGCGCAAACGCCGCCACGATGTCATCGTGGCCCAGATATTTTCCCTGGCCGAGGACAAGCTTGTTCGCGATCTTCCTCACCATCGCGAATTCCTCGATCAGCGAGCCTGGGCATAGGCGCCGAAAACTCTTGATTTCGGCGAGGATGCGATTGGCGACGGCGGTGCGTGCCGTCGGCAGACGGTCTTTCGCGAACAGAGTGGTCAGCGCCAGCAATCCGGCATGTCCGTTTTCTTGCAGCGGCGGCTGGCCAAGAAACAGGTTGACCAGCGACAGCAGGGCCGCGCCAAGGCTTTCGTGCTCGCCGATCAGTTCGTGCAGCGCCGCCGAGCCGTGCAGGATTTCCGCGACGATGGAGTCGAGACACTGCGCCAACAGCGCTGCTCCCGGAGTATCGTTTGTCGCCTCGTTGAGGAGCGAGACGAGCTGCAGCACCTTCTCTTCCCAGCTTTTCAGAGGCGCGAGGTATCTGGCGATTGCGCCGTTGAGCAGGTAGGCGCCGTCCGGGATGGTGGCGAGTTTCTCCGCTTCGCCGGCGAAACTTCCGGCCGCAACTCTCGGGAAGGCGCAGCGGCGCGTGTCGCGATAGACGCGATGAATGGCCTTGGTCACGAGTTCGTTCAGGTTCTTGATGATCTGCTGCACCGGCGTGCCGGTGTTCGCGGCCTGCGCAACGGCAACCTTCTGGATCGCGAACTGAAACAAGGTGCCGGTCGCCTCGAATTTCTCGAGAGCATCCGCGCGATGGATCAACTCCGTGACGGTCAGCTTGCTGCGGGTAAGATAGTCGCAAAGCAGCCGTGCGATCGTGGCGCGCGAATGGTAGGAGTAGAGATCGTCCGGCTTGAAGCATGGCAGGGCGTGCGGCAGGTCTTCCGCCGCCGGTTTGGTCTTGACCGTGTTGTGGCCGGCTTCGAAAATCTTGAGGCTCAGGTAATCGCCGGTTTCGGGACTGTAAGTTTCCTTGTGGACCTTGACGCCAGTGGCGCGGCCTTCCCGCATGAGGCTTTCGGCAATTTCGAGGGCGCTTTCGCGATTCGTCGGCACGTCGTGCAGCGACCATCCGCCTTTCGCCCCCTGGCGGCTGAAGATCTCGAAGTGAATTTCCTGCGTCATCGTCAGCCTCGAACGATGAATATTGGAGGAGCGCCTTTAAGCGGCGGTTAAGGTTCGCGACAGTGGAGCGCCAGATCGCGAATGCTGGGATGCTCGCCGCACAGCGCGCAGGCCGGATCGCGGCGCACGCGAACGGTGCGGAAGCTCGTGGTTAGCGCTTCGTAAATCACCAGCCGTCCGGCGAGGCTTTCGCCAATGCCGATGATCTCTTTCATCACCTCGAGCGCCTGCAATGTGCCCATCACGCCGGCGGCGGCGCCGAGGATTCCGGTCTCCGAGCAGGAAGGGGCGGTGCCCGGCGGCGGCGGTTCCGGAAATAGGCAGCGATAGCAGGGATAGTCGCCGGCGCGCGGCTTGTAGGTGGCGAGCTGGCCATCGAATTCCGTCACCGCGGCCGAGACGAGCGTCTTGCCGGCGAAGTAGCAGGCGTCGTTAATTAGAAAGCGGGTGGAAAAATTGTCGGAGCCGTCGGCGACCACATCGTAGCGCGCGATGAGGTCCATCGCGTTCGCCGCGGTGATCCGTTCCGGATGCGCGACCACCTCGACCTCCGGATTGATGGCGCGGGCGGTATCGGCAGCCGAATCCGTCTTGAGGCGGCCGACATCAGCGGTGCGGTGCGCGATCTGGCGCTGCAGGTTGGACAGCGACACGGTATCGAAATCCGCAATGCCGATCGTGCCCACGCCTGCCGCGGCAAGATAAAGGATCACTGGGCTGCCCAGCCCGCCGGCGCCAATCACCAACACGCGCGCGGTATTCAGCCGCGCCTGACCAGGGCCGCCCACCTCGCGCAGCACGATGTGGCGGGCGTAACGCTCCAGTTCCTCATCCGAGAGAGCCATGGCCGCCTCTTAGCCGAGCGGCGGTGGCGGGGGAAACGGTTTGGCGCGTCTGTGTCCCCTCTCATGGACAGCGCTGTCATTTCTAACCGGCTGATCCCGTTTACTTTCCCCCTGAACACGCCCGTTCTGGCCTGTTGAATTTGGATGCGCGGCGTGTCTATTAGATTTCGGCAAGATCAACGGGGCCCGGCTGCCGCCGAGGCCCGCAATCTTTTGTGGGAGGTTCACAGTCATGTCCGCGAGCGGCCTTGAGAAGCACGGCTTCCACAACCTGAAGGCGGTCCATTGGAATCTGTCCGCGCCCGCGCTCTACGAAGAAGCGGTGCGCCGCGGCGAAGGACATGTCGCCAAGAATGGCCCGCTGGTGGTGCTGACCGGCGTCCACACCGGCCGTTCGGCCGGGGACAAATTCGTGGTGCGCGACGCGTCGACCGAAAGCCAGGTGTGGTGGGACAACAACAAGGCGATGACGCCCGCCCATTTCGACGCCCTCTATGCCGATATGATGGCATTCGCCGAAGGCCGCGAGCTGTTTGCCAAGGACCTGTTCGGCGGCGCCGATCTCCAGTACCGGCTGCCGGTGCGCATTGTCACGGAATACGCCTGGCATTCGCTCTTTGTGCATCAGTTGTTGATCAGGCCGATTGCCGATGAACTGAAAGGATTCAATCCGGAATTCACCATCATCGACCTGCCGAGCTTCGAGGCCGATCCTGGCAGGCACGGCAGCGTCAGCAAGACCATCATCGCGGTCAACTTTGCCAAGAAGATGATTCTCATCGGTGGCACCTCCTACGCCGGCGAGATGAAGAAGTCGGTGTTCACGGTGATGAACTACCTGTTGCCGCCGAAGCGGGTCATGTCGATGCATTGCTCGGCCAATGTGGGCAAGGACGGTGAGAGCGCGATCTTCTTCGGCCTCTCCGGCACGGGGAAAACGACCCTCTCGGCCGATGCGTCGCGCACTCTGATCGGCGATGACGAGCATGGCTGGAGCGAGCACGGCATCTTCAACATCGAAGGCGGCTGCTACGCCAAGGTGATCCGGCTGTCGCGCGAGAACGAGCCGGAAATTTACGCCACAACCGAACGCTTCGGAACCGTGCTCGAGAACGTTGTGATGGACCCGGACACGCGCGCGCTCGATCTCGACAGCGCAAAATATGCCGAGAACACGCGCGCAGCGTACCCGATCGACTACATCCCGAATGCCAGCGAAACCGGCCGCGCAGGACATCCGAAGAACGTCATCATGCTGACGGCCGATGCCTTCGGCGTGCTGCCGCCGATCGCCAAGCTGACGCCGAGCCAGGCGATGTACCACTTCCTGTCCGGCTTCACGGCGAAGGTGGCGGGCACGGAGAAAGGCCTCGGCAAGGAGCCGCAGCCGACCTTCTCGACCTGCTTCGGTGCGCCGTTCATGCCGCGCCACCCGACCGAGTACGGCAATCTGCTGCGCGATCTCATTGCGCAGCATCAGGCCGATTGCTGGCTAGTGAACACCGGCTGGACCGGCGGCGCGTTCGGCACCGGCTCGCGCATGCCGATCAAGGCGACGCGCGCGCTGCTGAATGCGGCGCTCGACGGATCGCTGGCCAACGCCGAGATGCGGATCGATCCGCATTTCCGCTTCCGCGTGCCGGTGTCGGTGCCGGGTGTGGATTCGAAGATCCTCAATCCGCGCGACACCTGGGCCGACAAGGCCGCCTACGATGCGCAAGCGGCGAAGCTGGTCAGCATGTTCCGTGAGAACTTCAGGAAGTTCGA
Source organism: Rhizomicrobium sp. (assembly GCA_036500585.1). GTDB lineage: Bacteria > Pseudomonadota > Alphaproteobacteria > Micropepsales > Micropepsaceae > Rhizomicrobium. The sequence continues at coordinate 6,415 of DASYBT010000090.1, forward strand.
GAGCCATGTCGGCTCGGACGTGCTGCAGGCCGCTCCGCAACTGGCGGAAGCCGCGGAGTAATCAGACCGTCCGGTACACCCACACCCGCGCGGGCGGGAGGTTGAGCCAGATCACGGCGGCGCGCTTGACGGTATAGCGCTCCGTCGGCGGGATGGATGGCCGCGTGCCGTAGGAGAACTGGATGTACGGCGCGCCCGGCTGCAGATGGTCGAGCGCGGATTCGATCAGCGCGCGGCGCGTCTCCGGCGGGAAATTCAGCAGCGGCAATCCCGAGATGATCGCGGCGTAGGGCTGGTCGATGGTGCCGTCGAGCAGCTTGGCGAACTGAAACGCATCGCCGCGCAACACGCGCGCTTTCGGAAAGCGCCGAGCCACCGCTTTAGCGAAATCGCGGTCGTATTCGATGGCAACCAGCCGGTCTTCCGCCACGCCGCGCTCGATCAGCGCTTCGGTCACCACGCCCGTTCCCGGCCCCAGCTCCAGCACCGGACCGGGCCGCGAAGGATCGACCTGGGCGGCGATAGCCTTGGCGAGTGCCGGCGACGAGGGCGCAATGGCGCCGACATTCTTGGGCCGGGCAATCAGGCCGCGGATGAAGTTCAGATGTTCGGAGGCAGTCGTGGCAGGCATGAGGTCTCCTAGCAAATCCCGTGCTGCAATTCAGCCACCCGCTTTGTGCAATTGACGGTGAACCACCGCCGCTCAATCCTGCCCTAACGCGCGAACCCCCGGAAGGAAACAGCAAGATGAGCACCCAACAGGAACGGCTGGAGCAGTTCCGGACCCTGCACGGCAAGGGCCGGCTTTTGGTGCTGCCGAACGCCTGGGATGCCGCCAGTGCGCGGATGGTGCAGGAGTTGGGCTCGGAGGCTGTAGCCACCTCGAGCGCCGCGGTCGCCTGGTGCCATGGCTATGCCGACGGCGAGACCATGCCGACGGACGTGGTGCTGGCCGCGGTGCGTGAGGTGATGCGCGAGGTGTCGGTACCGGTATCGGTGGACAGCGAAGCGGGCTACTCGTCCGATTCACACCAAGTGGGCGCGCATGTGATGCGGCTGATCGAGTTGGGCGCCGTCGGGATCAATCTGGAGGACGGCAAGGGCGAGCCCGACCTTCTCTGTCGCAAAATCGTCGCGATCAAAGAGGCAGCGCGGTCAAAGGGCGCCGACATCTTCATCAACGCGCGCTGCGATGTGTATCTGCAGAACCTTGTGCTGGACGAAGACAAGCTTGCGGAGATGATCCGCCGCGGGAGGCTCTACGCCGAAGCGGGTGCCGATGGGTTGTTCGCTCCGGCGATGCACGATCTCGGCGAGATTGCAGAGGTGATTGCCGCCATTGATTTGCCGCTCAACATTCTGGCGATGCGCGTGGTGCCGCCGATCGCCGAGTTGAAGTCGGCCGGCGTGCGGCGCGTTAGCGTCGGCGCCATCACCGGTCGCGCGGCCTATGGTGCTGCATTGAAGGGCGTCAGCGCCCTGCTCAAGGATGGCACTTACGACACGCTGCTCGCGACCAGCGGCGACTGCCCGAACTTCAATACGCTGTTTTCCCCCTAAGCTGCCGAAGTTGTTGCGCTCATGATGCGCAAGAATGTCATTCGAGTGTCACGCTGACTTCAAGAACTCGCGCTTTGGTCCCTGAAGGGATGGTGGTGCTCAGTTCGAGCACCGCCTGGTTTGCTTCTGAGTGGGGGACACAATGCGGGCGGACACGCGTCTACCGCAGTTGCTGCGCGCGACCGCGTTGCCAGTGATCTTTGTCATACAGGTGCAGGCTGCCGAGGCGCAGTCCACCTCGACCACGGTCGAAACGGTTGTGGTCACGGGCACCCGGATCAACGCTCAGCAAATCAAACAGAACGCGCCGAACGTCGTCCTCGAAGTGCAGCCGGTGACAGAGATAAAGAAGTTGCCGGACGTCAACCTTGCCGAAGCCCTGCAACGCGTGCCCGGCGTTTCCCTCGAATCGGACAGCGGCGAGGGACGCTTCGTCAACATCCGCGGCATGGATGCCGACCTCAATGGAACGAGTTTCGACGGGGTGCGGCTGACCGCATCGAATCCCTCGTCGCCGCAAGGCCGAGGCCGTGCGGTGGCGTTCGACGCGTTCCCGTCCGGGCTGATGGGCGGCGTGGAACTGATCAAGTCGCTGACGCCGGATATCGACGCCGAGGGACTCGGAGGCATCGTCAAGCTGGTGCCACGCTCGATGCCGGCTGACATCGTTCCGAAAGCGGCGGCACCGGGATGTTTGCCGCGCAGTTGGGGGTATTCAATATGACGAAAATATTCGCGCCGCGCTTTTTGGGCGGCACCGCTGCGGCCGTGCTCCTGGGGTTTGGACAAGCTGCGCACACGCAAGAGGCGGCATCATCTGGAAATGTCGAGACAGTGGTTGTTACCGGTATCCGCCATCAGGAGCCAGCGCGCGAGCTGCAAAAGCAGGCGCCCAACCTCATCAACGTGCAGTCGGCGGAGGCGATGATAAAGTACCCGGACTTCAACGCCGCCGAGTCCCTCAGTCGCATGCCCGGCATTTCGCTATTGGCCGATACGGGCGAAGGGCGCTTCGTCAACATCCGAGGTCTTGACGGCAACCTCAATGGCGCGACGTATGGCGCGGTGCCACTGCTGAACACATACCCGGGCGGCACCTATGACGGGGGCGGCGGGCGCGCAGTCGAGTTCGACACCATCCCGGAAGGCGCGATCGACGGCATCATCGTTACCAAGACCGGTATGCCCGACCAGGATGCCGAAGGTCTGGGCGGAACGATCGAGCTGAAGCCGCGCTCCGCGGCCGACATCGTCAAGCCGTTCGCCGATATCACCCTAGGCGCCGGTTACGAGCCGGAACACAAGCACACCGGCCCGTTCGACGCGGAAATTGCGGCCGGCGCACGCTTCGGATTCAACGACAGCGGGCTTGTGATCGAAAACGGCGAGAGCGCAAACCAGGTGACCCCCGGCTGGGTGTCCAACCCCACTCCGTTCTCGATCGTGCTCGACGGCTCCTGGCGCACCGATATGCGCGGCTTCGACGACATCGAGGAGGATTATACAAACGAACCGTTCAATCCGGCCGGTCCCCTCGACAAGACCTATGCGGACCTGCAACTGCGGCACTACGATTACCATCGCCGCCGTTTCGGTTATGGCGGGGAATTCGACTTCAAGCCCAACCCCGATGATCGCTTTTACGTGCGGGCCAACGTATTCGGCTATATCGAATCGGTAGTCAAAAATCATCTTGTGTACAATGATATCGACGGTAGCACCGGTTATCCGATTTCGGTTGATCCTTCCAACCCGAACGGCATTGCGACCCAGGCCGATCTCGAACTGGATGGCACCAACGAAGAAGAAATCCATCGCAACAGCGTCTTCGCGGCCGGTGGCGAAAACGACCTAGGCTGGTCCCAGATCGACTATCACGTCGCTTATTCGCGCGCGACTTACGATATGGGACGCAATTACGGCCCCACATTCACCGGGTCCCAGGGCGTTTTCATCACTTACGATAACATCACCAACCCGAATTTCCCGGGCCTTACGATTGCGGACGGGACAAACGTCAACGACCCTTCGCTGTATACGCTCACCGGCCTCGACAATGGCACCGAGAAGGACGCTGACCAAGAATGGTCCTACGCGGGCAACATGCAGATTCCCGCCAATATCTTCAACGACGCCGACCGCTTCAAATTCGGCTTCGAGGTGCGGCTGCGGACCAAGAACCAGAATGTATACAATCAAAGTTTTTCCGCTCCGGGAGGCGGCGATATCTCAACTCTCGATCTCTCTCTGGCGTCTCTTTCGCCGCTCAGGCCCGACACGAGCTATTACGACAACCATTATACCAACGGCCCCGGCATCAACGAGGCTGCCCTGCTGGCGGTGATCAAGAATGGTACGATCGTCAGGAGTGGGGAGGTGTTCGACCCCACCGGCTACTTCAACGCCGACGAAAACATTTATTCGGGCTACGGCATGTACACCGGCCAATACGGCCCGTGGGGCGTGCTGGCTGGCGCCCGCATCGAGTCGACCAACGCAAAATACGGCTTCTACAACTTCGATGCGAATGGCAACCCCCTACCACCTCCAGACGATTTCACGCGTATTCCCAAACAGTATACCAACGTCTTTCCGACTCTGCAGTTGCGCTACAACTTCAGCGACGACTTGATGGCGCGCGCGACCTATTCGACCGGTGTTGGAAGGCCCGGATTCAACCAGGTTGCGGGCGCGACCACCGTGAATGCCACCACGGGTCACATCGCCACCGGGAATCCCGATCTACAGGCCACAACCGGCAACAATTTCGATCTGGACGTGGAGTATTATTTGAATGACGGCGGCATCGCCCAGTTCGGCGCCTTCGACAAGGAATTCACCAACTACATTTTCAGCCGCGAAGTCATCGTGCCCGGCGGCGATCCGCGCCTAAAGGCGCTGGGCTATAATGGTACTGCCTATCTGGACAGTTACGACAACATCCCCTCGTCCTATGCGCGAGGCATCGAGGCGGCGTACCAGCAGAAGTTTACGTTCCTGCCCGGTCCGTTTGACGGCTTCGGTGTCGACACGAATATCACGCTGGCGACGAGCAGCGGCGCAGTGCGGCCGGGCGAAGAGCAGTTCCTGCCGGGGACCTCAGCCACAACGTTCAATGCCGCGATCTTCTATGAAGCCCATTGCCTGTCTCTGCGTCTCGCGTCGCAGTTTGTCACCCACAGCCTGTATCAGGTCGGCGGCGACCGTGCCACGGATCAATTCGTGAATGGGGACTTCAACCTCGACTTCACGTCCAGCTACGACGTCACCGACAATGCATCGGTATATTTCAACGTCAAGAACATCACCAACGCGCCGCACCGCATCTTCTTGGGCCACCCAAATTGGGTGATCCAGCGCGAGTTTTATGACCAGACTTACGAAACAGGTGTTCGCATCAAACTGTGAGGCAACGCAAGAATGAAAAGCATCATCCGGCTGCTTTCCGACCTTGGCGTGGCGGCCTGCGCGACGTTGTCCGCCGCGCAGGCCGCGCCCACCGTGCCCCTTTATCGGCACATCTTTATCATCGTCGAAGAGAACGAGGGCCACGAGCAGATCATGTCTCATCCCGACTGGACGCCGGTCATTCACAATCTCGCCTCCGAGTACGGGCTGGCCTCGCAGTTTTACGCGGAGGCCCACCCAAGCGAGCCGAACTACATTGCCATCGTTGGCGGCGACACATTTGGCATTCGCGATGACGACGCGTTCTATTGCAAGGCCGGCCTGATCGACGAATTTTGCCAGAGCGCCACTCGGCCGGGCTATGTCGACCACACGATTTCCGCGCGCAGTTTGCCGGACCAACTCGCCGAGAAAGGGCTGACCTGGAAGGCCTACCTCGAGGACATCCCGTCGGCCGGCTCACTGGTTCCGCGCTGGCCGACGGATGGCTACTCGGTCCCGGGGCTGCCCAACGAGCTGTATGCCGCAAAACACAATGGGTTCGTGAATTTCGACTCGGTGCGTGAGGAGCCGTTCCCGGAGCTTGCCAGGCATTTTGTCGGCTTCTCGCAACTGGACGCCGATCTGGCGGCAGACCGCCTGCCCAATTACGCCCACATCATTCCCGACCAATGCGACGATATGCACGGATTGGGCTCCCACAACGGCCCGAACGTGCCAGGCGATTGCAACGGCAGCACCAATCGCTCCGGTCTGATCAAGCGCGGCGATGCCTTGATTGGCGTGATTGTCGGAAAGCTCATGCACTCGAAAGCGTGGGCCAGCCCCGGCAATATGGCGATCGTCATTACGTTCGATGAAGACGACAAGGAGGAACGCAGCGGCGGCATGCAAGGCTGCTGTGGCTACGATCCATCCAGCGCGGCGAACTTCGGCGGTGGCCGCATTCCGACCATCGTCATCACAAATCACGGCCCCCGGCACCTCGTCGATCCGACACCGTACAATCACTACTCGCTGTTGCGCACCACCGAGATGGTGTTCGGGATCGACGAATTCCTCGGCCACGCCGCCGACGTGGACAAGGGCGTCGTTGCGATGGCGCCGCTGTTTGCGGTTGAGCCGCCGGCAAGTAGTGCGGCTCACTGACGTGCGAGGTCAGGCGGTTTCGCTGCCGGTCCAGAATTCCTTGAGTTTGGCGAGGAAGCCTTCGGATTGCGGCTGGCAGCCGGGCTCGCTCTCATGCTCGAAGGCGCGCAGCAATTCCTTCTGCTTCCTGGAAAGCTTCACCGGCGTCTCCACCACGACCTCGACATAGAGATCGCCGCTCATGCTGCCGCCGCGCAGCACCGGCATGCCTTTGCCGCGCAGGCGGAACTGGTGGCCAGATTGCGTGCCATCGGGGATGGTCACCTTGGCGCGCCCGCCATCTAAGGTCGGCACTTCGATGGCGCCGCCGAGCGCCGCCGTCACGAACGCCACCGGCGCGCGGCAATAGAGATCGTGGCCGTCGCGCTGGAAGATCGGGTGCGGCTTCACCGCGATGAAGAGGTAGAGATCGCCCGCCGGTCCGCCGTTCAGCCCCGCCTGGCCTTCGCCGGCGAGCCGGATGCGCGTGCCTTCCTCGACACCGGCCGGAACATCGACCGCGAGGGTTCGCTCCTTTTGCACGAGGCCCGCGCCGTGGCAGGTCTTGCAGGGATTGCGGATGTACCGGCCCGAGCCCCGGCATGAGGGACAGGTGCGTTCGATGGTGAAGAAGCCCTGGCTCGCGCGCACCTTTCCGATGCCGGAGCAGGTGGGACACTGCTCGGGCTTCGAGCCTTTTTCCGCGCCGCTCCCATTGCAGGTTTCGCACGCGACCGCCGTCGGCACCTTGATCTGCGCTTGCCGGCCCTTGAAGCATTCCTCGAGCGAAACCTCGAGATTGTAGCGCAGATCCTGTCCACGGTTCTGGCGTCGCGCGCGGCGGCCGCCGGTGAACTCGCCGAACAGGTCGTCGAAAATGTCGGTGAACGAGGAGGCGAAGTCGAACCCGTTGGCGCCGTGGCCGCCGCCATTCCCAAACGCCGCATGGCCGAAGCGGTCGTAGGCGGCGCGCTTCTGGTCGTCCTTCAGGACATCATAGGCTTCGCTGACTTCCTTGAACCGGACTTCAGCGGTCGTGTCGCCGTGATTGCGGTCGGGGTGATGTTCTTTTGCGGCCTTGCGATAGGCGCCCTTGATGATTTCGGCGGAAGCCGAGCGCTCAACCCCGAGGACCTCATAGTAACAGCGTTTACTCAACTCAACCGCCCCGCATATGAGGTCCAGAAATCAGAAATCGGAAGTCAGAGATCAGAGTTTGCATTTTGACGCTTCCGATTTCCGACTTCCGTATTCCGACTTCTGCCGTTAGGCAGCGCCCTTCTTGTTGTCATCGACCTCGGAAAATTCCGCGTCCACGACATTGTCGTCCTTGGGCGCAGCGCCTTCGCCGCCGGGCTGACCGGCTTGCGCGCCTTGCTCCTGCTGCGCCTTGTACATGGCCTCGCCGAGCTTCATGGAAGCCTGCGCCAAGGTTTGCGTCTTCGCCTGGATGTCGGAGACGTCGTCGCCCTTGATGGCTTCCTTCACGGCCGCGATGGCATTCTCGATGGACGTGCGCTCGTCCTGGCCGACCTTGGAGCCGTGCTCTGAGAGCGCCTTCTCTGTCGAATGCACCAGCGCATCGGCCTGGTTCTTGGCGTCGACCAGTTCGCGCCGCTTCTTGTCTTCCGCGGCGTGGGCTTCCGCGTCCTTCACCATCTTGTCGATGTCGGCTTCCGACAATCCGCCGGAGGCCTGGATCCGGATCTGCTGCTCCTTGTTGGTGGCCTTGTCCTTCGCGGTCACATTCACGATGCCGTTGGCGTCGATGTCGAAGGTGACTTCCACCTGCGGCACACCGCGCGGCGCCGGCGGAATGCCGACGAGATCGAACTGGCCGAGCAGCTTGTTGTCTGCCGCCATTTCGCGTTCGCCCTGGAACACGCGGATGGTCACCGCCGTCTGATTGTCTTCCGCGGTGGAGAACACCTGCGATTTCTTCGTCGGGATCGTCGTGTTGCGGTCGATGAGACGGGTGAACACGCCGCCCAAGGTCTCGATGCCGAGCGACAGCGGAGTCACGTCCAGCAGCAGCACGTCCTTCACTTCGCCCTTCAGCACGCCGCCCTGGATCGCGGCGCCGATGGCGACCACTTCATCCGGGTTGACGCCCTTGTGCGGCTCCTTGCCGAACAGCTGCTTCACCACTTCCTGAACTTTCGGCATGCGGGTCATGCCGCCGACGAGGATCACTTCGTCGATCTGGTTCGCGGAAACGCCGGCATCCTTCAGCGCGGCCTTCACGGGTGCGACGGTCTTCTGGATGAGATCGTCCACCAGCGCTTCCAGCTTGGCGCGCGTGATCTTCATCGTCAGATGCTTCGGCCCGGAGGCGTCCGCCGTGATGAACGGCAGATTGACCTCCGTCTGCATCGCGGATGAGAGCTCGATCTTCGCCTTCTCGGCGGCTTCCTTGAGCCGCTGCAAGGCGAGGCGATCGCTGCGCAGGTCGATGCCGGATTCCTTCTTGAACTCGTCGGCCAGGTAATTCACCAGCCGCATGTCGAAGTCTTCACCGCCGAGGAACGTGTCGCCGTTGGTGGACTTCACTTCGAACACGCCGTCGCCGATCTCGAGCACCGACACGTCGAACGTGCCGCCGCCGAGGTCGTACACCGCGATGGTGCCGTTACCCTTCTTGTCCATGCCATAGGCGAGCGCGGCGGCCGTCGGCTCGTTGATGATGCGCAGGACTTCGAGGCCGGCGATCTTGCCGGCGTCCTTGGTCGCCTGGCGTTGGGCATCGTTGAAGTATGCCGGGACGGTGATGACCGCCTGCGTCACCTTCTCGCCGAGATGGGCTTCGGCGGTTTCCTTCATCTTCTGCAGGATGAAGCCGGAGATTTCCGATGGCGCGTACTGCTTGCCGTCGCGGCCCTGCACCCAGGCATCGCCATTGCCGGCCTTGACGATCTTGTACGGCACCATGCCCATGTCCTTCTGGGTCATGGGATCGTCGAAGCGGCGGCCGATCAGCCGCTTGATGGCGAAGAAGGTGAATTCGGGATTGGTAACGGCCTGCCGCTTGGCGGCCTGTCCGACGAGACGCTCGCCGTCACCGGTGAACGCCACGATGGAAGGGGTGGTGCGCCCGCCTTCCGAGTTTTCGATGACCTTGGGGGACGAGCCCTCCATAACGGCTACGCATGAATTGGTCGTGCCGAGGTCGATGCCGATCACTTTAGCCATGCTGTCTTCCTCTCTATCTGGCGGACGGTTTCCTGGCCCTCAAACGAGGCGCCCTTCGGCCCGTCCCCATTGAAATCATTGGCAAAACCGGCACGGGGCGAATGCCCCTGCCGATCCTAGGGGGTATATAGGAGCGGGATTCGGCACTCGCAAGGCTGGTTCTGTGCAGAAAAAGGCGATCCTTCGCGTCCTGCAGCCTGTTCAGCAGGCTATTCCACAGCAACTATTCGTTTTTGCTTTTTTGGCGATTTTCTTTTGTCATGCCTCACGTAAGCCATTGATATCAGAGTGATATGCATGGCCGTGCAAGTGCAGTCTTAGGATCATATAGAGAACATATTGGCAGACCCACCGGTATCGTGGTTCGAAAAGTCGCGGCCCGGCCGGGGTCGCACTGGGGTTATAGCGAAGGCATGAATTTCCACCTCCGGCCATCCGCTGACCTTCGCTCGTTTTCCATCCGCTTACGGGCGAAACCCACGCCGGCCAGGTCGTCGCCTGCATTGCGAGTGTGTGTGCTGCAGAACCTTCGAAAATTTGGCAGGTCTTCGATCCCCGCTGCGTGCGGCACACCGGTGACAAATGGCTAAGAAGACCGTCGAAAACCGTTCCATCAATCTGTTCTGGTTTTCCCTGATCGCGATTTGCGTCGGCATCGTCACCGGCTTGGGCGCGGTCTTTTTCCGCATCCTGATCTCGCTGGTGCACAACGTCTTGTTCTTCGGTGTCTGGTCGCCGGTGTACGACGCCAACATCTACACGCCTGCATCGCCGTGGGGGCCGTTCGTCATTCTCGTTCCGGTTCTTGGCGGCATGGTGGTGGTCTTTCTGGTTCAGACCTTTGCACCGGAAGCGCGCGGCCACGGCGTGCCCGAGGTGATGGACGCCATCTTCTACAATGAAGGACGCATCCGGCCGGTGGTCGCGGCGGTGAAGTCATTGGCTTCCGCGTTTGCCATCGGCAGCGGCTCGGCGGTGGGGCGTGAAGGGCCCATCATCCAGATCGGCGCTTCGCTGGGATCGAGCATCGCCCAGGCCATTCGGCTGCAGCCCTGGCAGCGCATCAATCTCGTGGCGGCAGGCGCCGGCGCCGGAATTGCGGCCACGTTCAACACGCCGATCGGTGGCGTGATCTTCGCCATCGAGTTGATGATGCCGGAATTCAGCACGCGCACGTTCCTCCCGGTCGCGCTGGCCACCGGAACGGCCACCTTCATCGGCCGATTGTTCTTCGGTCCGCGTCCGGCCTTTCACGTGCCGCCCGTCGGTTCCGTGCCGGACCATCCTTCGGCCGCCTATGTGCTTGTGCTTTACGCGGCGCTTGGCCTCATCAGCGGACTTGGTGCGACCGGCTTCATTCGTGGATTGCATTTTGCCGAGGAGCGATTCGAGCGGATCGAGAATCCCTATCTGCGCCACGCCATCGGAATGGCCCTGGTGGGTGCGATGATGTACGCGTTCCTGCGCCTTTCCGGTCCCTATCAGATCGACGGGGTGGGCTATGCAACGATCCAGGACGTGATGCTCGGCGGGCTTGCAGCCGTT